>CALQUO020000011.1 GCA_943333775.2 Methylotenera oryzisoli
AACGAATGGTTGCCGGCTGAAACCATGGCAGCCGTTCGTGACTACGTGGTATCGATTAAAGGACCACTGACCACCCCGGTTGGCGGTGGTATACGCTCATTAAATGTTTCGCTGCGCCAAGAATTGGATCTATACGTCTGCTTGCGCCCGGTGCAATATTTTACCGGTGTGCCCAGCCCGGTTAAGCACCCAGAAAAAACCGATATGGTTATTTTTCGTGAAAACACCGAAGACATTTATGCCGGCATAGAATGGGCAGCGGGCACTGACGAAGTGAAAAAAGTCATACAATTTATCAGCGACATGGGCATGCGTAAAAAAATTCGCTTTCCCGATTCCTCAGCCATAGGCATCAAACCTGTGTCCATAGACGGCAGCAAACGCTTGGTACGTAAAGCCATACAATACGCCATAGACAACAACAGGCGCTCGGTGACCATTGCCCATAAAGGAAACATCATGAAATATACCGAGGGCGGATTCCGTGACTGGGGCTACGAAGTGGCTAAACAAGAATTTGGCGCAGTCGAAATAGACGGCGGCCCATGGTGCAAATTGCCTAATGGCATGATCATTAAAGACTGCATCGCCGATGCCTTCTTGCAAGAAATTTTATTGCACCCGCAAGACTACGACGTGGTGGCCACCCTTAATTTAAATGGCGACTACATGAGTGACGCATTGGCAGCCCAAGTGGGCGGCATAGGAATTGCCCCAGGTGCTAACCTAAGCGATACCGTTGCCATGTTTGAAGCCACACATGGCACGGCACCAAAAATTGCCGGCAAAGACTTAGCCAACCCCAGTTCCATCATCCTTTCTGCCGAAATGATGTTGCGTCATTTAGGCTGGACAGAGGCGGCGGATTTGATCTTACAAGGCGTAGCCAAAGCCATCCTAGCCAAGCGCGTGACCGGCGATTTTGCCAGCGAAATGCAAGGCGCAAGCCAAGTAGGCACAGCCCAATTCGCCAATGAAATTATTGCTAATATGTAATATATAGCCGCAAGGTCGCGCGGTGGAACTTGGGATGCTAATAGGCGGCTGGGTGATTGCTATGTACTACTCATATTTAAAATGGATACCGTGGCTTAACGCCTAGGTCATGAAGGTTTATTTCCTAGCAGCCGCTTGCATGGCCCGCTCAATTTCCTTATACGGCTGCGCGCCTAACATGCGCTTGCCATCGGCAAAAATTAAGGTGGGTGTACTGGTTATATCCAATGATTTAGCCAAATCCCCGACCTTCTCCAAAGGTACATCGCAATTGACGGCGTTTTTAGGCAGTTGATTGCGCAAGATCCAATCGTCCCATGCTTTCACCCGATTGCTGGCACACCAGATGGCTTTAGATTTAGCCGCGGCATCCGGGTGCAGTTGCACGATGGGGTAGAGAAAGGTGTAGACGGTGACGTCCGTAATGTTGCTTAGCTCATTTTGCTCCAAGCGTTTGCAATACGGGCAATCCACATCGGAGAACACCACTAACTTGCGGCTGCCGTTACCCTTCACCACCTTAATGGCTTGATCCAAGGGCAGTTTAGCGAAGTCTATCTTTGTCAGCTCGTCCATGCGCTCCGATGTCAAATCTTTTCTGGATTTAGGATCGACCAAACGCCCTTCCGCAATCAAGAAGGTCATTTTTTCGTCGGTGTAGATAATTTGACCCGCCATGAACACTTCATACAAACCCGGGTAAGGGGTTTTGCTGACGCTTTCTACTTTAAACTTTGGGTAGGCGGCTTCCACGGCTTTTTTAAGGCTGGCTTCGTCGGCCATGGCGGCAACACTGAGACTGCTTAAAATGACATATGCCACTAACTTTTTGATCATAATTTTCCTAAATTAAATGGTGAGGCAAGCTAGGCTTACCCAAACCTTAAAGCTTGAGCGCAAAGGCCAGCAACGTTTTCTTAATGAGGCCTTGATTTGCCACCCGCCATGCAGTATTTCTAATGCTGTTAAGTACTGGATTAGCACTGGAAAAAACCTGAAAAAGCCCGTCAGTAAGTAACTGCATGCTCAGAACATCGGCTTTTCTACGCCTAGTATAAGCTTTTAAGAGCCGACTGTCGGCAAGGCTCTGATAGGAATTTTTTGTTTGCAGGCTGGCCATCAAATCAATCACGTCTCTAAAACCCAGGTTAACGCCTTGGCCTGCCATGGGATGAATTTGATGGGCGGCATCGCCTACCAATACCACGCCGTCTTGAACGGTGCGCTCACAAGTTTGCCGGCTCAAAGGAAAAGCCACTGGCGGACTGAGCAACTGCATGTCACCCAATACCTGTTCACCCGCTTGCATCACTGCCTGAGTAAATGCGGTCGGGCTTAAGGCTAACAATTCATCTGCATAAGCCAATGGCACCGACCAGACGATGGACACAGTGTTGTTGGATAAAGGCAACCATGCCAGAATTGTGCCACCGTCATGACGGTGGCTAGTAAACCATTGCCTAGCGACATTCGCATGGCCCTGCGCCACGCTAAAATTGGCCACGATGCCAAGCTGCGCATAGGATTTTTTTTGGACGTTGATGCCCAATTGCTGGCGCAACCAAGATTGACTGCCATCGGCTGCAATCACCAGGGCACTTTGTATGGTGCGCTTATCGGCCAGATGCAAGGTGGTGGTGGCGCTGTCAAAACCAGTACAACCATCGTTAAACAGGACAGGCATGCCAGTCATGCTGACGCGTTCATGCAAGGACTGCGCCAAGGCACGAGATTCCAACACGTAAGCCAGGCAATCAGCGGATTCATCTTCAGCCTCCAAGCTCAAGGGCACTTCGTCCGCAAAAATTTGCATGGCATTAATCTGACCTAAGCGGGCTTTATCTAGCAAGGGCCACGCTCCTAATTCGGCCAACCATTTGGCATTATTTGGGCTAATGGCATAAATTCTGGCATCCCACTGGCTACTGGTATCCGAAAGACTATTGGCATCGGCATTAACTTGGGCCTCAGTTAGCCTTGGGCCGCTATCCAGCAGGGCCACGTTATAACCCGCCTTATGGCAGGCCAAGGCAGCGGCCAAGCCCACCAAGCCGGCCCCCACTACCGTCACGTCCACCCTTAGTGATAGTGCATGGTTTTCGCTAGGGGCTATGGTCATTTACCAAAACTCATTTTTTTAATCAAATGCCGTTTTATCGGTTTGATCACATCAAACAAAGCCAAACCTGTGCTTCTAATAGCAGGCAAACCCAACAAGTCGTTGGAAAACACATTGACCAAAAAGTCGGTAAACAATAAGCCGCGCTTGCTATCGTTTTGGCGACTACCATGGTAGATCTGCAGCATGCTGGCATCGCCTAAGTTTGCGGGCGGGGAAGCTTGTATGCTGGCGGCCAGCGAGACGGCATCGCGCAAACCGACATTGAAGCCTTGGCCGGCGACCGGGTGCATGGTCTGCGCGGCATTGCCTATCACGACCAAATGCGCCACGTCCTTGGCTTTTAATTGCGCCAGTTTTAATGGAAAACGCAGGCGTTTCCCTACTTTCAAGAATTGCCCTACTCGGTCGCCAAACTGCAAATGAAATTGCCTTAAAAAATCATCGTCAGACAGCATCATCAACTGCGCCACGTAATCGGCTTTGCCGGTCCAAACTAAGGAAAAAGCCGTGGGTCCATTGGGCAGCAAGGCTAGGGGGCCATGCTCGGTAAAGCGTTCGTAAGCCACGTTGCCGTGCGGCAACTCGGCCTCCACCTTGCTGATCAAGGCATCATGACCATACTCTTTGGCCTCCTTAGTGAGCCCATCGATTTCAGCTAGGCTACGCCCACCATCGGCTAACACCACCAAGGGACTGGTGACATGTAGGGTTTGCCCTTGATGCGTGTAGCTAACGCTGGCATCTTGCGCACTGTGCACTATCTGCTCAGCATTGGCTTCAAACAAACCATGCACTAAGGGCTGCTGACTCATCGCTTCATTCAGGGCGTGGCTTAAATCGCCGTAGGAAAGCACGTAGCCCAAGGCTTCTTGTTGCAAGTCAGCGGCATGCAGCCATGAACGACCTAAGCTGCCTTTTTGTGAAACGTGTATGCTATTAATGGCGGTGGCTAAAGGTGCCAGCGCGGTCCATATGCCTAGCTTCTCCAATATGCGACGGCTGCCAAAAGACAAGGCTAAGGCGCGGCTTTCTTGGTAGGCATCGTTTTTTTTGCGCGCTTCTATGACGTTAACGGACTTACCCTGCTGCGCCAGCAACAAGGCCAAGGTGGCACCCACCGGCCCACCACCAACGATAATGATGGGCGCCGTCATGAGGTCTGCATCAAGTCCTCTATGTCGGCCACTGTTTTAATAGCCTTGGCCGTCAACACATCGCAACCTGTTGAGGTGACCAAGACGTCGTCCTCTATGCGTATGCCAGTATTCCAAAAATGCTCAGGCACGTTGGCCGCAGGGCGAATGTAACAGCCGGGCTCAACGGTTAGGGTCATGCCGGGCGCTAGGCGCAGCCATTGCTGGTCGCGGTCTTTGTAGTCCCCCACATCGTGAACATCCAAGCCCAACCAATGGCCGGTTCGGTGCATGTAAAAGCGACGGTAGTCGCCACTTTCAAGCACCGCTTGCGGGCTGCCCTGGCACAGTTTCAAATCGATAAAACCTTGCACCAATACCGCTAAGGCGGCTTGGTGGGCTGCATCCCATTCGTTTCCTGGTGCCACTTGCGCGATGGCGGCAGTTTGCGCCGCCAAGACCAATTCATAGAGGTCTTTTTGTGGCCCACTGAATCGACTATTTACCGGGAAGGTACGACTGATGTCGGAAGCGTAGCCATCCAGCTCACAACCAGCGTCAATTAACACCAAGTCACCGTCACGCAATGGCGCGTTATTGGCGTTGTAATGCAAGGTACAGGCGTTTGCACCGCCCGCCACGATGCTGGTGTAAGCAGGCGCCTGCGCCCCTTGGCGGTAAAATTCATGTAAAAATTCCGCTTCCAACTGGTATTCCATCGTACCCGGCTTAACGAACTGCATGGCGCGATTATGCGCCGTTGCAGCTATATTGGCAGATTGCTGCATGATGGCTTGTTCAAACGGGGATTTATAAAGCCGCATGGCATCGATGAGTTTGCGCGGGTCGCAGACAGCGTCCGGCACACTCACGCCACTTCGGCCTTGGGTACTTAAATGGTTCAAGCACGCCGTGAGTTTCGCATCCCACAGCGCACTGACGCCTAGGCTAAAATACACCTTAGGCTGATTGGCTAACAGGACCAGTAATTTGGCGTCCAGTTCATCTATGCTGTAGGCTTCATCAAAGCCAAATTGCTCGCAAGCGGCAGCAGGGCCATAACGAAAGCCATCCCAAATCTCCCGCTCCGGGTCTTTATCACGGCAAAATAAGATGGACTTGGGCTGATCTCCTCCCACCAACAGCAATACCGCTTCCGGTTCTTTGAAGCCAGTTAAATAATAAAATGAGCTATCAAAGCGATACGGGTAGTAGCTATCGCGATTGCGTATAGCTTCTGCAGCGGTTGGAATGATGGCGACGCCCTCACCGATGGCCCTGAGCAATGTTTGCCGCCTGGTTTTAAATTCTTCTGGTGCTGGATTCATGTGCATACCGTCCGATTAGGGCCTAGGCCAGAGGCCTATGCGTCATCAATTGTTGATCTAAATTGTGCAAGCGCTCGGGCGTGCCTATGTCATGCCAAACGCCCTCGTAATAGCTTGCCGTAGCTAATTGCTTCGCCATGGCCTCGCGCAACAATGGGGCCAATTTGGCTGCTTGGCCACTCTCCAAACTGGCAAACAAACTGGGATGGTAGACGCCGATGCCGGAAAAAGTCAGCTTGGTCGCACCGCTCTCGCACAAGTGCCCGTCGACGATAGCAAAGTCCCCTTGCGGATGCTGCGGCGGGTTGTCCACCATAAGCAAATGCGCTAAATTGGGGGACAAGCTGCACGTCAAATTGGCCAATGGCGCAAAATCGATTTCAGTGTAGATGTCGCCATTCACCACCAAAAACGGCTGATCGCCTAACAGCGGCAGCGCCTTAGCTATACCGCCAGCGGTTTCTAATGCTTGTTGTTCTGGGCTGTATTGTATGTGCATAGACCATAGACTGCCGTTGCCCAAGGCTTGTTCAATTTGCCCACCTAAATGCGCGTGATTAATTACCACTTCTTTAAATCCGGCTTGGGCTAAGCGCTCCAAGTGCCAAACGATCAACGGCTTAGCCCCCACCTTCAGCAAAGGTTTGGGGGTGAAATCGGTCAAGGGTCGCATGCGCTCGCCTCGGCCGGCTGCCAATATCATCGCTTTCATTAAAAGGTGTAGCCGGCTTGCGGCGTGACTTTCTCTAACTGATTAAGCAAACGCAGCATGGGCCTTAATTCAACATAGCGTTCGCACACTTTACGTAACTGCCCCATCACCAAAGGTTGATCATTTAAGTAGGCATGCTTGCCATCCCTGTAACTGAGCCTAGCAAAGATACCCAAAACTTTGATGTGTCGTTGCGCGCCCATCCACTCGAAATCACGGTAAAACTCACTGAAATCTTGCGGCACTGGCAAGCCGGCTTTTTTTGCTGGCTGCCAATAACGAACGGCACTGTCTATCACTTGCTCTTCATCCCAGGCCACGTAGGCATCTTTTAACAAGGATACCAAATCGTAAGTAATGGGGCCGTAGACGGCATCCTGAAAATCCAAAACCCCGGGATTGTCTTGTGCTGTCAGCATTAAATTTCGCGAGTGAAAGTCACGGTGCACGTAAACTTTAGCTTGAGCTAGGACGTTGCGGTTAAGCACGGCAAAGGTGCTATTTAACAACGTTTGCTGCTCGTTGCTTAAGCTTAGATTGAGCTGCTTGGCCACGTACCAATCCGGAAATAACTGCATTTCACGAGTGAGCAAGGCCTCATCGTAATCCGGCAACTGCTTAGGCTGGCTAGCCAACTGCAATTTAATCAAGCTGTCGGTTGCGGCCTGATAAAGTGGCGCGACAGTTTGTGCATTGAGTTGCGATAAATAGGTGTCGTCACCCAGGTCACTTAATAATAAAAATCCCTGGGTCAGGTCTTGTCCTAAAACTTGCGGCACATTCAGCCCAGCATCAAGAAAAAGTTGGGCAATTCGAACAAAGGGCGCGCAATCCTCTTGCGGCGGTGGCGCGTCCATGGCAATCAAACTGGCATGGCCTAAATGGGCTTGCACCAGATGCACCCTAAAATAGCGCCTGAAACTAGCATCGGCTGATGCCGTAGTGAGGGTAAAACTGACCGATGGCAAGACCCGATTAAGCCATAAAGTCAGTTGTTGCTGTCTGTCGTCCACGAGGGTGTATCCAATGTTATATAATATGACTTTTTATGCTGTTTTCACTTCAAATCGGCCATGGTGCAAGCCAATTAATCAGGCAGTCATGCCCAGTTATCGATTGCCAAAAGGCCCTATTTGTGAGATTTTAGCATCGATAAACCCATCCTTAAAATAAAACCTCTGCTAAGCACCTGTGCCCACTTTTTTGCCTTCCAAATTAGCCCACGCAGCAAGCCTGCAAAAGCTCGCAACCATATGCTAAGCCAGCGTTTTTCCTGGCCTATGTTGGTGGCGTTTTTTTGCTATGCGCTGCCTGCGCAAGCAGACCAATCTGCTGAAGCAAACGACAGCGTGTTAATCGATGGGGATAAGCTGGAATTGCACCTAGAGCGCAATATGCGTGCAACAGGTCACGCTAGCATGCGCCGTGGTCAACAAAGCGTGTCCGGCGAAGTCATAGACTACGACTTGCAAAACGATGAATTGCATGTCACCGGGAATGTCGCTATCAACTTGGACAATGCTCAAATTGAAGGCTCGGAATTGCGCTTGCAATTGTCTAGCCAATTGGGCGAATTTAAAAATGCCCGCTTCACCATGCTTCCCAAGTCAACCGCCCAGACAACATCAGTTAATTCGGAACGCATATCGGCCGAACATGCCACACTGATGGGTAACAATTCCAGCGCGCTGGACTTCCCTATCAAACCGATTAGCTCGGCCACCGACGTATTAGGCTCTTTGTACCTAAGCACTCCCTTTAGCTCAAAAAAACTCACCTCCCATGGCCGCGGCGATGCCAAAAGCGTGTTATTTGAGGGGGAAGATGTCAAACGCTTTAAGGATGCGCGCTACACGACTTGTGCAGCCGGCGTGGACGATTGGTATATCAAAGCCGACGAGTTAAAACTGAACAACTACACCGAATCGGGCAGCGCCAAAAATGCCTACTTAGAAGTCATGGGCAAGACCGTGCTCTATACCCCATGGCTCAACTTTTCTTACAATGACCAACGCAAGAGTGGTCTATTGGCCCCCACTTATGGCACTACGTCGAACAGCGGGGTAGAAGTGGCCGTGCCCTATTATTGGAACATTTCACCTAACAAAGACGCCACCATCACCAGTCGGGTGTTAAGTCGGCGCGGCCTGCAATTGCAAGGCGAATTTCGCTACCTGGAAGAAGATTTTTTTGGCATAGACAACCTAGAATATCTGCCCAACGACAAGCAAAATAGCAAAAACCGCTATTACCTCAATTTAAAGCATCAGCATCAATTTAAACAAGGCTGGTCAGCCGGGTACAGCTTTGAAAACGTCTCGGATGACCAATATTTTTCCGACCTATCCACGCTTATTACCAGCACAAGCCGAGTGAATTTGCCACAACAATTCAATGTGGATTACGCCGATGACACTTGGCGCTTTAATGCCTTGGCACAACAATTTCAAACCCTAGACCAAAGCTCTTACCCTTACCAACGGCTGCCGCAATTGTCCCTCATGGGCGAAAAATTTTACGGCCCAGTTTACGGTCAACTGTATAGCGAATTGGTGGCGTTTGATCAAAATCATAAAGCCCCTGTTGCCGCCACCGGCATCCGTGCCACGTTGTATCCCAGCCTAAGTTTTCCCATGAGCCAAGCTTACGGCTTCCTTACGCCTAAGCTTGGTTTGCATCACACCAGCTACAGCTTGGATGACGACCCAAACGATCGCAACAATTACCATAGGACTTTACCAATAGTCAGCCTCGACAGCGGCCTATTTTTCGATCGGGATTTTAAAATTGCCGATCGGGCTTACACACAAACCATAGAACCCAGGCTTTTTTACTTGTACATACCCAACGTCAATCAAGCCGACATGCCGGTATTTGACACCAGCCAGTCGGACTTAAACTTCAGTAGCTTGTTTGCCGAGAATCAGTTTAACGGTAACGACAGAATCAATAACGCCAACCAGCTCAGCCTGTCCTTAACGGCCCGTTTAATTGAAACTGAAAGCGGCACACAACGCCTGTCCGCCACTGTCGGCCAACGATACTACTTTAGCGATCAAAAAGTGGCCCTGAATTACAACGACCCAAGCGCTTACCGGAGCAGCAACAGCTCAGACATATTAGCCGGGCTCAGCACTAACCTAAAAACACACTGGAACGTCGATGCGTTCTGGCAATACAATACCGACAAAGACAACTTCGTGAGCACCACGCTGACCAGTCGCTTCACTCCCGAACCCGGCAAGGCCTTAAACCTCAGCTACAGCTTCCGCCAAGACTCCTTCGAGCAAGTGGATTTATCCGGGCAATGGCCGCTGGGCCGAGGCTGGTACGGCATCGCTCGCGTCAATTATTCACTATTAGACAAGCAGGTCGTCGAAACGCTAGCGGGATTAGAGTATGATGCTGGTTGCTGGCAAACGCGAACGGTAATGCATAAAATAAGCACCGCCACCTCGGGTGATGTTTATGCCTTATTTTTCCAAGTGGAATTGGGTGGTATTGCTTCCATAGGCATTAACCCTATGCAAGTGATAGAACGCAGCATACCAGGCTATATGCACTCAGGACGCATCCCTGACATTTACAAACAACCTTAACACGAGTGATTATTTTGCGTATTTCTAACCTACCTTTTATTAAATTCATGGCTTTGTTGGCCGGATTAGGCATGGCTTACCAATTAAACGCCCAAGCGGACGAAGTGGTCAAGATAGATCGCATCGTCGCCATCGTTGACCAAGCCGTGGTCACCGAACAAGAACTGGAAAGCCGCATCGCGACCGTGACGGCGCAATTTAAAAAACAAGGCACCGAATTGCCAGCTGAGGCGATTTTACGTAAACAAATTTTAGAGCGCCTGATTACCGACACCTTGCAACTGCAATACGCCGCTCAAACCGGGTTGAAAGTTGACGACAACCAACTGGACAAAACCATAGGTCGGATTGCTGAGCAAAACCAATTGAGTCTGGCTGAATTTACTGAAGCCTTAGCCAAAGACGGCGTTAGCATGACGAAATTTCGGGCAGACATACGCAATGAAATTACCCTGGCACGCTTGCGCGAGCGGGAAGTGGATGGCCGCGTCAACGTCAGCGAATCAGAAATCGATAACTTTTTAACCAGCCAAGCGGCCAATAATGAAAATCAAGACGAGTACGAAATCGCCCACTTACTCATCCGCACCCCAGAAGAAGGCGCAACCGAAGACATACAAAAAGCCAAAAGCAAAGTGGATAGCGCCCTCACCGAACTGAAAGCCGGCATGAGCTTCGCTAAAGTCTCAGCCAGCTTTTCCGATGCCCCCAATGCCTTAGAAGGCGGCAGCCTAGGTTGGAAAAAAGCCTCACAAATGCCGGCCTTGTTTCTCGATGCCCTAAGAGCCATGCAAGTAGGCGAAGTGTCGGCTCCACTGCGCAGCCCTAATGGTTTCCATGTCTTGAAATTGAACAACAAACGCGGAGGCAACTCGCCCTTGGTCATACAGCAAACCCATGCCAGGCATATCTTAATCAAGCTGTCGGAAATCATGTCTGAAAAAGACGGCAAACTCAAAATTGACGGCATCAAAGAACGCTTGGATAACGGTGAAAAATTTGAAGCCTTGGCCAGGCAATACTCCGAGGACAGTACCGCCTCCAGTGGCGGCGATTTAAACTGGGTCAACCCAGGTGACACCGTGCCTCAGTTTGAAAAAGCCATGAACGAACTGAAAGACTTGCAAATCAGCATGCCGGTACTCACGCAATTTGGTTGGCACCTAATTCAAGTCATAGAACGTCGCAGCCAAGACATGAGCAAAGAAGCCGCCAGACTGAAAGCGCGCCAAGAAATCCGTGCAAAAAAAGCCGACGAAGCCTACCAAGATTGGATACGCGAATTGCGTGACCGCGCGTACGTGGAAATTCGGCTTGAAGATAAATTTTAATCGCCATACGGCCAAGCTTTTTGCTCTGCCAAGTCCAGTCCTCGCATGACCCCCTTCTTACCAAAAATCCTCCTCAGCGCTGGTGAACCTGCTGGCATAGGTCCGGATTTGTGCGTGATGTTGGCTCAGCAAAAACTGGATGCCGAGCTGGTGGTCATCAGCAATGCCGCCATGTTGGAAGCGCGCGCCGACATGCTGAACTTGCCTTTGCACACCCAAAGTTATGCCGCACATCAGCCCAAACGTCATTTTGGTAACGGCAGCCTGACGGTTTGGGATCAGGCGCTGCCAGAAACCGCAGATCCCGGCGTACTCAATGCAAAGAACAGCCCATACGTTCTCGAATGCTTGCGCAGCGGCACGCTAGCCTGCTTAAAGCATGAGTTTGATGCGCTTGTCACCGCGCCCGTGCATAAGGGTATTATCAACGCTGCCGGTATCGTGTTTAGCGGTCACACGGAATTTTTAGCAGAATTAAGCCACGTTCCGCAAGTTGTCATGATGCTGGTTGGCGGTGGAATGCGCGTGGCACTTGCGACCACGCATTTAGCGCTCAAGGATGTGCCAGCCGCCATTACCCAGACCAGCTTAGAGGCTTGCTTGCGCATCTTGCATGAGGATTTAATCGCTAAATTTGCCATTGCCCAACCGCGCATCTTAGTAGCGGGTTTGAATCCGCACGCCGGCGAAGACGGCTACTTGGGCCGAGAAGAAATTGAAATCATCAACCCAGTTTTAGCAAAACTGCGTAGCGAAGGCATGCAATTAATCGGCGCCTTGCCGGCCGACACATTATTTTCGCCTGGTAATTTGCAACAAGCGGATGCCGTGTTAGCCATGTACCACGACCAAGGGCTGCCTGTGCTCAAGCATGCCAGCTTTGGCAATGGGGTCAACGTCACGCTGGGCTTACCCATAATACGCACCTCAGTCGACCATGGTACCGCTTTAACGCTAGCCGGTGCAGGCCTCATCAAAATAGGCAGCTTGTTGGCCGCCATAGATTTAGCCATAGAGCTCAGCCATCAACGCGAAGCCTTACAACAATAAACCATGAAACACGTCGCAAAAAAACGCTTTGGCCAAAATTTTCTCACCGACCAAGGCGTCATCAAAAGCTTAGTCGAGGCGATTGCGCCGCAAGCCGCCGACCTCATGGTGGAAATAGGCCCAGGGCTAGGTGCGTTGACCAAGCCCTTGCTGCAAAAAATAAAGCAACTGCATGTGGTGGAAGTGGACCGTGACATCATCGCTTGGATGCAGGCGGAGTATGCCAAGCCAGCTTATTTGCAAAGCAACATCAGCATACACAATGCTGACGCCCTTAAATTCGACTTCAGCAGCTTAGGCCAAGGCTTACGCGTCACCGGCAACCTACCCTACAACATTTCCACCCCTATCTTATTTCACTTGCTGGCCAATGTATCGCACATCACTGATATGCACTTTATGCTTCAAAAAGAGGTGGTAGAACGCATGGTGGCGCAACCTTCAACGTCGGCCTATGGCAGGTTAAGTGTGATGCTGCAATACCACTTGCACATGGACTATTTAATCACCGTACCACCCGGCGCATTTGAGCCCGCACCCAAAGTGGAATCGGCTTTTGTACGCTGCGTTCCCCACACCACGCTACCCTTTATCGCCAAAGATGAAGCCGTGTTTGCAAAAGTCGTGTTGGCGGCTTTCTCTCAACGCCGCAAGACCTTGCGTAATACCCTCAAAGGCCTATTAGCAGATGAAGGCTTTAGCTCCCTAGACATAGACTCGCAACAGCGAGCAGAAAATTTAAGCGTGGCCGATTTTGTCGCCATAGCCAATTACCTGAGCTGATATAATGCTCGGCTTGCAGCATCCATTTTCAACCAACTTTATTTAGGACGACCTTATGCGTATGATACTTCTAGGCGCGCCTGGTGCTGGTAAAGGCACTCAAGCTACCTACTTACGTGAAAAATTTAACATTCCACAAATCTCAACCGGCGACATGTTGCGTGCCGCTGTTAAGGCCGGCAGCCCCTTGGGTTTGGAAGCAAAAATTTTCATGGACAGTGGTGGTTTGGTGCCGGATGCAGTGATCATAGGCTTAGTCAGCGAGCGCATTAAAGAAGCCGATTGCGCCAACGGCTTTTTATTCGACGGTTTTCCGCGCACCATACCTCAGGCCGAGGCCATGAAACAGGCCGGCGTAGTCATAGACTACGTAGTCGAAATTGACGTGCCCGACGACGCCATTGTTGAGCGCATGAGCGGTCGTCGCTCCCACCCAGCCAGCGGTCGCACTTACCACATCAAATTCAACCCACCCAAAGTGTCTGGCAAAGACGACATCACCGGCGAAGACTTGGTGCAGCGCCCAGACGACGCCGCTGAAACCGTCATGACCAGACTCAATGTCTACCACAGTCAAACCAAGCCACTGGTGAAATACTACGCGGACTGGGCCAACAGCGGCGCAGCCGGTGCACCTAAGCATGTATTCGTCAACGGCTTGGGCGATATGAACGCCATACGCGATAGCATATTCGCTGCGCTTAAATAAGCTTTAGCCCAGACCAACCCTTGCCAAAACCAGCCTCCTTGCTAAGGCCTGCCTTAAGATTAAGCTTTTGGGCTGGCCTGGTCTTGCTAATGCTCCTGGGTTTAATGCCGGGGTCATCCTTGCCGCAAGCCCTGCTGTTTTGGGATAAGGCCCAACATGTCTTGGCCTTTGCTTTATTGGCCCTAATCGGCTGCTTTGCTTTCCCACGCCACCTAACTGCCATCTTACTGTGCTTAATCCTGTATGGGGCAATCATAGAGTTACTGCAAAGCCTGCTGCAGCTTGGCCGCTACGGTGACGTTTACGACAGTTTGGCTGACACCCTAGGCGTTTTGATCGGCTACAGCGTCTACCAATTAAGCCTCAAGCGCTTTTAGTCAGGCCGTCTTAAAGCGCGCATCGCCGCGCGATTATTCCAGCTAAAAATCGCATTATTGGACGGCCAAAGGTATAATCTAGCCATTAAATTACATTCCATGAAGCCTTAAATTATGCAGCAGCAGTACCCCTTCCAAGAAATCGAACGCGCCGCCCAAAACGAATGGGCAAACAAACAAACCTTTGCCGCCAGCGAGAGCAGCGATAAACCAAAATACTATTGTTTATCCATGTTTCCCTACCCCTCTGGGCGCCTGCACATGGGCCATGTGCGCAATTACACCATAGGCGATGTCTTGAGTCGTTTCCATAAAATGAAAGGCTACAACGTTATGCAGCCTATGGGTTGGGATGCGTTTGGTTTGCCGGCGGAAAATGCCGCCATTAAGCACAACACCGCACCGGCCAAATGGACTTATGAAAACATAGAGCACATGAAAACCCAGCTCAAACAATTGGGTTTGGGCGTCGATTGGAATAGGGAAATCGCAACGTGCACGCCGGAATACTACCGCTGGGAACAGTGGTTGTTTACTGAGCTGTACAAAAAAGGCTTGATCTACAAAAAAACCGCTACGGTCAATTGGGACCCAGTAGATGGCACCGTGCTAGCCAATGAGCAAGTCATAGATGGCCGCGGTTGGCGCAGCGGCGCCTTGGTGGAGAAGCGCGACATCCCGCAATACTTCATGAAAATCACCGCCTACGCAGAAGAACTGCTGAGCGATTTAGACCAACTTGACGGTTGGCCTGAGCAAGTCAAAACCATGCAACGCAATTGGATAGGCAAAAGCTACGGTTGCGAGGTGGCTTTTCCGCTACTGGGTCAAGATGGCCAACTAAAAGTTTACACCACGCGTCCGGACACCTTGATGGGCGCAAGCTATGTAGCGGTGGCCGCTGAACATGCCTTAGCCACGCAAGCCGCACTGACCAACCCAGACTTGGCCGCTTTTATTGCCGAATGCAAACGCGGCAGCGTCGCCGAAGCTGACCTTGCCACCGCTGAGAAAAAAGGCATGGCCACCAGCTTGTTTGTCAGCCACCCACTCAATGGCGAACGCTTGCCAGTTTGGGTAGCCAACTACGTCTTAGCTAGCTATGGCGAAGGCGCGGTCATGGCTGTGCCTGCACACGATGAGCGTGATTTTGAATTTGCCACAAAATACCAATTGCCGATTAAAGCTGTGATTAAACAAAGTGATGCAGACAGCCTGCCCATGACTGAACACGGCCTATTGTTTAACTCCGGTGAATTTGATGGTTTAAATTTTGCGCAAGCCAGCGACGCCATCGCCACCGCGCTTAGCGCAAAAAACCTAGGGCAAAAACGTAGCCAATTTCGTCTTCGCGATTGGGGCGTGTCGCGCCAACGCTACTGGGGCTGCCCTATTCCCATCGTGCATTGCGCCAGTTGCGGCGAAGTGCCGGTACCAGCCGAGCAATTACCGGTGGTCTTGCCTGAAGACGTGGTCATGGATGGCGTCGGCTCACCCATCAAAAAAGACCCCAGCTTCTATGAAACCAGTTGCCCACAATGCGGCGCCAAAGCGCAACGTGAAACCGACACCTTGGATACCTTTTTTGAATCGTCCTGGTATTTTGCACGCTACGCGAGTTTCGATAGCCATTCGGCCATGGTTGATCAGCGCGCCAACTATTGGTTGCCAGTCGACCAATACGTAGGGGGCATAGAGCACGCCATCCTGCATTTGCTGTATGCGCGCTTCTTTAACAAACTGATGCGTGATGTCGGTTTAATTAGCAACGACGAGCCATTTACCAATTTGCTGACGCAGGGCATGGTCTTAAAAGACGGCTCAAAAATGAGTAAATCCAAAGGCAACACCGTTGACCCGCAAGCCTTAATCGATGCCTACGGCGCCGACACGGCTAGGTTGTTCATGATGTTTGCTGCACCCCCCGAACAAAGCTTGGAGTGGGCCGACAGTGGCGTTGAAGGGGCGCACCGCTTCTTACGCCGTCTATGGAAAGCAGTCTTCGACCACGTGGCGCTGGGCACGACAGCCGCCTACAGCAGTGGCGAATTGAATGTCGAACTAAAAACGCTGCGTTTGCAATTGCATCAGACCATAGACAAAGTGGCCGACGATTACGGTCGACGCCACAGTTTTAATACTGCCATTTCCTCGGTGATGGAACTGATGAATGCCTTAGCGAAAATGGAATGCACGCAAACCCTAAGCCGCCAGGTGCGACAAGAAGTCTTACAAAACGTGGCGCTCTTACTCTCGCCCATCGTGCCGCACGTATGCCAAGCGCTTTGGGCCGAACTCTGCCCAGGCAGCCACATATTAGACGCTTCTTGGCCGCTGGCTGACCCCACCGCCATGGAACAAGACATCGTGGAATATGTCATTCAAGTGAACGGCAAATTACGCGGCAGCCTCACTGTGGCTAAAACTGAAACCAAAATGCAATTGGAACAATTAGCCTTGGCACAGCCCTTTGTGCAAAAATTCATGGAAGCGCCTTTGCAAGTCCGAAAAATCATCGTGGTGCCAAATAAACTGATTAACGTGGTGGTGTCTTAACAAGGAATGCACGGTTTGCTCTACGCCAAGGTAAAAAACATAAGCTTAGCCAGCCTAGTCATAGTCAGCCTTTTAATGACTGGCTGTGGCTTTCATCCGCGCGGCATGAGCGAGGTCACCTTCAAAACCATTTCCATCCAAGGCAACAGCTTGAGCATGAGCCGAGAACTGCGGCAAACCCTTAAAAGCAACGGCATTAGAGTAATCGAAAATACAGAGGACGCCGCGCTGTTGTTTGAACTGATTAACGAAAGCAATGAAAAGCGCATTCTGTCCTTGAGCGGCGGCGGTACCGTTAGGGAGTTCGAGCTGGTCTACAAGGTCAGTTTTAGAACTCGGCTGCCGAATAACCCACTTTGGAGCGAAGCGCAAACCGTGCAATCACGACGTAATTTTTCCTATAACGACAAAGCCTTGCTGGCCAAACTTGATGAGGAAAACAAACTCAATGCCGACATGCACAGCGAGGTGGTGCGTGAAATCATGCGCCGACTGTCCGCCATCAAACGGCTGCAACCCTAAGCATGCAACTCGCCCCAGCGCAATTAGCCGCTCATCTTAAGCAAGGCCTGCAAGCACTTTACGTGCTGGTGGGCGACGAGCCCTTGGCAAATCGAGAATGCTTGGATGCCATTAGGCAAGCGGCGCGATTACAAGGCTTTGATGAACGCAACAGTTTATTAGTGGAGCGTGCCTTTAATTGGCAACAAATTGCATCTTACGGCGCTTCCATCTCCTTGTTTGCCAGTCGCCGTTTATTGGAAATCAATGTTCCCAACGGCAAACCCGGTGTGGAAGGTGGGAAAGCCTTGCAAGCCTTAGCCAGCCAGCCTCTAAGCGATACCACCGTACTGATTATCTTGCCAAAATTAGAGCGTGAGGCAAAAAGCAGTGCTTGGTTTAGCGCTCTAGAAAAACAGGCCATACTGATCAACCTAGAAGAAGTGCTGCCCAGCCAACTGCCTAAATGGATAGGCGCGCGACTGGCACAGCAAGGTCAACAAGCAAGCGCAGCCACTTTGGAATTCCTAGCCCACCAAGTTGAAGGCAATTTACTCGCCGCCAACCAAGAGCTGCAAAAACTGGCGCTATTGCACCCAGCGGGCGAGCTCAGTGATGATGCCGTAAGGCAAGTGGTGCTTAACGTTTCGCGTTACGACGCGTTTCAATTAGGTGAAGCAGTCCTAGCTGGCGACAGCGCGCGCACCGTGCGTATTTTGCAAGGCTTGCAGGATGAAGGTGAAAATGCAGTCGCCGTGATGAGCCCCTTGATGTGGGTATTGCGTCCTTTATTACGCATCAAACAAGCTGAATTGCGTGGCGAAAATGTTATGCAAGCCATGACCAGTGCGCGCATCTATGGAGACCGCCAAGCCCTAGTCAAACGTGCATTAAGCCGATTGAGCTTGCGTCAATTGGAGGCAGCCCTCCAAAAATTAGCCGCCATCGATAAAACTGCCAAAGGCGTCATGCAGGGCGACGCCTGGTTAGAAATTTCTCGCCTATGTTTTGGCTTGGCTGGAGTGCGGGCACGCTAAGGCCTACGCAGGTCTGCTATAAAAAAGTATAATCCAATACAAACAAATCTCATGAGCAGACAACCATCATGGACATAAAAAAATACATGCAAGAAATTGGCCTGGCCGCCCGTGCGGCATCGAGGTTGATGGCCAGCGCAGACAGCAACAAAAAAAACTCCGCCCTTCAGCACATTGCCAGCGCCCTGTTGCGTGAAAAAACCGCTCTTCTAGCCGCCAACCAATTGGACTTGACTGACGCTCGCGCCAACGGCTTGGATGAAGCCATGCTAGACCGTCTCAGCATCACGGAAAAATCCATACAGGGCATGGCCGAAGGCTTAACGCAAATCGCCAAGCTTGATGACCCAATAGGGGAAATGAGCGATTTTAAATACCGTCCTAGCGGCATACAGATTGGCAAAATGCGCGTGCCACTTGGGGTGATAGGCATCATTTACGAAGCACGGCCTAACGTCACCATAGACGCCGCCGGCCTATGCATCAAATCCGGCAATGCCGCCATTTTACGCGGGGGCAGCGAAGCCATGCATTGTAATCAAGCCTTGGCCAAATTGGTGCAAGAAGGCTTGGCCGCGGCCGGTTTACCCAGTAGCGCCGTGCAAGTCATAGAAACCAGCGACCGAGCTGCCGTGGGCGAATTGATCACCATGAAAGACTACGTGGACGTCATCGTGCCTAGAGGCGGCAAGGGCTTAATAGAACGCATTAGCAATGAAGCAAGAATCCCTGTGATTAAACACTTGGACGGCAATTGCCATGTCTACATCGATGACGACGCCGATTTTGACAAAGCCTTGCGCATACTGGAAAACAGCAAAACCCAGCGCTTGGGTACGTGCAATACGGCAGAATCGTTGTTGATTGCCAGAGCGGTGGCGGCCAGCATGCTGCCTAAACTAGCCGACATGCTCAGCCAACACGGCATCGAAATTCGCGGTTGCAAAGAAACCTGCGCCTTGGTCAAACAAGCCAAAGCCGCCAGCGAAGAGGATTATTACACCGAGTATTTGGCGGCGATTATTTCCTGCAAAGTGGTCAGCGGCTTAGACGAGGCCATTGCGCACATTAACCAGCACTCGTCGCAGCACACCGAAGCCATCGTCACGGAAAATTACAGCAAAGCCCGGCGCTTCTTACGCGAAGTTGATTCCAGCAGCGTCATGGTCAATGCTTCGACCCGTTTTGCCGATGGCTTTGAATACGGTTTAGGCGCGGAGATAGGCATCTCCACCGACAAATTGCATGCACGCGGCCCAGTCGGCTTGGAAGGCTTGACCTCACTCAAGTACATCGTGTTGGGCGACGGTCAAGTTCGAGCATAAATGGCCCGCATAGGCTTGCTAGGCGGGACTTTTGATCCCATCCATTTTGGCCACTTAGGCATGGCGCAAGAGCTGGCGGAAGCCCTAGCATTGAACACCGTCAAATTCATCCCGGCGGCCGTGCCGCCACTCAAAAGCCAACCCAGCGTTTCAGCCATAGACCGCTGCGCCATGGTGAAACTCGCCATCGCCAACAACCCTGATTTCCAATTGGATGAACGCGAACTGAAGCGAACAGGTCCATCCTACACGCTAGACACCTTGTGCAGTTTGCGCAGCGAACTAAGCGAGCAAGACAGCTTGGTCTTATTCATAGGCAGCGACGCCTTTAAACAATTTAACCGTTGGCATCAGTGGCAAGAGATCATACGGCTATGCCACATAGCGCTAGTAGCCAGGCCAGACAGTGAAGTATCGAACGGCTTAGATCCAGAGCTGGTGACTTTTTTACAAGACCACTACACGGAAAACGCCATGGATTTACAAAGTGCGACGGCTGGCTTGATTACCATGCAAGCCATTACCCCCCTGACGATTTCCTCTAGCGCTATACGTGAACAATTAACAAACCAGCAGTCGGCACGCTATTTAACGCCAGACTGCGTGCTCGATTACATTGCACAGCATGGCCTTTATCAAGCCTAGCTAGCCCAACAAGGAATGCCCCATGTTAAAATGCCATCTGCTCAAGCCTGCCACTAAACAAGCATTGCTTAGCCTAGTCATCGCGCTGGGCTTGCTGACGCCAGGCTGCGGTACCAACCCGGTAACCAAAAAAAGGGAATTGCAACTCGTCTCGGAATCGCAAGAAATTGCCATAGGCAAAAAAAATTACGGCCCCACGCGTCAAGCACAAGGCGGCGATTACACCTTGGATCCAGAATTAACCGCCTACGTGCAAAGCGTGGGCAATAAATTGGCTGCCGTATCCGACCGCAAATTGCCTTATGAATTCAGCATCATCAACGACTCCACCCCCAACGCATGGGCCATGCCTGGCGGTAAAATTGCATTCAACCGCGGCCTGCTCTACGAATTAAACAGCGAGGCCGAATTGGCTGCCGTCATGGGCCATGAGATGGTGCATGCCGCCGCCAGGCATGGGGCTAAAGACATGGAACGCGGCATACTCTTGCAAGGCGCCATGATAGCGGTAGGCATAGGCGCGCAAAATAGCGACTACGCCAATTTAATCGTCGGTGGTGCGCAAGTAGGCGCGCAATTGGTTAGCACCAAATACGGCCGCGATGCGGAAAGCGAATCGGATTTATACGGCATGCGCTACATGAAAAAAGCCGGTTACGACCCGGCCGCCGCCGTTACCTTACAAGAAACCTTTGTCCGTTTAAGCGCCGAGCATAAGAGCAATTTTATAGACGGTTTATTTGCCAGCCACCCCCCTTCCGCACAACGCGTGTCCGCTAACAAGAGCACCTTGATGCAATTGGGTGCCGGTGGCGACATGGGCAAGGACGTTTACGCGCAAAAAGTCAGCAAACTCAAATCCACCCAAGCGGCCTACAAAGCTTATGACGAGGCGGTTAAAGCCCTGGCTAACAAGGATCTAGAAGAAGCCAAACAACTGATTAATCAAGCCATAGCCGGCGAACCACGCGAAGCCAAATTTCAAGAATTTCTGGCCGACATGGCATTGCTGCAAAAAAAACCGGAAGCCGCCTTAGCCTTGTATGCCAGGGCCATCAACATGCAACCCGATTACTTTAAACCGCAGGTGCAAAGTGGCATCGTGTTATTTAGCTTGGGCAGAAAAGCCGAAGCCGAAGCCTATTTGAAACGCGCTAATGAATTGCTGCCGACTGCGCC
>CALQUO020000012.1 GCA_943333775.2 Methylotenera oryzisoli
GCATCGTCTATATGGGTGAAGGCAGCAATTTGGGTACCGGCAGCAATCACGGCGTTTTTAATCACGCAATTGGGTGCTATTTTTACCCTATCACCCAACACCACCTGCCCTTCAAACAAGCAATTAACATCAATTTGCACGTCGCGACCGCATTGCAGATCGCCGCGCACGTCAATGCGATTGGGGTCTTTCAGGGTCACGCCTTGCTTTAATAATTGCTCCGCATAACGCTGTTGGTATACCCGCTCTATTTGCGCTAAATCACTTTTTGCGTTGATGCCGGTTACCGACCATTCGTCCTCAGTGATTTCTGCTAGGACAGCCACGCCTTGTTTAACTGCCATCGCGACGATATCGGTTAAGTAGTATTCGCCCTGGGCATTGTTGTTGCTGAGCTTGGCTAGCCATTGCACCAATAGGCTATTGGGCATGGCCATCATGCCAGTGTTCACTTCTTTGATTTGTCGCTGCGCTTCAGTGGCATCTTTATGCTCCACAATTGCCGCAACGTGTGCCTTGCCATCTCTTACTATGCGGCCATAACCGCTTGGATCGGCTTTGATGAAGGATAAGATGGCCAGCGTGTCCGCGGCCTTATTAATTAATTTCTCGCAATTGCGACTGTCGACCAAGGGTACATCGCCTAATAAAATTAAGGTGGTGGCGCCCTTTTCAAGATGCGGCAGCGCTTGTTGCACGGCATGGCCGGTGCCTAATTGCTCTGCCTGCTTAACCCATACTATGGGTTCACTTTCAAACTGTGCTTTGACTGTCTCACCACCGTAGCCGTAGACCACAATAATTTTGCTCGGCTGCAATGCTTTAGCCGCCGCCAAGACGTGGCCTAATATTGGCTTAGCGCCCACTTCATGCAAGACTTTGGGTAGATCGGAATGCATGCGCGTACCTTTTCCGGCCGCGAGTATGACTATATTTAGATTAGGCATTTTTGAAGTTGAGGCTTAACTGCCGTTAATTTTTATAAGCAAAGTATAACAAAAAAGGCAGCCTAAGCTGCCTTTTTTGCGGTTAGTGCAAACGCCTAACAACTAGTGTGTTTTTTTGCGTAAGCGCTCTATGGCTTGAATTTGCGCAACGGCCTCAGACAATTCTGCCTGTGCTTTTGCGTAATCCATATCCGAACTACGGTTCTTCATCGCTTCTTCCGCTGCTGCTTTAGCCGCGATGGCTTTGGCTTCATCTAGATCGTGACCACGTACCGCTGTATCAGCTAGCACAGTGATCAAACCCGGTTGCACTTCCAATAAACCGCCGGATAGAAAGATCAGGGTTTCTTCAGCGCTATCTGCGGTTTTAATGCGCAAGGCTCCCGGTTTAATGCTGGTCACCATGGGCGCGTGATTTGGGTAGATACCCACTTCACCGGCACTGGCTGGCACCACAATAAACTCAGCCTCACCAGCAAAAATGCTCGCTTCTGCACTGACTACATCGATATGAACAGTATTTACCATCTTTTTTCCTTAACCATTAACTAAATATAAAGTCTAACGACCATCAATTAGTTAAGTGTTTTTGCTTTTTCTACTGCTTCTTCAATGCCGCCTACCATGTAGAAGGCTTGCTCAGGTAGGTGATCGTACTCACCAGCTACAATCGCTTTAAAGCCTTTGATGGTTTCTTTCAATGGCACGTATTTACCAGGTGCGCCAGTAAACACTTCAGCAACGTGGAATGGTTGTGATAAGAAACGTTGGATTTTTCGTGCACGGCCAACAGCTAGTTTATCTTCTGGTGACAACTCGTCCATACCCAAAATCGCAATGATGTCGCGTAATTCTTTATAGCGTTGCAATGTTTGTTGCACGCTACGTGCAACGTTATAGTGCTCTTCACCGACGACCAATGGGTCTAACTGACGTGAAGTTGAATCCAATGGATCCACCGCTGGGTAAATACCCAATGAAGCAATATCACGAGACAACACAACGGTTGAGTCCAAATGCTGGAAAGTGGTTGCTGGTGACGGGTCAGTCAAGTCATCGGCAGGCACGTAAACCGCTTGGATAGAGGTAATAGAACCTGTTTTAGTTGAAGTAATACGCTCTTGTAAGCGGCCCATTTCATCGGCCAAGGTTGGTTGGTATCCCACGGCTGAAGGCATACGGCCTAACAAAGCAGACACTTCGGTACCGGCCAAGGTATAACGGTAGATGTTGTCAACGAAGAACAACACATCGCGACCTTCGTCACGGAATTTTTCCGCCATGGTCAAGCCAGATAAGGCCACGCGTAAACGGTTGCCTGGTGGTTCGTTCATTTGACCGAACACCATGGCTACTTTTGATTCTTTCATGTTATCTAGTTTAATTACGCCCGCTTCTGCCATCTCATGGTAGAAGTCGTTACCTTCACGAGTACGCTCACCCACACCAGCAAACACAGATAAACCTGAATGCTGTTTAGCAATGTTGTTAATCAATTCCAACATGTTCACGGTTTTGCCCACACCGGCACCACCGAACAGACCCACTTTACCGCCTTTAGCAAACGGGCAAACCAAGTCAATCACTTTAATGCCTGTTTCTAGCAAGTCTACTGAAGGAGAAAGCTCTTCAAAGCTTGGTGCTTTTTGGTGGATAGAACGACGCTCATCGCAATCAATTGGACCCGCTTCATCGATAGGACGGCCTAGCACGTCCATGATGCGGCCCAAAGTACCCACGCCTACTGGCACAGTAATTTGGTCACCGGTTGATTTAAAAGCTGTACCACGTGCAAGACCATCAGAAGACCCCATGGCAATGGTGCGGACAATGCCATCACCTAATTGCTGTTGCACTTCTAATGTTAAGCCTGCTTCTGCTTGGCTTGATGCATCGTCGATGATCAATGCTTCAAATACTTTTGGCATTTGATCACGTGGAAACTCAACGTCAACCACTGCACCAATACATTGCACTACTTTACCAATTTTCACTGTACTCATTTTTATATCCTATTCAAGCTTATCTGTTGAATTGTAATTAAATTCTTAAAAAATTATGAAACTGCAGCTGCACCACCAACGATTTCAGAAATCTCTTTGGTAATGGCCGCTTGACGTGCTTTGTTGTATACCAATTTCAAGTCACCAATCACTTCTTTTGCATTATCCGAAGCCGACTTCATTGCAACCATACGAGACGATTGCTCGGACGCCATGTTTTCCGCGACGGCGTTGTAAACCAATGATTCAACGTAACGCATCATTAATTGATCCACCACCGGTTTTGCTTCTGGCTCATAGATGTAATCCCAATGGCCTTTAGGGCTACCAAGCTGCTCACCACTTAAAGGCAACAATTGCTCCATCACTGGCTCTTGCTTCATGGTATTAATGAACTTGGTGTAGCTGATATAAAGCTGATCAATTTCACCGGCTTCATATGCATCCATCATGACCTTAATGGTACCGATCAATGTTTCTAAATGCGGCACGTCACCCAAACCAGTTATGTGCGATTTAACATTCGCACCAACACGGTTCATGAAACTGAAGCCCTTGTTACCAATTGCACTAACTGAGATGGCTTTACCTTCCGCTTCCCAGCTTTTCATTTGGTTAACCGACAAACGCAGCATATTGGTGTTTAAGCCACCGCACAAACCTTTGTCTGAACTGATAACAATCAGACCTATGTTTTTAACCACATCACGCTTAACTAAGTAAGGGTGTTTGTACTCTGGATTAGCAAACGATAAATGCGCAGCTACGTTACGAATTTTTTCGGCATACGGACGGCTAGCACGCATTCTGTCCTGCGCTTTACGCATTTTAGAAGCGGCCACCATTTCCATTGCCTTGGTGATCTTACGTGTATTTTCTACACTTTTGATCTTGGTTCTAATCTCTTTACTACCAGCCATTTTTAGTCCTAATAGTTAGGTATTAGTATGCATTGGTTGCTTTGAAGTCCTGAATTGCGGCTTCAACAGCTTTTTCGTTATCACCGGCTAAGTCTTTGCTAGATTCAATACCGGCCATTAATTTGGCGTATTTAGAAGCCATAAAGCCGTGCAATGCATTTTCAAAGGCCAATACTTTATTGGTAGGCACGTCATCAAAATAGCCTTTGTTGGCGGCTAATAGGGTGATGGCCATATTAGATACGCTTAATGGGGCATATTGAGCTTGCTTCATCAACTCAGTAAACATACGACCGCGATCCAATTGTTTACGTGTCGCTTCATCCAAATCGGAAGCGAACTGGGCAAACGCAGCCAATTCACGGTATTGAGCTAGCGCTAAACGCACGCCGCCGCCTAGTTTTTTGATGACTTTAGTTTGCGCTGCACCACCCACGCGAGACACTGAAATACCAGCGTTGATCGCAGGGCGAATACCGGCGTTGAACAAGTCGGTTTCCAAGAAGATTTGACCATCGGTAATCGAGATCACGTTAGTTGGAACGAACGCTGACACGTCACCGGCTGCCGTTTCAATAACTGGCAATGCGGTTAATGAGCCTGTTTTGCCTTTAACGGCACCGTTGGTGAATTTCTCTACGTACTCTTCGTTAACACGAGCAGCGCGCTCTAATAAACGTGAGTGAATGTAGAACACGTCACCTGGGTAAGCTTCACGACCTGGTGGACGACGTAATAACAAGGAAATTTGACGGTAAGCAATCGCTTGTTTAGTCAAATCATCGTAAACAATTAATGCATCTTCACCGCGATCACGGAAATACTCGCCCATGGTACAACCGGCGTAAGGTGCTAAGAACTGTAATGCGGCTGAGTCAGACGCGGCGGCCGCTACCACTATGGTGTAAGCCATGGCACCGTTTTCTTCTAATTTACGCACCACGTTAGCAATGGTGGAGGCTTTCTGACCAATCGCCACGTAGATACAGGTCATGTTTTGACCTTTTTGATTGATGATGGCATCAATCGCTACTGCCGTTTTACCTGTTTGACGGTCACCAATAATCAATTCACGTTGACCACGGCCAACTGGCACCATGGAGTCCACGGATTTAAGACCGGTTTGCACTGGTTGTGAAACAGATTTACGCGCAATCACACCTGGAGCCACTTTTTCAATTTTGTCCGTCATTTTTGCATTGACTGGACCTTTACCATCGATAGGTTGACCTAATGCATTCACTACACGGCCGATTAATTCAGGACCGACTGGCACCTCTAAAATACGGCCAGTACATTTACAAATGTCACCTTCAGTAATGTGTTCGTAGTCACCTAAAACCACGGCGCCCACTGAGTCACGCTCTAAGTTTAGCGCTAGACCAAAGGTATTGCCTGGGAATTCGATCATCTCGCCGGCCATCACGTTGGATAGGCCGTGAATACGAACAATACCGTCGGTTACTGAAATTACGGTACCTTGTGTACGTGCTTCAGCTGAAGTAGAAAAATTTTCTAATCTGCTTTTAATCAGCTCACTGATTTCTGATGTAGATAACTGCATTGTGGCTCCTAATGTATTCTTTGCCTAAAATGTTCTGTCGCTTATGCTGAAAGGGTATAAGCTAAATTTTGTAACTGATTTTTGACGGATGCGTCTATCACGGTATCGCCAACAATAATTTTAATGCCGCCTATGAGTTCTGAATCCACTGAAACATTGGCTTCTATTTTTTTACCAAACTTCGCTTCTAAACGTTTTACTAAATCTTTTACTTCTGCCGCACTGGGTTTGGACGCGGCAATAATTTCCGCTTCCAAGCTACCCTCATCCAAGGCTTTGAGTTCTTCGAAGGCATCGGTAATTGCCGGCAATACAGACAGGCGGCGGTATTCCACCAACACCTTGATTAAGTTTTGACCGTATTCATTTAGCTTATCGCCGCACACTTTTAAGAATGCTGCTTGCAGTTCGCTGCTGACTACTTTTGGATCTTGTATGTAAGCTTGCATCTGCGCGTCATTAGAGACGGCCGCTGCAAAACCTAACATTTCAGACCATTTAGCCAAGGCCTTTTGCTGCTTAGCAAGATTGAAGGCGGCAACCGCGTAAGGCCTTGCAATGGTTGATATCTCAGCCATGCTTATAGCTCCGCTGCCAGTTTAGCCAACATCTCGCTGTGTGCACTTGCGTTGATTTCTTTACGCAATATTTTTTCAGCACCCGCGACAGCTAAGCTAGACACTTGCGAACGAAGGCCTTCTTTAGCACGATTGATCTCTTGCTCAATTTCAGCTTTTGCACCAGCAATGATGCGATCGCCTTCTGCCTTAGCCACGCCTTTTGCGTCTTCAACGATTTGTGAACCACGCTTCTCAGCTTGGCCTATGATTTCGCTGGCTTTTTGTTTGGCTTCATTCAAAGTGATTTCAGATTTTTTTGCAGCCACTTCTAACGCATTTCTGCCTTCAGAAGCCGCAGCCAAACCATCAGCAATTTCTTTTTGGCGCGTTTCAATGGCTGATAACAGCGGCGGCCAAACGAACTTCACTGTGAACCAGATCAACACAGCAAATGCAATGGCTTGTGCGATAAGTGTAAAGTTAATATTCATTACTTACTCCAATATTTAAGTCGTTTAATTTGCGCCAGGCATGAGCCTGCCTGCCACTAAATTATTTAGGCTAATTACTTAGCAACTACGCTTAATAATGGGTTCGCGAATGCAAACATCATGGCTAGACCCACGCCAATAATGAAAGAAGCATCGATCAAACCTAGAAGCAAGAATACTTTACCTTGCAATTGTGGAATCATTTCTGGTTGACGAGCAGCGCCTTCTAGAAAGCTAGCACACATAATACCAATACCGATACAAGCACCAGCAGCGCCTAAACCAATAATTAAACCAATACCAACGCCTGTGTAGGCTTGAATCATTGCTAAAGAATCCATTTTATTACCCTCTCTAAAATTAAACTTACAACTAAAAACTACTTATTAAAAAATAATACTACTTAAAAAAACTAATGCGATTCATGCGCCATGGCTAAGTAAACGACCGTTAACATCATGAATATGAAGGCTTGCAATGCCACGATTAAGATGTGGAATATAGACCAGCCGGCGCCTAAAATAGCACCGAATATGGTGCCGGATACACCGGTAGCCGCCCATAAGCCTAATAGCAAGAAAATAACCTCACCCGCGTACATATTACCGAACAGTCGCAATGAATGGGACAGCGGTTTAGACACGTACTCGATTAGGTTAAACAAGAAGTTAGCCGGCCAAACCCAGATTTTGCTACCAAACGGCGCACAGAATAACTCATGCACAAAACCGCCTAAACCCTTTACTTTAACCGAGAAGAATATCATCAATATCCAAACTGAAAGGGCTAGAGCAAATGTAGTGTTGATATCCGATGTTGGAACAGCGCGCCATTTTGCGTGTTCGCCCCCAAAGAAGGCAACGATGCTGGCAACCCAATCCACCGGCAAAAAGTCCATGGAGTTCATGGCAAACACCCATAAAAATACCGTTAGGGCGGTTGGGGCAATAAAACTATGACGGTTACCGTGGAATATGTTTTTGACTTGATCGTCTACGAAATTAAAAATCAGTTCAACAAAAGCTTGGCCTTTGCTAGGCACGCCGGCCGTTGCTTTACGCGCCACCAACCAGATCAAACCCATGACAATTAAACCCAATGCCACCGACATCACGAAGGTGTCAACGTGCAAGGTCCAAAACCCAGCACCTTCACTAACAGGGTGTGCGTTAAAACTTAAATGGTGCTCTATGTATCCAGATGGGGTAAGTCCGTGTTCTGCACTGTTTGCGTGTTCTGTAGCCATAATCCGATATTTACTTTAACTAAATGGGTTTAAATTAAACGTTTAATCTACTCAGCGCTGCGCCGGAAAATAGCGCTGCAGCTGCCAATCCAGCAATCAGCGCAAATGGCACCAACTGCCCGTACACATTAAAAATGATTGCCAACAAAACGACAATCACTAAAATTTTTACCGCTTCCGCTTTTAATAAATTTAATAAAATAGCGGTTGGATCTTCACTTCGAGCTTGCCTCTTAGCAATCTTACTGGCCATCATGGCACCGATGATGACCGATGCACCGCCCAATAATGCGGACATGCCGCCGTGTAAACCCGTTATAACTAGTGCAACTAGCGCAACCGCAATCGAAGCGACCAGCTGGACCTTAAGCATTTTACTAAACACATCGGCTGTAATGGCTGCTGACAAAGACTGAAACCCGGTTAATTGATTGCTTTTATGTTGCTACTTAAACGATTTTTAGCTTCATCGTTTAATAAAGACCGCGATTCTGAATTAATAGCCGGTTTTAGTCAAGAACTTACTATAAGCAAAAATAGGCACTTAGCGCATCATTTTGCTAATAAACTCATCCAATTGATCTAGATTGGCGTAGTTAATTTTTAATGTACCTGACCCATTTGCGGCGGCCTTTATCGTTACGCATGCACCTAATTTTTCACTTAATGCTTGTTCTAGGCCTAAAACGTCACGATTTTGTTTGGTTTTCTGACTTACTTTTTGACCGGCGCTTGACTTGTTTGCAGCCTCGTCAGCTTGGTGTTTTTTAACTAAAGTCTCTGCATCACGCACTGAAAAATTATTTTGCACGATTTGCTCAGCCAGCATTACTTGCTGCGCGCCAGACAATCCAATTAAGGTACGGGCATGACCCATGTCTATTTTCCCATGCATGAGCATGTCTTGCACTGGGGCAGACAAGCTTAACAAACGCAATAGATTAGACACGGCCACGCGCGAGCGACCAACCGCCAAAGCCGCTTTTTCATGGGTCATGTCGAATTCGTCTATCAAGCGTTTAATGCCTTGTGCTTCCTCTAAGGGATTGAGATTTTCCCTTTGTATGTTTTCAATCAACGCCATGGCCAAGGCTGATTCATCGGCTATTTCACGCACTAAAACCGGTACCTCTTCTAGGCCGGCTATTTGACTTGCGCGCCAACGCCGTTCACCGGCAATAATTTCATAGCGCTCGTCATCAATGTGACGCACCAATATAGGCTGCATAATGCCTTGGCTTTTTATCGACTCGGCCAGTGTTTGCAGTGCGGCATCGTCCATGTAGCTGCGCGGCTGGTATTTGCCCGGTTGCAACTGCTCTACTTTTAATATGAGCAAGGAATCGGCCTCACCCACCGAGCCCATGTCGCCCGCCAACAGTGAATCCAAGCCGCGACCCAATCCTCTATTTAAGCCTTTTACTTTAACCATGTTTTTTCTCTTTACGATTGATGTCTTTTTCACTGACTTCTTTTGCCAGCTCTAAATAAGCCTGCGCACCCTTGGAATTTTTATCGTAGGTTAAGACCGGCATGCCGTAACTTGGGGCCTCGGCCAAACGAATATTGCGAGGTATGATGGTTTTATAAACTTTATCGCCAAAGTGACTTATTAATTGCGCGGACACTTGCTGAGCTAACATATTGCGATTATCGAATAGGGTGCGCAACAAACCTTCAATTTCCAGGGTGGGATTCAAACGCGCCCGTACTTTTTTAATGGTGTTGACCAAATCCGTCAAGCCTTCTAATGCGTAGTATTCACACTGCATAGGGATCAACACTGCATTGGATGCCGTTAAGGCATTGACCGTGACTAAATTGAGCGCAGGTGGGCAATCGAGCAATATGAAATCGTAGGCTTTAGACCCCTCATTATTAAGCAATTTGGCTATAGCCACTTTTAAGCGGTTTTCCCTAGCCAGTTCGTTGACTAATTCCACTTCTGCACCGGCTAAATCTCTGTTGGCTGGGGCGACATCAAATCCACCTTTAGTGTTACAGACGATGACTTCTTGCAGCGATTTATCGCCAATTAAAACCTGGTATATGCTGTGCTTAAGAAAAGCTTTATCGATGCCACTGCCAGTACTGGCATTACCCTGCGGATCTAAATCTATCAACAAGACCGCTTTACCTAAATTGGCTAAACTGGCCGCCAGATTCACACTGGTGGTGGTCTTGCCCACGCCGCCTTTTTGATTGGTGATAGCTAAAATTTTCATGGGGGTGTAATTTTTAATTTTATTTTAAGTTTAAAAAAACCAGATGCCGCTCAGCATCCAAACCAGCTACCTTTAACACTTCAATTTTGACTAGCGCCACGCCATCTTGGCCATCAGCCAAGTTTTGAAATTGCTGCGAGGCCAACTCTTGCTCTGGTAACACGCCTTTCATGGCTAACAAGAGGCCGGTTTTTGCCAATAAATGCCTACTTAGTTTAACAAATAGCGCCAACTCGGAAAATGCGCGGGAAATAATCACATCAAAACCCGAACCGTTATTTATACCATCTGGTTTTAAGGCCTCAACTCGACCGCTGGCCACATGAAAATTGTGCAAAGCCAATTCACCTTTTACCTGACGCATGAAACTGGCCTTCTTTTCCACCGAGTCTATGGCCGTCACTTGCAAGTCTGGCAAACATATAGCCAAAGGTATACTAGGCAAACCGGCCCCAGCACCCACGTCCAGCAAACTTTTTGCTGACAAAGCCTGCACGTGGGGCAACACACTTAAACTGTCCAATAGGTGCAAGCTTACCATGTCCAATGGGTCGCGGATGGCCGTTAAATTATGCACTTTGTTCCACTTATCGATCAGTAATAAATAAGCCAGCAATTTGGCCTGTTTATCGGCACTGACCTGCAGCTGCATGGCCAGCAAACCCGCCTCTAATTTAGAGGCCAACTGCGCCTGCAAGGTCATGCCAAGCGCTCTACTTTTTTATCGCGAGATTGGCGTTTTAAGTAAACCAGCAATAATGAAATAGCCGCTGGGGTAATACCAGAAATTCGGCTGGCTTGACCTATGGTTTCAGGTTTTTGTGCGTTCAATTTTTGCTGCGCTTCTATAGGCAGTCCGTGTATCCCACGGTAATCCAAATCACTGGGTAAACTGGTGTTTTCTTGGCCGCGGCTGCGCGCCACTTCATCGGTTTGACGGTCTATGTAGCCTTGGTATTTGGCCGCAATTTCAACTTGTTCGCGCACCGCCGGCTCTACTTCACCTAAACCATCGTCACTTAAAGACAACACATCGGCGTAACTGACTTCCGGCCTGCGCAGCAATTCAAACAAACTGTATTCGTGCTCCAAAGGCTTACCGAACAATGCCGTCATTTTTTCTGGCGTGATGTTAGCCGGCTGCACAAAGGTTTTTTTAAGGCGCTCTTGTTCTCGGCTTACTGCTTCTAATTTTGTGCTGAAGGCAGCCCAACGTTCGTCATCCACCAAACCTAATTGGCGGCCGATTTCCGTTAAACGCATATCTGCATTGTCCTCTCTTAACTGCAAGCGGTATTCTGCTCGGCTGGTAAACATACGGTAGGGCTCGGTCACGCCACGGGTGATTAAATCATCCACCAAAACCCCCAAATACGCTTCATCTCGAGCCGGGCACCAGGCTTCTTTACCTTGCGCATACAAAGCCGCATTGGCGCCAGCTAACAAACCCTGGGAAGCAGCTTCTTCGTAACCGGTTGTACCATTTATTTGGCCGGCAAAAAACAAGCCAGCCACGGCCTTTGTTTCCAATGATCGTTTTAAACCCCGGGGATCGTAATAATCGTATTCAATGGCATAACCAGGACGCAATATGTGCGCTTGCTCCAAGCCCTTGACCGATCTAACCAAGGCCAATTGGATATCAAATGGCAAACTGGTGGAAATCCCGTTTGGGTAAACCTCATTGGTATTTAAGCCCTCCGGTTCCAAGAAAATTTGGTGCGATTCTTTGTCGGCGAATCGGTGTATTTTATCCTCGACACTGGGACAATAACGTGGACCGACGCCTTCAATCACGCCGGTATACATAGGCGACCTATCCAAACCGCTGCGTATGATATCGTGCGTGCGCTCGTTCGTATGGGTAATCCAACAGGGCATTTGCGACGGGTGTTGGGCAGCGTTGCCTAAAAACGAAAACACCGGCACCGGGTCATCGCCTGGCTGTATGGTCATGACGGAATAATCTATGGTTCGGCCGTCTATTCTTGGCGGCGTACCGGTTTTCAAACGGCCGGCCGGCAAACCAATTTCACGTAAACGCGCAGCCAAGGAAATGGCCGGTGGATCCCCCGCTCGCCCGGCGCTGTAACTTTTCATGCCAACGTGTACCAAGCCGCCCAAGAAAGTACCGGCCGTTAGCACCACGGCTTGCGATTTAAAACGTAAGCCTATCTGCGTGACCACCCCAACCGCACGATCGCCTTCTAAAATTATGTCATCCACGGCTTGTTGAAATAACCAAAGATTGGGTTGATTTTCCAAACGACGTCGAATGGCAGCCTTATATAAAACGCGATCAGCCTGTGCCCGCGTTGCTCTAACCGCCGGCCCCTTACTGGAATTTAAGATTCGAAACTGTATGCCGCCTTCGTCGGTGGCCGCTGCCATGGCGCCCCCAAGTGCGTCGATCTCTTTAACCAGATGGCCTTTACCTATGCCACCTATACTTGGGTTACATGACATTTGCCCCAAGGTTTCAATATTATGCGTAAGCAATAGGGTTTTCTGCCCCATGCGTGCGCTGGCCAGCGCAGCTTCGGTGCCGGCATGGCCACCGCCTACAACAATAACATCAAAATTATCTGGGTAATTCATTAAATTTGCATATCTTTCAATGGCTTAGTAGGTTTCCCAGCTCAAGTGCAAACTGGCAATCACAAAGGCTAGATTTTACTTTAATAGCCGCCAATAGTCATGCAAAAGCAGCTTTTTTAAGCGAGTAGGCCACAGCGGAATCTAAAAAAACGTCTGTTTACAACCTTGTCATAATTCATTAACTAGACTGAGTGATAATGTGTGTGTGAAAAAATCTAAAGCAAATTGATTCAATCTGCTTTATTATGTCAGGTAGAACTGTACAGTTTAGCAAGACCACTTTTATTAATTAAGACGGAGTAACAAATGAAACAATTAAATATTCTTTTAGTAGCATTGCTTGGCCTTACTGCAGTTTCTGCACAAGCTAGCGTTGCCAATGCAGAAAAATTAATTATGATTTACACTACCCAAGCCAAAGCGGCTAATCCAGAATATACAGGCCCAACAGTAGCCGATGGAAAATTCTTCTTTAACCGTAAAGTTAAATTAGGCAACGGCAAAGAAATGGCTTGTGCATCTTGCCATACAGCGAATCCAGCAGACAACGGTAAACACGTTGCCACCCGCAAAGTAATTCAACCGTTATCACCTGCCGTTAATGCAAAACGCTTTGCTGACTTCGAAAAAGTAGAAGCCAAATTCACACAACATTGCACGGACATTATCGGCAGCGACTGTACGCCAGCTGAGAAAGCCAGCTACATAACTTATGTATTAACTGAAAAAACACCAAGCGCTAAAAAATAAGCTTGGTTTATCAAGGCCTCAATTAGGCCGACAAAAAAGCAGTGTTTCACGTGAAACACTGCTTTTTTTACGTCTCGACTCCCTGCACACTAGCCATTAAGGCCTTGAGGCTTACTTGCCGATACAAAACTTACTGAATATTTCGCCCAACAAATCATCCGGCGTGAATTCGCCGGTAATGCTAGCAAGCGCATGCTGCGCCAAGCTTAATTCTTCAGCCAAAAGCTCGGCTGCTGCTAATTGAGCACTCGCCGCATGCAGATGGGTTTTCACTCTAAGCAGCGCATCCAAATGCCGGGCCCTAGACATAAAAATGCCTTCGGAGTTATTTTGATACCCCGCCAATGCCAATAAGTGGCTTTTTAGTAAATCCATACCGGAGCCAGTCTTAGCCGACAAATAAACGTGCATGGCGCCATCCACTTGCTTAGCCAGGGGAGGCTCTTGGGCCACGTCAATTTTGTTGTGCACCCATATTTTATGAATTTCCTGCGGCAATCGCGCTAAAATCGATTTTTCCGTTTCAGTAATACCATGGGCTGCATCCACCAATAATAATGCGATATTCGCGCTTTCTGCAGCCCGCCATGTTCTAGCAATACCAAATTTTTCTACTTCATCGTCGGTATCACGCAAACCGGCTGTGTCAATGACATGCAATGGCACACCGTTTATTTGTATGGCATTTTTTATGATGTCACGGGTGGTGCCGGCAATTGAAGTAACAATGGCGATGTCTTCGCCTGCTAATTGATTCATCAAACTGGATTTACCAACATTGGGCTGACCAACCAAAACAACGCTTATACCTTCACGCAGTAAGCTACCCTGCTTAGCTTTAGCAAACACCGCGTCCAATTCCGCTGAAATAGCAGCCAACTTATCTTTAACGCGACCTTGGCTAATGAAATCAATTTCTTCTTCGGGAAAATCCAAGCAAGCCTCTACGAACATTCTTAAATCAATCAGCTTTAACAACAAGGCTTTGATGCTCATGGAAAACTCGCCCGAAAGCGAGCGCACCGCACTTTTTGCGGCCTCACTGGTGGCCGCATTAATCAGGTCAGCCACGGCCTCGGCCTGAGCTAGATCCATCTTGTCGTTTAAATAAGCACGGCGGGTAAATTCTCCGGGTTCAGCTTGTCTTGCACCTAATGCTATGCAGCGGGCCAATAAAATTTGCATGAGCGCAGTGCCGCCGTGCGCTTGCAATTCAAGCACGTCTTCACCGGTATAGGAATGTGGATTGGCATAGAAAATAGCGATGCCACGATCGATTAATTCGCCATTATCCTGACGAAAATCTAGGTAAGCGGCGTGACGCGCAGTAGGGCATTGCCCCAACACCCCTTGTGCAATGATGCCAGCAGTGGGCCCAGAAACCCTAACTACACCAATGCCGCCCGCGCCACTGGCCGTGGCGATGGCAGCGATGGTGTCAGATGACTTAGTGCTTACCACCTGATTTTTTTAGTAAAGCCGCGGCATGGATGGTTTTGTTGACATACCATTGTTGCCATATGGAGATAATGTTGTTCACTACCCAATACAAGACCAAACCGGCAGGGAAGAAGAAGAACACGCTGAATATCACTGGCATCCACGTCATGACTTTGGCTTGAATTGGATCAGTTGGCTTAGGGTTAAGCTTGGTTTGTATGATCATGGACAGGCCCATGATAATCGGCAATATATAGTAGGGGTCCACTGCAGAAAGATCTTGTATCCAGCCAAAGAAGGGCGCGTGGCGTAACTCCACCGACCCCAATAACATCCAATACAGTGAAATAAACACTGGGATTTGTATCAATATGGGCAAGCAACCGCTCATGGGATTAATTTTTTCAGTGCGATAAATGTCCATCATGGCCATTTGCATTTTTTGCCTGTCGTCGCCAAATTTTTGTTTTAAGGCCTCCAAGCGGGGTGCTAATTCACGCATTTGTGCCATAGAACGGTAGCTCTTAGCCGACAAGGGGTAAAAAGCTGCTTTAATTAACAAGGTTAATAGAATAATAGCAACGCCCCAGTTGTTCACTAAAGCATGGATCTTTGCCAACACCCAAAACAGCGGCGCGGCCACTATAGTCAACATCCCGTAATCCACCGTGTACTCTAAGCCAGGGGCGGCGGCTATTAAATCGTCTTTACTCTGTGGTCCGGAAAACAACTTGGCTGGCACGGTTAAGCTGGCGCCAGGCGCAATGGTTTCTAACGCGCTTTTTGTACCAATTCTGAACATATGTTCATTTAATTTTTCCGTATAAAACTCGCGGGCCAAGCCTTGTTTTGGTATCCAGGCACTTACGAAATAATGTTGTAGCAAACCAACCCAACCATCATTAGCGCTAAGCTTAAGCGGCTCTTTTTCCATGTCTGAGAAAGACAGTTTTTTAAATTTTGTGGCATCGGTGTAATACGAACCGCCAGTAAAGGTTGGCATTAAAGCCGAACCTTGGTTGGATTCGTTATCGTGGACGATTTGATAGTAAACCGTAGGCGCGATAGGCGCTGCCGTGTTGTTATGAATTTTGTAATTCACGTCTATGGCGTACTTATGTCGGTGGAAGGTGTAAATTTTATCTACGTTGACGCCATTGCTTGCCCAACTTAAACGCACTTCTAATTTATCTTGGCCTTCTTGCAATTCATAACTGTTGGCAGTGCTGCTGAACAAGTCATGATGAGTGGGTAAATCGGTGCCCAATAAACCCGATTGCGCTACATAAGTCATGGGTTGGGCGGCATCGTCCAACAGCACAAAATTACTTTTATCGTTATCCGCCGCGCGGTGCTTAAGCAATTCTAATTTGCGTAAATCCCCACCGGTGGTCTCAATTTCAGCATGATAAAGATCGGTTTTCACACTGATTCTTTGAGCCTTTTGCAGCTTGTAATCGCTGGCCATGGAGTCGATGGATGGTGTAGCTAGTTTGTTTGCCTGTGCTAATGGAGTGTTTTGCATGGTCCCTTGTTGCACTACAGCAACCGGGGCTTGTTGGCGTTGCCATGCATCCCAAAGCATTAAAATTGACATTGAAAAAATGACAAATAAAACTAAACGTCTGGTATCCATGATTTTTAAGTTATCTTTAATAAAATGTTAGTTAAGGGTCTTGGCTAATACGGTTTAAGGAATGGGGTCGTGGCCACCAACGTGCCACGGGTGACATCGAAGTATACGGCGTAAGGCATAATAACTGCCCTTGATTGCACCGTGCCCATTTATGGCTTGCGTAGCGTACGCTGAGCAAGTAGGGTAAAAACGACATTGCTGACCAAAAAATGGGCTTAGCAATATTTGATAGCCTCGTATTACCCAGATTAATAGTTGCGCCATAATTTTCATTGCTGGTGATTGCTACGCCTCATGTCCTTTATCGTGGTTTATTTCCGCTCGTGCTAAGCGTTGGTTTAATTTTACCACTAGCGCATTGAACTCCAGTTTAATTAACTGAAAATCTCGTTTATCGAACTTCTTTTGCACTCGTAAAATAATATCGGCAGCTGAAATTTCATGCTGATGCAAGCGAAAAAGTTCACGCAAAACGCGCCGCATGTAATTTCTACTGACGGCCAATTTAGCCGTTTTCTTACCCACCACCATGCCTAAGCGAGGCCTCTGAAGTTGGTTGGCTTGATAATGCAGTGCTAGGTATTCTGTTGCAATACGTTTGCGGAAATTAAAAACGGATGAAAATTCATCCGTTTTAATTAATTTGGCTTCTTTAAGGAGCCTGTAGCTAGGCATCATTACCTAAAATTATAGAATTTATCAGGATAATGTGCGCTGTAAAATCAGTCCGTGGCGGACTAAAAATTACAGGCCTAAACGTTTACGACCCTTAGCGCGGCGACGTGCGATAACAGCGCGTCCGCCTTTGGTCGCCATGCGAACTAGAAAACCGTGCGTGGTTGCACGACGTGTTTTAGATGGTTGATATGTACGTTTCATGTATTACTCCAACAAGCAAATAGCTATAAAGGGCGCTATTAGACACGATAAGCATCTATTTTGTCAACGTTTATTTAGTTTTGCCTTGTAAATAAATGTCTGTGGATAAGTTTAGTTTAACAGGCTAAAATGCCAACATTAACTGTATAAAAGTAAGTAAAAAAATTCTCAGCTAAAAAATCATTAATTTTTAAATAAAACAACCGCTTAGACACATCTGCCGGGTAAAAAACGAAAGAAAAAACAATAGAAGATGGAAAATTTCTGGTCTACCTGTCTAAGTCGTTTTGAGCAAGAGTTGTCGAAGCAACAATACAACACTTGGATTAAACCGCTCGTTGCCGAAGTGAATGGTAATGTACTGAGATTGGTTGCGCCAAATCGCTTTGTTTTACAGTGGGTAAAAGATCGGTTTAATAAAAATATTGAACAGTTTGCACGTGAGTTGCATTTAGATAACATACAAATTGATTTTGTTATTGCTAACATCGAAGCTGACCAGGAAGATAAAGCAACTGAAAAACTAAGCGCTAAAATTCAAACTGAGCTGACTAAGATGGCTGTCAATCCATTAGATGTCAAATTCGCTAGCAAAAAGACAGTGGAGGCCACTAAAGTTGTTTCGGGTTTGAACAGTGCTTTTAATTTTGATAACTACGTAAGCGGTCGAGCTAATCAGTTAGCCCGTGCCGCTGCCATACAGGTAGCAGAGAATCCTGGTGCTGCTTACAACCCATTGTTCATTTACGGTGGCGTAGGTTTAGGTAAAACGCATCTACTACATGCCATTGGTAATGAGTTAAAAAAACACATACCGGATGCTAAAATACGTTACTTGCATGCTGAGCGCTATGTAAGTGATGTGGTTAAAGCTTACGAAAATAAAGCGTTTGACGAATTTAAACGGCAATACCATTCATTGGATTTGCTATTAATTGATGACATCCAGTTTTTTGCCAAGAAAACCCGTACTCAAGAGGAGTTTTTCTATGCTTTCAATTCCTTGATTGAGACTAAAAAGCAAATTATCATCACCTGCGATACCTATCCCAAAGAAATCATGGATGTCGATGAGCGTCTAAGAACCCGCTTTAGTTGGGGTTTAACCGTAGCAGTCGAACCACCTGAATTGGAAATGCGCGTGGCCATTTTGTTAAAAAAGGCTGAAGCGGTTAATTTGAACTTACCAGAAGAGGTGGCCTTTTTTATTGCTAAACAAATACGCTCTAGTGTTAGAGAATTAGAGGGTGCGCTAAATCGTATTATTGCCATGGCAAAATTTACAGGCCATGCCATAGACGTGCATTTAGCAAAAGATGCACTTCGTGATTTAATAGCAGTCAGAGGTAGGCAAGTGACCATGGAAAATATCCAAAAAACCGTGGCCGATTACTACAAAATAAAAGTGGCTGAAATGTACAGTAAGAAACGCACGCGCAATTTTGCCCGGCCCAGGCAGATAGCCATGGCCTTATCTCGCGAACTGACTAATCACAGCTTTCCAGAAATTGGTGAGGCATTTGGTGGTCGTCACCACACAACCGTTATGCATGCATGTGATGAAATTGATTTATTAAGAAAAAATGATCCTTCTTTTACGCGTGATATTGGTTTTTTAATCCAAGTAATCCGAGATTAACGACTTCTTACACTATGAATTAACTGTGGGTGAATTGCGGATAAAGACACTAATTTGTTATGGCTAATTTTTTATCAACAAATTGCCCACAGTAGAATATGCTTAAACTAAGGTGTTTTTAATTTAATTAAACTATTGATTTATTTAAAAAATAAACCGTTATCCACAAAGTACTGCAGCATTATTATTGTTATTATTTATATATATATTATTTAGGTTATAAAGATGAATATACAAATCAACCGTGAAACCCTGTTAAAACCTTTAACATCCGTCACCAGTATTGTTGAAAAAAGGCATACACTACCTATACTCTCCAATCTATTATTGGAAGTAAAACAAAATAAAATTCATTTAACGGCAACCGATTTAGAGATGCAGATTTCGCTAACCGTTGACAGTGTCACCAGTGGTGATTTTTCTACCACCTTATCCGCAAAAAAATTATTGGATATCTGCCGCTCTCTTCCAGATAACGCAGAGATCAATATGAGCACGACGGAAAGCCGTATTACATTAAAAGCGGCAAAAAGCCGATTTAATTTGCAAACATTACCGGCTGCGGATTACCCAGTAATGACAAAGACACAAACTAACTCAACCTTAGTTGTTTTAGCACAACGAGAGTTAAAAGACTTATTAAAGCAAGTTGAATTTGCCATGGCTCAACAAGACATTCGCTATTATTTGAATGGCTTATTGTTTGAAATAGCAGCCAATAAATTAAATATAGTGGGAACAGATGGCCACAGGTTGAGTTTCACATCGACTGAATTAAAACAAAACTATGAAAAACAAGATGTCATATTACCTAGAAAGACGGTGGTTGAATTAATTAAGCTACTCGATGACAGTGACGATGAAGTGCAAATAGAATTGGCTAGCAATCAGGTGAATTTTAGTTTTGCTAATTTAAAACTCATTTCAAAAGTAATAGATGGTAAATTCCCCGATTACAACCGCGTCATTCCCATTGGGCATCAAAACACCTTTAGCGTAGAAAGATTAAACGTATTATTGGCTATGCAACGCGCATCTATTTTATCTAATGAAAAATACCGCGGCATACGTATGGTGTTAAGTAATAATAATTTAAAATTGATCAGCACCAACAGTGATCAAGAGGAAGCAGAAGAAGAGATGGAAATAAGTTACACCGGTGACGCATTGGATATTGGATTTAACGTTACCTACTTAATTGATGTGCTAAATAACACCAACAGTGATCAAACAAACTTTTCTTTTGCTGACGCCAACAGCAGTTGTTTAATTACTATTCCTAATAACCCAAATTACAAATACGTTGTTATGCCGATGCGTATTTAAAAAAGCCTTATGTTTCACGTGAAACAACAATAAAAAA
>CALQUO020000013.1 GCA_943333775.2 Methylotenera oryzisoli
CGGCTTTTTACCGCGATCTCTACCCAGCACCGGGCTCCTTGGTAACCGCCACGCAATTGCAGGGTAAGGAGTTGAGCTACAACAACATTGCCGATGGCGACGCGGCATGGGAAGCGGTGAAATCCTTTAAAAGCTCGGCCTGCGTTATTGTTAAGCACGCCAATCCTTGCGGTGTGGCGCTCGGCGCCCATGCCTTAGAAGCCTACAGCAAAGCTTTCCAAACTGACCCTAGTAGTGCCTTTGGCGGCATCATTGCCTTCAATTGCACGGTGGACAAAGCCGCTGCCGAAGCGGTGAGTAAGCAGTTTGTGGAGGTCTTGATTGCGCCCGATTACAGCGCCGATGCCTTGGCTATTTTTGCCGCTAAAGCCAACGTGCGGGTTTTGAAAATCGCCTTGCCTAAGGGTGGCGACACGGCTTGGCAACAAGGCCGCAATGCTTACGACAGCAAGCGTGTTGGCTCCGGTTTGCTTATCCAAACAGCGGACAACCACGAAATCAGCGCGGCCGATTTAAAAGTGGTCAGCAAAAAACAAGCCACGCCACAACAAATGGCTGACATGCTGTTTGCTTGGCGCGTGGCCAAATACGTTAAATCCAATGCCATCGTGTTCTGTGGTAACGGTATGACATTAGGCGTGGGCGCCGGCCAAATGAGCCGAGTCGACAGTACGCGCATCGCCGCGATTAAGGCACAAAACGCCAATTTAAGCCTTAAAAATTCGGTGGTGGCCTCCGATGCCTTCTTCCCATTCCGTGACGGCATAGACGTGTTGGCCGATGCCGGTGCCAGCTGCGTGATCCACCCGGGTGGCAGCATGCGCGACGAAGAAGTGGTGGCGGCGGCAGACGAACACGGCTTGGTCATGGTAGTAACCGGCATACGGCATTTTAGGCATTAAGGGTAGCAGCATGAAAATTCTGGTGATTGGTGGTGGCGGCCGCGAGCACGCCTTAGCTTGGAAAGTGGCACAAAATAAAGCGGTCAGCCGCATTTTTGTGGCGCCGGGCAATGCAGGCACGGCGCTTAATCCGGACATGCTGAACGTGCCGATTAGCAGCGTGCCTGACTTATTGAAATTTGCCCAAGACGAGGGCATTTACCTCACCATCGTTGGCCCAGAAGCGCCCTTGGCAGCGGGTGTGGTCGATGCCTTTAGAGCGGCTAACTTAAAAATCTTTGGCCCAACCAAATTGGCCGCGCAGTTAGAAGGCTCTAAAGACTTTGCCAAAGCATTCATGTTGCGCCACGGCATTCCAACGGCGGCCTATGCCACGTTTACCAATGCCAAGCTCGCGCACGATTACGTGAATCAGCAGGGTGCCCCTATCGTGATTAAAGCCGACGGCTTAGCAGCCGGCAAAGGCGTGGTGGTGGCCATGACGGCTAGTGAGGCGCACGACGCCATAGACGCCATGTTGTCGGACAATAAGCTAGGCAGCGCCGGTGCCCGCGTGGTCATAGAAGAATTTTTAACGGGCGAAGAAGCCAGTTTTATCGTCATGGTCGACGGCAAAAATATCTTACCTTTGGCCACCAGCCAAGACCACAAACGCCTGCAAGACGGCGACCAAGGCCCGAACACCGGCGGCATGGGTGCCTATTCACCGGCACCGGTGGTGACGCCGCAAATTCACGCTAAAGTCATGCGTGAAATCATTCGCCCTACCGTCGATGGCATGGCTCAAGAAGGCTATCCCTACACCGGCTTTTTGTATGCCGGTTTGATGATTTCGCCAGACGGCAACGTCAAAACCTTAGAATTCAATTGCCGCATGGGGGACCCGGAAACGCAGCCCATCATGTTGCGCATGAAAAGTGATTTAGTCGCCTTGGCCGAGCATGCCGTGAATGGCACTCTGAATCAAGCCGAGGTGGACTGGGACAGACGCACGGCCTTGGGCGTGGTGATGGCCTCGGCCAATTACCCGGAAACACCAAAATTGGGCGACGAAATTACCGGCCTACCTAGCGAATTAAACGATGCCCAAGTTTTTCACGCCGGCACCGCCTTGCAGGGTGAGCAAGTGCTTACCAGCGGCGGTCGGGTGTTGTGCGTCACGGCGTTGGGCGAAACGGTTAAATTTGCCCAACAGCAAGCCTACCAAATTGTCGATGGCATTCAATTCAAAGGCGCGCAATACCGCACCGATATTGGCTACCGAGCAATCAAGGGGTAAGCATGAACACGCAAGCCGTTCTGGATTACTTACAAAAGCTGCAAACAAAGATTGTTGAAGCGATAGAACTGGTAGACGGCAAACATTTTTTACAAGACAGTTGGCAGCGCCCAGAAGGCGGCGGCGGTAATTCTTGTTTATTGGAAGAAGGGTTGGTGTTTGAGCGGGCCGGGGTGGGTTTTTCCCACGTGCTAGGCCATAAATTGCCGCCATCAGCCAGTGCTGCCCATCCGGAAGCGGCCGGCCGTCCATGGGAAGCCATGGGCGTGTCATTGGTGTTTCACCCACGCAACCCCTACATTCCTACTGTACACATGAACGTACGTTTCTTTGTGGCCAAGGCGCAAGCTAGCCATGAGGAAGACATTTGGTGGTTTGGCGGCGGCATGGACCTCACGCCCTATTATGGCTTTGCCGACGATGCCGCGCATTTCCACCGCACCAATAAACATGCTTTGGATGCCTTTGATGCCAGCTACTACCCGGCCTTTAAAAAAGAATGCGACGACTATTTTTATTTAAAACACCGTAAAGAACCGCGTGGCATAGGCGGGATCTTCTTTGATGACTTCAATGCCTTGGGGTTTGAAAAAAGCTTTGCCATGCAACGTGCGGTCGGCGACAGTTTTTTAAATGCCTATTTACCCATCGTGCAGGCCCGCAAGGATACAACCTATGGCGAACGCGAACGCGATTTCCAAGCCTACCGACGCGGCCGCTACGTCGAGTTTAATTTGGTTTACGACCGCGGCACCTTGTTTGGTTTGCAGTCCAATGGCCGCACCGAATCCATCCTATTGTCCATGCCGCCCATCGTCAAATGGCGTTATGACTGGAAGCCCGAAGCTAACAGTGCGGAAGCCAAGTTATACAGCGATTTCCTGATAGCCAAAGACTGGCTGGCAAAAACCTAGAGGACAGCTAGCCATGACAGACCGCGCATTAAAACAAGCACACAGCCAAGCACAAGATTTGCTGGATTTCATTGATGCCAGCCCCAGCCCTTGGCATGCGGTCGACACAGCGGTTCAGCGTTTAAGCAAACAAGGCTACAGCGCCTTAGATGAAAGCCAGGCTTGGCAATTAAAAGCCGGCCAAGGCTATTATGTGGTGCGCGGTGGCGCCTCCATCATCGCCTTTCACCTGGGGCAAAAAAAACCCAATGAAACCGGCTTTCGCTTGGTCGGCGCCCACACCGATTCCCCAGGCTTACGCCTCAAACCCAAAGCGGCTTACGCCACTGACGATTTAATCCGCATAGGCGTAGAGGTTTACGGCGGGCCCATATTGGCCACCTTTACCGACCGGGATTTAAGCGTGGCCGGGCGCATCAGCGTGCGCAGCAAAAATGGCTTTGACCTGCGTTTAGTCAAGCTAGACCAGCCCATGCTGCGTTTGCCTAACTTGGCCATCCACATGAACCGTGAGGTCAACGACAAAGGCTTGCTACTGAACAAACAAACCGAGTTGCCACTAATCTTTGGTCAATGTGAAGCTGGCGTGGACGCCGAGCAGGTATTTTTAAGCCAGCTAGCCCAGTCTGTTAATGCCAACGCGGCCGACCTATTAAGTTTTGAACTCAATGTGTTTGATACGCAAAAAGGCAGTTTTTGGGGAGCCAAACAAGCCTTTATCGCCAACAGCCAGTTGGATAATTTGGCCTCTTGCCATGCTGCGCTTAGCGCCTTACTGGCCTCAGAAAAACCGATGGCCACCACCGTCTGCGCCTTGTTCGATCACGAAGAAGTCGGCAGTGAAAGCGCCATCGGCGCCAGCGGCAGCTTTTTAAGCGACGTGCTACAGCGCATTAGTAGCAGCCAAGAATTGGATGACGACGCCCGCTTGCAAGCCATGGCGCGCAGCTTCTTGGTCAGCGCCGACATGGCGCACGCCTATCACCCGAATCACCCCTCAGCTTACGAGCCGTGTCACCATGTCTTGGTCAACCATGGCCCGGTGATTAAAACCAATGCCAACCACCGTTACGCCAGCAATGCCGAGAGCAGCGCGCGCTTTATGCAACTGTGTGAAGCCGCCGGTGTGCCGTATCAACAATACGCCCACCGCAGTGATTTAGGTTGCGGCAGCACCATAGGCCCCATCGTGGCAGCCAATTTGGGCGTGCCCTCGGTGGATGTTGGTTCGCCTATGTGGGCCATGCACAGTTTGCGCGAAAGCGCCGGTGTGTTGGATCACGCTTACATGATAGCCGTGCTCAGCGCTTTATACCGCAGTTAAACCTTAGCCCGCATTAAAGAGAGAACAGCCATGCATAAAAAGCTACTTAGAACGAAGGCCATAGAAGGCCACGGTCAGACCGGTTTAAAAAAATGCTTAACCGCCTTTGATTTGGCTTTATTGGGCATAGGTTGCGCCATAGGCACCGGTATATTTGTGCTGACTGGAATTGCCGCTGCCACGCAATCTGGTCCGGCGGTGGTCTTGTCTTTCATTATTGCCGGCGTGGCTTCAGCGTTTGCTGCCTTGTCTTATGCAGAATTGGCCGCATCGGTGGGCGGCTCCGGTAGCGCTTACGGCTACAGTTACGTGGCCTTTGGCGAATTTATTGCCTGGGTAATGGGTTGGATATTGCTACTGGAATATGGCGTTGGGGCGGCGGCCGTCGCCAACGGTTGGGGTGGCTACTTCACCAACACCTTAAGCAATTTCAATGTTGTGTTGCCGGAAGCATTGACCAAAGCCCCCATGTTAGGCGGCATCATTAATTTACCCGCCTTTGCTATTATTTGGTTGCTGACCATTTTGCTGATGGTGGGCGTGAAAGAGAGCGCGCGTTTTAACAACATCATCGTCATCATTAAGCTTAGCACCATCGCCATTTTTATCGCCTTGGCTTCCTTGCATTTGAATACCGATAACTGGCATCCCTTTATGCCATTCGGTTGGTTTAGCACTTTAGAAGATGGTAAAAACATAGGCGTATTAGCCGGTGCTTCCTTGGTATTTTTTGCCTACTTTGGCTTTGATGCGGTATCGACCGCCGCAGAGGAAGCAAAAAATCCTCAGCGCGATTTGCCCATAGGCTTGCTCGCATCCTTATCTTTTTGCACGATTATTTACATCATCGTCTCGGCCTTGCTGACAGGTATCGTGCCTTATGCAGAATTAAACGTGTCCTCGCCTGTGGCCTTTGCCTTGACCAAGATAGGTTACACTTGGGCCTCTACATTGGTTGCCACCGGCGTGTTGGCTGGCCTGATTACCGTGTTATTGGTGTTGTTATATGGCTTAACCCGTATCCTGTTTTCCATGAGCCGCGATGGCTTGATTTCTCCGGTATTTTCGCAAGTGAACCCGGATCGCCAAACACCGACTAAAATCATCTTGATGTGCGGTGCCATCGTCTCCATCGTTGCCGGATTTATACCCTTGGGTGAGTTGGCCGAAACCGTCAACATAGGCACCTTGGCCAGTTTTGTCATGGTGTGCGTGGGTGTCATTGTCTTGCGTAAACGCCAGCCGCATCTGAAACGCCCATTCAAAAATCCCTGGAACCCCATGATTCCCAGTCTAGGCATTTTGTCTTGTGGGGCGCTCATGACCTTCTTGCCAGCGGTGACCTGGATGCGCTTTGGTATTTGGATACTGATAGGCGTAGTGGTGTATTTTGTCTATTCCATTCATCACAGTAAGTTAAACCACTAACCCACATCGACGTTGCTTGTCGGGCTGAACCCCTCCCTATAAAGCACAATCCACCAACCTAAGATCGGGTGGAAGCTCTACTAGCAAGGGCATTAAAAAAGCCAGCTTAAAGCTGGCTTTTTTAATTACATCGCACTGAAATTAAAGTGATAGAACCCATTGAACAATTTTGGTGATGTCCGCATCTTTAACTTGTGGAGACATTGGAGGCATAGGCATAGGACCCCAAACGCCGCTACCACCGGCTTTAACTTTAGCGATCAATTTGGCTTCAGCCGATTTGTCGCCTTTGTATTTGGCCGCTACGTCTTTGTAAGCTGGGCCCAATACTTTTTTATCAACACTGTGGCAAGCTAAGCAGCCACTTTTTTGTGCTAATGCAGATTCGTCACCCGCATTGGCTTGCGCAGCAACTAACATAGAGCTGGCGGCAACGATTGCTAATAATAATGCTTTCATGCTATCTCCTTAATGTGGACTTACTTATTTAACTTACCTATTCCCTACAGCTGGCAATGATACCTACAATTAATGCTTGCCACAAGCCGCTTGCAAGGGATATTCGTATAGAGGCTTTAGCGGCCATAGCGTTCAAATTTAGTGGCTTATTTACTGGCGTATTTAAAACGTTTCCACCACGTATTCCGCACTGATCACATGGGTGCGGCCGGGGTTAATGACCACCATGTTTTCTAAGGCGTTAGTGGTTTCCACGCAGATGGTTTTGCGCCATTCGTCTGGGCTACCCATGTCGGCCATTTGCGCGGCTTTTTCTGGGCCTGGGCTCCACACCACCGTGGTGTCGCTACCGGACTTCTGCACGTGGATTAAACGTTTATAGCCGGCATCGTGCACCGTGCAGTTAGCACTGTGGTTAATGTAAACCCGATCAAACTCGCCATCAAATGTCAGCGCGTTGTGCTCCACTTCGCGTTGGTATTTCTCTATTTTGTCGGCGTACACGCAGTCTTCCAAGCCGGTAATTTTGACATTGTTAACGTCACTGATGTTTAGGTAAGTGTGGAAGGCTTCGCCAATCACAAAAGGGTGGTCGGCATGGTTGGTGGTGGCCAAGTCCACTCGTAAGCGCTTGCCTATGGTGATGGTCACTTTTAGCTTGTATGGGTAAGATAGTTGGCGTTTGGCTTCAGGCGTATCAACCATTTCTAGCATGATGCGGGTGGCGCCAGTTGGTGTCGCGTCAATGTCGATAACGCGCCAGGGAATGACCCGGGCGAAGCCATGTGGGCAAAAGGTGCTGTCGGTGGGGTGCGCGCCAAACCAGGGCCAACAAATGGGCACGCCACCTCGTATGGAGCGGCCTTTGACAAAGCGTGCGTTGCTGGATAACCATAAAACCGGCTCGGCTAAAAATTTAGGGTGCCAGTCGATGACGTGCGCCCCTTGCAAGGCAATGCGCGCTGTAGCGAGGGGATTATCCACTTCTAAATATTGCATACCGGCTTCGTCTTGGCTTTGCATGACGTGGGCGTGCAATTTTAAACGTTTAGTGGTTTTAAGCGGATCCGCTTCCTTGGGTTTGGTCGCTAAGGTGGCTGTCGTCATGTCAGGCTGGCTCTTTAATTATTTTTCGATTTGAGTGACATCGCGCACGGCGCCGAATGCTGCGCTGGTGGTCATGGCGGCATAAGCGCGTAAAGCAGGGCTGACGGAGCGTTGACGATCTACCGGTTTCCATGCGTCTTTGCCTTTTGCCTCCATTTTTGCACGGCGGGTGTTAAGCTCATTTTCGCTGATGGCCAAATGGATGCTGCGGTTAGGGATGTCTATTTCGATGCGATCGCCTTCTTCCACCAAACCAATGGCACCGCCTTCAGCCGCTTCTGGCGAGGCGTGACCTATGCTTAAACCCGACGTGCCGCCAGAAAAGCGACCATCCGTGAGTAAGGCGCAGACCTTGCCCAAGTCCTTGGATTTTAAATACGAGGTAGGGTAGAGCATCTCTTGCATGCCAGGGCCGCCACGCGGTCCTTCATAACGAATCACCACCACATCGCCAGGGACGATTTTATCGGCCAAGATGGCCTCCACGGTTTCGTCTTGACTCTCAAAGACACGAGCGCGACCGGTGAATTTTAAAATGCTCTCGTCCACGCCGGCGGTTTTAACGATGCAGCCGTCCAAGGCAATGTTGCCGAATAACACCGCTAAGCCACCGTCTTGTGAGTAGGCATGGGCTTTGTCGCGTATGCAACCCTCAGCCCGGTCACTATCCAAATCAGGGTAGAGCATGCTTTGTGAAAAGGCGATGGTGGTGCGCACGCCACCTGGAGCGGCGCGGTAGAATTTTTTCACATCCTCGTCGCTGGTCACCATGATGTCCCACTTATCCAAGGCCTCTCCCATGCTGGCGCTATGAACGGTCGGAATGTCCCGGTGCAACACACCGGCACGATCCAGCTCACCCAAAATGCCCATCACGCCACCGGCGCGGTGCACGTCTTCCATGTGGTATTTTTGCGTGGCCGGTGCCACTTTACTCAAGCACGGCACCTTACGGGACATGCGGTCTATGTCGGCCATGGTGAAATCAATTTCTGCCTCGTGGGCTGCCGCCAACAGATGCAAAACGGTATTGGTCGAGCCACCCATGGATACGTCTAAGGCCATGGCGTTTTCAAAGGCTTTAAAATTAGCAATATTGCGCGGCAACACGCTGTAGTCGTCTTGCTCGTAGTGGCGCTTGGCCAAGTCGACGATTAAGCGACCGGCTTTTAAAAACAATTCTTTACGCGCGCCATGGGTGGCTAAAGTTGAGCCATTGCCCGGCAAGCTCAAGCCAAGCGCTTCGGTTAAGCAATTCATCGAGTTGGCGGTAAACATGCCTGAGCAAGAGCCGCAAGTGGGACAAGCCGAACGCTCGATGGCCTCGGATTTTTCATCACTGACTTTGTCGTCCGCCGCCGCGACCATGGCATCGACCAAGTCTAATTTCATTACCTCACCTTGCCAGTTAACTTTACCGGCCTCCATCGGCCCGCCAGAGACGAACACCACCGGAATGTTTAAACGCATCGCGGCCATCAGCATGCCCGGGGTGATTTTGTCACAATTGGATATGCATACTAAAGCATCGGCGCAGTGGGCGTTAACCATGTATTCCACGCTGTCGGCGATTAAATCGCGGCTCGGTAAGCTGTACAACATGCCGCCATGACCCATGGCAATGCCGTCATCGACGGCAATCGTGTTGAATTCTTTGGCCACACCGCCGGCACGTTCAATTTCTCTAGCCACTAACTGGCCTAGGTCTTTTAGGTGCACATGACCCGGTACAAATTGGGTAAAGGAATTACTAATGGCAATGATGGGTTTATCGAAGTCGCCGTCCTTCATGCCGGTGGCGCGCCAAAGTGCGCGAGCGCCTGCCATGTTGCGGCCGTGTGTGGTAGTTCGAGAGCGGTATACAGGCATAGGTTTATCCAATAATAAGGTTTTTTAAAATACGTTACTGCTTAATCGGTTCGGCTAACTGGCACCTAATAAGTCATTATGCAGCATTTGTTGCATTATGGGCGTCGGCCGCCGAGCGCACTTCAAAATCGTGGGTAATTTCCACGCTTTTGCTGAGCATAATGGACGCCGAGCAATACTTTTCTGCTGATAATTTAACCGCACGCTCAACTTGCACTTCGTTTAGATTGTCGCCTGTTACGATAAAATGCACGTGTATTTTGGTGAACACTTTAGGAATTTCATCGGCGCGGGTGGCATCGATTTCAGCCACGCAAGCGGTAATCGGCTGGCGCGCTTTTTTCAAAATCGCCACCACGTCAAACGAAGTACAACCGCCCATGCCGACTAAAAGCATTTCCATGGGGCGCATGCCTATGTTGCGACCACCATTTTCCGGCGCGCCGTCCATGACGATGGCATGACCCGATTCCGACTCGCCGACAAAGCTCACACCGTCTATCCATTTAACGCTAACGTGCATATGCTCTCCTGTGCTTGAGCCTTAGCTCAGCCTGTCCTATTTAACGTCCAATAATTCCACTTCAAATACCAGGTCGGCATTAGGAGGAATCACGCCACCGGCACCGCGTGCACCGTAACCCATGGCAGATGGAATCAATAGGGTGCGTTTGCCGCCTATTTTCATGCCAGCAAAGCCTTCATCCCAGCCTTGTATCACTTGGCCGCCGCCTAAGAAAAACACAAACGGTTCTTTGCGATCCAAGCTACTATCAAATTTTTTGCCTTTTTGCCCTTCGGCTTTGGCATCAAATAACCAGCCGGTGTAATGCACCGTGACATTAAAGCCTGGCTCGGCTTCGCGGCCAGTACCAACCAAGGTGTCAATTTTTTGTAATTCAAGAACGCTGTTCATGGCCATAGTGGGTTTTTCCTGTGTGTTTATTTTTGTTTCGGCGTTGCAGGCATTCAAAGTAAATGCGCAAGCGCAAGCTAGAGTAAAATTCAGTAGTTTCATGCGTTAGACCTCAATGTTTAATGGGCTGTGTCAATGCAGGCAATATGATACCGCAAACTTAAGCACAATTGGCTTGGTCGTTGCAGGGTCAAGTCGATTAAACGCCGTACTTAAGGTTGACGGTAAACCCATTCTATCAGGGCATCCTGCGCGATTTTGCTGGCCCCGGCTTTTTCGTGATTAACCAGCATCACCAGCACCTGTCGCCTGTTTTGCTTGTCCAGCAGGTAGCCGGCAATGGCGCTGACGCCATCAAGCGAGCCGGTTTTGAGGTGCGCCCGCTTGGCTGCTGGGCTGTCTTTTAGGCGTTTCATCAGTGTGCCATCTAACGCTAATACTGGCAGCGAGCTCATGAATTCAGGCATCGTTGGGCTAAGGTAAGCTTGCACCAGCATGCGCGCCAACTGCTCGGCGCTTAAGCGCTCAATCCTCGATAGCCCCGAGCCGTTTTCCACCACCAGGGTATCTGCGCCAAGTTGCTGGCTATTGAACCAGTTTTTAATCGCACTCGCGCCATCGGCCTCGCTGGCCGGCACGGCCATTTTTTCGGCGGCCATGGTCAGCAGCAGTTGCCGCGCCATCAAGTTGTTGCTCCATTTATTCATTTCTGGCAGCACTTGGCTTAAGGTTTCTGAGCGTTGCTCCAGTAATTTGATGGCCTGATTAGGACGTGCTTTGACTTGCAGTTGACCAGAGAACTGGCCGCCCAATGCTTGCCAGAGTTGTTTAAAGCTGTAATAGGCATACTGCTCATCATTAAACAGGCTTAACTCTAAAACCTTTTCCTCGCAATCTGCGGCAAAACTGCCGCTGAAGGTGATGGTTTTAATGGGCTCGGCCGCACTAGTTTGCTCGATGCCCACGCTGTATTGCATGTGGTTACGCCAATCGCGGCAGGCGCCAGGTAACAAGCGCATATTGTTGACGATTTCTATTTGTGGCAAGGCCATGTCGGCGCTAATGGCCACGGCATTTTTCTCGCTGCTACTTCGGCTAAATATAAAGCGGGTGTGCCGGCCGTTAACCAACAAGGCGCTGGGTTGCGCGTTGTAAGCACGCCAGATTTCGTTATCAAAGTTAGCTCGCTGTTGTTGCGGCGCCGCAAAATGGCTTTTATCCAGGATTAAATTGCCATTGATGTGGCTGATGCCGGCTTGCTTGATGCTATAAAGCAAGCGCCAAAAATCCGCTGTATTAAACTGCGGGTCGCCGTAGCCTTTGATAATGAGGTTACCGCTCAGCACGCCTTGGCTTAGGCTGCCGTCGTAATAGATTTCGGTTTTCCAACGGTAATTAGGACCAAGTAAATCCAGTGCGGCCTTGCTAGTCAGCAACTTCATGACTGAGGCCGGGTTGAGGCTTTTCCCCGGATTGTGTTGCAAACTGGCTTGCTCGCTGTCGACCGCTTGCACCACCACCGCCACGTTCTCAAGCGGCACGCCGGCTTGATTTAAGGCCTGCGCCACTTCGCTGGGTAAATCGGCCTTGGCCGTCAAGCTGGCTAAGCCAATTAGCAGGCCGCAAAGTGATTTTTTCATAGAGCCAACCGGATGGCCTGATGGGTGGCCGTGAGCATGAAGTTGACTTCTTCGTGGCTGATGCTGTAGGGCGGCATCAAGTACACCGTGTTGCCTATTGGGCGCAACAGCAGCCCTTGTTTTAGTGCCTCGGCATAACAACGCTGAGCAAAACCCGGCTGGGCGCCCACCACGTCCATGGCCAATATCATGCCTTGTTGGCGTAAGTGTTGAATCGGCAACTCGGCCAGTGAGCTCGCTTGAGATTTAATGTAATCGGCTAAGCCGCGGTTTTTTTCTAGCACCGCATCGTCAGCAAAAATGCCCAAGGTGGCAAGCGCCGCGCTGCAAGCCAAGGGGTTGCCGGTATAGCTGTGGCTGTGTAAAAAGCCTTTAACAGTGTGTTCGTCATAAAAGGCTTGGTAGATAGGGTCGCTTGTTAGCACTGCCGATAAAGGCAAATAGCCGCCGGTGATGCCTTTGGATAAACAGATGAAATCGGCGATGTCGCTGACTTTGGCCGCGGCTTGCTCGCAGGCAAACATCGTGCCGGTTCGGCCAAAGCCCACGGCAATTTCATCGGCAATTAAATGCACTTGGAAGCGTGAGCATATTTCCCGTGCCCGTTGTAAATAGACTGGGTGGTGCATGGCCATGCCGCCTGCGCATTGCACGATGGGTTCAATGATGAAGGCAGCTATACTGGCATGATGACCGCTCAAGTAATCCTCTAGGGCCGCGGCCGCGCATAGTGCCATGGCTTCGGCCGATACGCTCGCTTCGCTTTGCCGAAAATCCGGGCTGGGCATCTGTGCCGATTGCATTAAGAGAGGCGCGTAAGTGTCTTTAAAAATAGCCACGTCGGTTACGCCCAAGGCGCCCAAGGTTTCACCGTGGTAGCTGTTTTTTAGGCTAATGAATTGGGTTTTGCCGGGTTGGCCGCTGTTGCGCCAATAATGAAAACTCATTTTCAGGGCAATTTCAGTCGCGCTGGCGCCATCCGAGGCATAAAAAGCGTGGCCTAGACCGGTCAGCTCGCTGAGTTTTTCCGAGAGCGCCACCACCGGTTCATGGGTGAAGCCAGCCAGCATGACGTGTTCCAATTGGTCGAGTTGACTTTTGATGGCATCTTTAATGCGTGGGTTATTGTGGCCAAACAAGTTGACCCACCAGGAGCTGATGCCATCCAAATAGCGCTGGCCGTCTGCATCGTAAAGCCACACCCCTTCACCCCGCTGAATGGGGATGAGTGGAAACGTCTCGTGCTGCTTCATTTGCGTGCATGGATGCCATACGGAATGCAGGCTGCGGGCTAATAAATTTTGATTACTCATGGCTGAATTGTACGATGTTTTTACTGGACAAAAAAATCAAATGTCGTCATAGACGGACGTTTAGTCTAAAATTCCAACACATTTTTATTGCCTTGATGGCAAACCTGCAAAAACGCCATGATTAAAACCCGTAAACACCTTGAATTGTTGGCCCCGGCTAAAAATGCCGAATTCGGTATCGAAGCCATTAATCATGGTGCGGACGCCGTTTACATAGGCGGGCCGGCTTTTGGCGCCAGGTCGAAAGCCCCCAACACGGTGGCAGACATTGCGCGCTTGGTGAAGCATGCGCACCGTTATCATGCGGAGGTGTTTGTCGCCCTTAACACCATCTTCCATGACCAAGAGTTGGACGGTGCGCGCCAATTGGTTGAGCAACTGTATGAGGCTGAGGTCGACGCCTTGATCGTGCAAGACATGGGCCTGTTAGAGATGGATCTACCGCCTATTCAATTGCATGCCAGCACGCAAACCGACATCCGTACTGTAGATAAAGCCGTGTTTTTAGACCAAGTGGGTTTTTCGCAATTGGTCTTGGCCCGCGAGTTAGATTTGGTCACAGTGCAAAAAATCGCCGAGGCCACTACTTGCAACCTGGAGTACTTTATACATGGCGCCTTGTGCGTGGCTTTTAGCGGCCAATGCTTTATTAGTCATGCGCACACCGGCCGCAGTGCCAACCGGGGCGAGTGCTCACAAGAATGCCGGTTACCGTTTACATTAGAAGACCAAAAAGGCCGCATCATAGGCAAAGACAAGCACTTTTTGTCCATGAAAGACAACGATCAAAGCGCCAATCTGATGGCCTTAATTGATGCTGGCGTCAGCTCGTTTAAGATAGAAGGGCGCTATAAAGATTTACCCTACGTCAAAAATGCCACCGCGCATTACCGTTTATTGCTCGACTCTATCCTGCACGACAGGCCGGAATTGGCTAAATCCTCTCACGGCAGCAGCCGTTTCACGTTTAGCCCGCAACCGGAAAAAACCTTTAACCGCAGCGCCACAGACTACTTTGCTAACGGCCGACAAGCCGACATAGGTGCGTTTGATACACCTAAGTTTTCTGGTGAACCTTTAGGCAAAGTGAGCAAGGTGGGCAGCGACTACTTTGAAGTGGACACCGAGGTCGAGCTGCACAACGGCGACGGCGTGTGCTTTTTTGATGTGCATAAAGAGCTGGTGGGCTTACGCGTCAATAGCGTGGTAGGCCGCAAACTCTACCCCAATGAAATGCCCGTGGACATACGCCGTGGCATGGATGTCTTCCGCAACCGCGATCACGCTTTCATGCGCCAGTTAGAAAAAGACTCGGCCCAGCGCAAAATAGCCGTCACCTTAAGTTTGACCGATAGCGAGCAGGGTTTCGAGTTAAGCGTGACCGACGAAGCCGGTTTGGTCGGCACGGCATTTTGTCCGGCTGATAAGCAATTGGCGGACAACCCCGCGCAAGCCCAGCAAAGCTTACGCGACAATTTAGCCAAATTAGGCAACACCGATTTTGTCGCCAAGAATACCGAGCTGGCCACCTCGCAAGCTTGGTTCGTGCCAGCCTCGCTGGTGAACGGGTTGCGCCGCGATGCCATAGTGCAATTACAGCTTGCGCGCGATGATGCTTACCAACGCCCGCCACGCCGGCCGGCTAACGAGCCGCCAGCGATTTATCCGGAAGACACCTTGAGTTATTTGGCTAACGTTTATAACCAAAAAGCGCGGGCGTTTTACCAGAAGCATGGGGTGAAAATGATTGCGGCGGCGTACGAAGCCAACCAAGAATTAGACGAAGTGCCCTTGATGATCACCAAGCACTGCCTGCGATTTAGTCACGGTTTGTGCCCAAAAGAAGCCAAGGGTGTAATTGGCGTGCAGGGGACGGTGACGGCCGAACCCATGACCTTAATTAGCGGTAAAGACCGCTACACACTGAAGTTTGATTGCAAGCCTTGTGAAATGCACGTCATGGGCAAAATGCGCAAATCGGTGCTGCAATTAGCGCAGCCCCAAGCCGTGCATTTTATGCCTAGGCGGCCTTAGGCTTTTTTAACGAATTCCGATTTCAGCTTCATGGCACCTATGCCATCGATTTTGCAGTCGATGTCGTGGTCGCCATCTACCAATCGGATGTTTTTGACTTTGGTGCCCACTTTCACCACCAAGGACGAGCCTTTGACTTTCAAATCCTTAATTACCGTCACGCTGTCGCCGTCTTGCAGCAGGTTGCCATTGGCGTCTTTGGTCACTTTTTGCTCGTCGCCTTGATCGGCTACGGTAGATTTAGGCCATTCGTGGGCGCACTCTGGGCAGACATATAGGTCGCCGTCTTCGTAGGTGTATGTGGATTGGCATTGCGGGCAGTGTGGTAAATCGCTCATGTTGGGCTTTTCTTTCTAATTATTGTTATTTTCAGTTAATGCAAAATGGGCTTGCTAGTGGCTTCGCTGCTAGCTTTGACTAGGTTGGTCATGGCGACGTCCCAGTTGGCTTCGCGGGTAGCCAATTGCAGCATGCTGACTAAGGCTTGGATGAGTTCGCCGGTTAATGCCATTTTCACGGATTGACCGGTGCTGCATTGCAATTCCATATAGGGTGGCAAGTTACCAACACTTACAGTCAGGCAAGTGATGGCCAATAAAGGCGCATTGGATCTAGCTTTTCGGTCGCTTTGGTAAGCCGATTGAAAATCCAACTGGGCTATTTTTTTCTGCAGTTCGGCGTCGCGCACAAAGTGATCCATGGCTTGGACTCTATTCAAGGTGGCATTGCCGGTCGCACTTGAAAGACCACTGCCGCTTGGTAATAAAGCATTGCTGGCTTGTTGCAGGGCCGCCCAAATTTGCTTGGCGACGCGCCGACTGATCCACACCGTCACTTCGGTTTTGTCTGCCAAGCCGACTTTCAGCAACAAGCGGTCTTCCTGCTCATTAAAGCTCAGGTTGATTTGCTCAATAGATGATTCGTTTTCGATCATGAAGCCATTTTAAAGCTTAAGCTCAAGCACCCGCTAAATTTTTTACAAATTTTTTTAATTAGCCCGCTTGAAATAAATCAGACTGACCCAATAACTAGCACTCTGATGGTTTGAGTGCTAAAATCGTGCTCGACCAAAATGGTAAGCGTCATGGTGCAGTGCTGGCCATGCATTTTTTAGTCTGATGGCCTTTTGGCCGATTGGGCAGAGCTAGTTAATTTTTGATTTTATTTTTGGAGAAATCGTATGAAAATCCGTCCATTACACGACCGTGTCATTGTAAAACGCTCAGAAGAAGAGCGCACAACGGCTTCAGGCATTGTGATTCCAGATAGCGCAACAGAAAAACCGGATCAAGGCGTCGTTCAAGCGATTGGTTCTGGCAAACGTGACGATAGCGGCAAAGTGATTGCCTTAGACGTTAAAGTAGGCGACAAAGTGTTATTCGGTAAATACGCCGGCCAAACCGTAAAAGTAGACGGCGAAGAATTATTGGTTATGCGTGAAGAAGACATCATGGCGATTGTTGAGTAATTTCAAGTCAACTATTGCTTGAATACACACAATCCACTTAAGAACAATCAGGAGAATTTAACATGGCAGCAAAAGACGTAAGATTTGGCGACGAAGTACGCCACAAAATGGTAGCAGGCGTGAATGTGCTTGCAAACGCAGTAAAAGTAACTTTGGGTCCTAAAGGCCGTAACGTAGTGTTAGAGCGCTCTTTCGGCGCACCAACTATCACTAAGGATGGCGTGTCCGTGGCTAAAGAAATCGAATTAAAAGACAAATTCGAAAACATGGGCGCACAAATGGTGAAAGAAGTGGCGTCAAAAACCTCTGATATCGCCGGTGACGGAACAACAACCGCAACCGTATTGGCCCAAGCCATTATCCGTGAAGGCATGAAATCGGTAGCCGCTGGCATGAACCCTATGGATTTAAAGCGCGGTATTGATAAAGCCGTGGCAGCTGCCATTGCCGATTTAAAAGCGCAATCCAAACCCTGTACTACAAGCAAAGAAATCGCTCAAGTGGGCTCCATTTCAGCTAACTCTGACGACTCCATTGGTAAAATCATTGCCGATGCCATGGATAAAGTGGGCAAAGAAGGCGTGATCACCGTGGAAGACGGTTCAGGTTTAGAGAGCGAGTTGGACGTAGTAGAAGGCATGCAGTTTGACCGTGGCTACTTGTCACCTTACTTCATCAATAACCAAGACCGTCAAATTGCCTTGTTGGACAACCCATACGTGTTATTGCACGACAAAAAAATCTCTAACATCCGCGATTTGTTGCCGACATTAGAGCAAGTGGCTAAATCCGGTCGCCCATTATTAATCATTGCTGAAGACGTGGATGGCGAAGCCTTAGCCACCTTGGTAGTGAATAACATTCGCGGTATCTTGAAAACCACCGCTGTTAAAGCACCTGGTTTCGGTGACCGTCGTAAAGCCATGTTGGAAGACATCGCCATCCTAACTGGTGGTACAGTGATAGCCGAAGAAGTGGGCTTGAAACTAGAAAATGTAACTTTAGAAAACCTAGGTCAAGCAAAACGCATCGAAGTGGGCAAAGAAAACACCATCATCATTGACGGCGCTGGTGCTGAAGGCAGCATCAAATCTCGCATTGCGCAAATTAAAACGCAAATCGAAGAAGCGACCAGCGACTACGACAGAGAAAAACTGCAAGAACGCGTGGCTAAATTAGCCGGCGGTGTAGCCGTGATCAAAGTCGGTGCAACTACTGAAATCGAAATGAAAGAGAAAAAAGCCCGCGTGGAAGATGCCTTGCATGCTACCCGTGCTGCAGTAGAGGAAGGCATTGTGGCCGGTGGTGGCGTGGCGTTAATTCGTGCACGCGCTGCGATCGCTAAAGTAAAAGGCGACAACCACGATCAAGACGCAGGCGTGAAAATCGTCTTGCGTGCAGTGGAAGAGCCATTGCGTCAAATCGTGCAAAACGCTGGCGTGGAGCCATCAGTGGTGGTAAACAGCGTGGAAGCCGGTAAAGGCAACTACGGTTACAACGCCGCTAATGAAACCTACGGCGACATGATCGAAATGGGTATTTTGGATCCAACTAAAGTAACCCGTTCTGCCTTGCAACACGCAGCATCCGTGGCTGGCTTAATGCTAACCACAGACTGCATGGTGGCTGAACTGCCTAAAGACGACGCCCCAGCAATGGGTGGCGGCGACATGGGCGGCATGGGCGGTATGGGCGGTATGATGTAAGGACCAACGCTTTAGGTGGCTTGTAACCAAGCCGCCTAAACCACGTGTTTAGAAAAAGGCTTACGGAATCCCGTAAGCCTTTTTTCTTGCCTGAAAGAGTTGAATTGTTATGTGTAGGGTGATGGGAGGGTTGGGCAAGGACTGTCAATAAAAAAGGGTTAAGCCGTTAAGCCTAACCCTTCTTTTTTACTACCGGTATTTGGTGCGCCCGGAGCGATTCGAACGCCCGACCCCTTGGTTCGTAGCCAAGTACTCTATCCAGCTGAGCTACGGGCGCATGCGCAGCATTATACTGTAA
>CALQUO020000014.1 GCA_943333775.2 Methylotenera oryzisoli
TAAGAGTGTAGCTTTGTCTTGATAAAAGGCAATAGAAATGACGGATTAGCCAAATAAATTAACCGGTGTAGTTTGCAGGTGAATAAGGGAGAGAACAAAATGCATTTTGCGGAAATAGTCAATTTTACCCAACTAAATTTAGTGCAAGTTGCAGCTCAAGGTTATACTGCCAAAACCGAAAAAAAATTGAGTGACACCCCTAGTCCAGCCGAAAGCTCAAAGCAGACTAAACCTAACGGACATTTAAGCTTGGTAGCCAACACATCCCTAGAGAATCGAGAGATAGACCACGAATTGGTGTTGCGTGCGCAACGCGGCGACAAGCGCGCATTCTCTATGTTGGTGGATAAATACCAACGCAAGCTAGCACGTTTGCTATCACGCATGGTGCGCGATCAGTCCGAGATTGAAGACATTGTGCAAGATACCTTCATCAAGGCCTACCGTGCACTGCCCAATTTCCGTGGCGACAGTGCGTTTTACACTTGGCTATACCGAATCGGCATTAACACCGCTAAAAATTACTTGGTTTCATTAAAGCGTCGCCCTAGTGTCAGCACTGGCATTGAGTTAGAAGATGCGGAAAACTTTGAAGACGGCGACGAGTTGCGCACCATGGAAACACCCGAGTCGTCCATGATGACCAAGCAAATTGCCCAAACCGTTAACGACACGGTGGCCGCCTTGCCTGAAGAGTTACGCACGGCGATTACATTGCGTGAAATCGAAGGCTTAAGTTACGAAGAAATCGCCACAGTAATGAATTGCCCTATCGGCACAGTGCGTTCGCGTATCTTTAGAGCACGTGACACCATATCCTTGAAATTAAAACCCTTATTAGAAAATACGCCAGACAACAAGCGCTGGTAACCATTTTTGTATTAGACGTATTTGGAGTAAATCATGACAGAACAACTATCCGCATTAGTTGATAACGAAATCGAGTTAGCCGATGCCGAGCATCTGCTGACCAGCATGCAAGCTAACAGTCCGGCAGCTGAGGCATGGAGCCGCTTCCATTTAATTGGTGACGTGATGCGTGGCACACCGACCTTAAGTGCCGATTTTAAAGCCAACTTAATGGCCAAGATTGACATGGAACCGACCGTGTTGGCGCCCAATGCGGCCTGGTTAAAATCCGCTCCCAAAGGCAATGACAATGCCAGCAAATCCGGTGGTCAGCAGATTGCTTGGTCCATGGCAGCTTCGTTTGCAGCCATTTTGGTGGTGGGCTTCATGGTCTTGCAAGCGCAAGTGGCGGATCCTAGCTTAAATACCAGTTTGGCCGCGGCCGAAACTACTATCCCATCGAACGCAGAAGCGATTCCTGCTGAATACCTAACTGCTCATCAATCATCAGCGCCATCATCGACTTCTTACTATATCCAGCCGGCCAGTTACCCTCATTAATGAATGGTTTATTTTTTGGTTTATTGAAAGCTAGCGATGTGGTTTAAACGTTTACTATCCCTTACTGTCCTTTCAATGGTCAGTTTAAGTGGCCAAGCCGGCAGCTCAGATCAATGGCAGATGCTACAAAAAATGGCCGTGGCCGCCCATGTGTTGAACTACCAAGGTATTTTTGTTTGCCAAACTGGCGCGCAATCCAAGTCAGTCGAAATTAAACACATCTACAATGGCCATGACGAGTTTGCTCGCAATGTGGTGTTAGATGGGTCACCGCGTGAGGTGTTTAATCAAAGCGGCGACGTGATTATTTATAACCCCAAGAACGAAAAAATCGTCATCGAAAAACGCCGTGGGCAAAACATGTTCCCGGCAATTCTGCCCACCGATTTAGATAACATTAAAGCCAATTACAGCCTAAAACTAGGCGAAATTGAGCGCGTGGCCGATAGGCAAGCGCAAATCTTGATATTGGAATCCAAGGACAATCTGCGCTACAGCTACAAGTTCTGGGTGGATAGCGAATACGGTTTATTACTTAAATCGGTCATGTTAAACAACCGCAATGAAGCGCTGGATAGCATGGCTTTTACCCAACTCACGCTGATTAAAAGCATGGAGCTTGATTGGTATCAACCGAAAATAGACAGCAAAAAAGCCTACGTCATGGAAGACGTCAACACCATCGCCGATAAGCAAGACAGCCCCCATTGGCGCCTTAAAGGCTTGCCAGAGGGCTTTGTGAAAGTGGAGCAAATGATGCGTGCGGTTAAGGGCAAAACCTGGCCGGTCACCCATGTCATCTTTTCGGATGGCTTGGCCTCGGTTTCGCTCTTCATTGAGCCCTTAGAAAACGGCATTAAACCAAGAAACGGTCGCAGCCTAGTGGGCAACACCAGTTTTTATGCGAATGTCGCCGGCAATTTGCAAATTACTGTCGTGGGCGAAGTGCCGGAAGTCACCGTGGCTAAAATTGCCCATGCCGTGGTGTTTGTCAAATAATCGTAGCGCTCGCTATAATTGCATTTTCATTAAACAGTAACACAACCCAGCCATGATAGAAGAATACGCCATAGTCACGGCTGTCCGTGATGATCAGGCTAGCTTGGTTTTAGAGCGGCGCACGGCCTGTGGCATATGCGGGCAAAAGCGCGGTTGCGGCAATGCGACGTGGTCTAAGATGGTGAAATCCCAGCCTCATGAATTTACCGCCCACAATGCCATTCATGCCCAAGTCGGCGATGCAGTGGTGGTGGGCATGGATGAGCATGCCATATTGCGCTCGGTGTGGTTTCTCTATGTCGTGCCCATGTTAGGTTTGATTCTAGGCGCGCTGCTAGCCGACCACCTGTTTGCTAATCAGTTTTTCGTGATGTTAGGCGCTGCGCTGGGTTTGCTCAGTGGCTTTTATGCTGCGCGCTATTGGGCAATGGGTAGTGATGCTAAAAGTCATGGCTACCAAGCGCATATTTTGCGGCAGGCGGAGGATAGCCCTCTTGAACATTGCGGATCGGCACCCAATTAATACAAATACGTCATTTGGCCTAGGCTCGTGGCGGTTAAGTTAAGCAAAATTAAATAGTTAATCGATAGCTTGAGGTAAATAAATGTTAAAAAATTGGCTAGCAGTTTTATCGTTTTGTTTGTTGAGTAGTGCTCACGCGCAAGGTTTACCTGACTTTACCGATTTAGCGGAAAAGCACGGTGCGGAAGTGGTGAACATCAGCGTCACCCAAAGTGTGCACAACAATGGCCCTGTCGGCGGATTCCCAGGCATGGAAGGCGACGAGCAGATGCAGGAATTTTTCAAGCGCTTTGGCATTCCTCTAATGCCTGGCATGCCAGGGCAAGGTGGCGGGCCACAACCGGATTACAAGTCGCAATCCTTGGGTTCGGGTTTTATCATCAGTAGCGACGGTTACGTATTAACCAATGCACACGTGATCAATGAGGCCGATGAAGTCATTGTTAAATTGGCCGATAAACGCGAATTTAAAGCCAAAATTATAGGCGCGGATAAACGAACCGACGTGGCCTTGCTGAAAATTGATGCCACCGGTTTACCCAAAGTGATGATAGGCGATTCGGCTAAACTAAAAGTAGGCGAGTGGGTGGCTGCCATCGGCTCACCCTTTGGCTTAGAAAACACTATGACGGCTGGCATCGTCAGCGCCAAAGGGCGTGCCTTACCACAAGAAAACTTCGTGCCGTTTATTCAAACCGATGTGGCCATTAACCCAGGTAACTCAGGCGGCCCCTTGTTCAATTTAGCCGGTGAAGTGGTGGGCATTAATTCACAAATATACAGCCGCAGTGGCGGCTCCATGGGCTTGTCTTTTGCCATTCCCATAGACGTGGCCATAGACGTATCCAATCAACTTAAAGCCAACGGCAAAATCACTCGTGGTTGGTTGGGCATTGCTATTCAAGAAATTACCAAAGAATTGGCGGAATCCTTTTCCATGAAAAACACAAACGGTGCTTTGGTAGCCGGGGTGGAGAGAAACGGCCCAGCCGATAAAGGCGGCTTGGAAGCCGGTGACGTGATCACCAAGTTTGATGGCAAAGCTATAGGAGTGTCAGCGGATTTACCGCGTGTAGTGGGCGCAACTAAACCCGGTAAAATTGCCGCAGTGGAAATCTTGCGTAAAGGCAGTGCTAAAACACTCAATATCGGTGTCGGTGAAATGCCCAGTGACGGTAGCGAAAGCGCCGCACCAAACACCAAGCCTAATGGCAAGGCGGAAGCCAATAAAATAGGCTTGACGCTCAAAGAACTGACCGTGCAACAAAAGAAAAAGCTAAACGGTAAAAACGGTTTGTTGGTGGTGGAAAGCGTGGGTGCTGCCGCTCAAGCAGGCATACGCCGTGGTGACGTTATTTTGGGGCTAAATAACAACGAGTCGCAAAGCGTGGAGCAGTTTAATAAGCAAATCAATGGTGTGGCTGCCGGTAAAACCGTGGCGGTGCTGGTGCAACGGGGTGAAGCTACCTTATATGTGCCGATCAAAGTCAGCAAATAAAGACCGACAATAAAAGCGGGACCATAAAAAAGGGGCGTAGGCCCCTTTTTTATGCTTTTTAGCTACTCGTCTTTTTCGCCTATTAGCCCTAAAAACAGCCTGACCATGCCCAGTGCTAACTTGGATGCGGCCCGTTTTAAGGCATTTTCTGCTTGCCATTGATGCGCCAAAATAGGCACAGCACCTGCTTCGATGCTGGCCAGGATGTCCGTTCGCAGTTCGCCGGCAAAGCCCGGATCCGAAATGAATAGATTGGCTTCGCGCGCCAACAATAAGCTAAATGGATCGATGTTGGATGAGCCGACGGTCGCCCATGTGCCGTCTATCACGGCTACTTTGCTGTGCATGAAACTCTTGCGGTACTCGTAGATGGCAATGCCTTTGTTTAAAAACTCACTGTAAAACGCGTGGGTTGCCATCATTAAGAAATACTCCACCCGTCCTTGCAACAGCAAGCTAACTTTAACACCGCGATTGGCCGCATCGACTAAGGCTTTGCGAAAGCGATAGCCAGGTAAAAAATAGGCGTTGGCAATGAGGATTTCGTTGTGAGCGCTATTGATGGCTTCCAGGTAAGCGGTTTCTATGTCATGGCGGTGTAAAACGTTGTCGCGTTGCACAAAGGCAGCCAACAAGTTGGCTAGATGGCCGCTGGATGAGGCAGAGGCAATCGATTTGGATGCGGGCGTTTTTAGCAAATTTAGCCAGGCAACGCGTTGCCAAAGGTCAGCGACGCTGGCCTGTAAACGGGGTAGCAGTGCGCCTTCAATTTGCACCGCGTAGTCGACGCGGGGCGGCACATTGTTGGGGTTGGGAACATTGTTGTCGTCTATGATGTTGATGCCCCCGATAAAACCGACAGTCCCATCGATCACCGCCATTTTACTGTGCAAGCGCCTTAAGCGATTTTTTTTAAACGACCACGGGGATATTCGGGCCCGATAAAACAGCACATTCACTCCGGCAGCCCGCATGTTAGCGATGTGAGCCGTATCCAATTTTTGGCTACCAAAGCCATCCAGCAATAAATTAACCCTGACCCCACGCTCGGCCGCTGCCATCATTGCTAGGCTTATGCTTTGGCCAGTTTCATCGGCTTGAAAAATATAAGTTTGAAGGTAAATCTCTAGCTGTGCGTTGTTTATGGCTGCGCGCAGTGCCGGAAAGTATTCGCCGCCACTGCGTAATAATTTAATTTGATTGCCGGCGATAAACTGCATCATAGTTTGCGTAAGGTCGCGCTTAACACGGCATGGTCAGATAATTTCAAAAACTGCGGCCCAGCATGCACCATGGTATGTTTAACGCTAAAGCCGCGCAGGTAAATGCGGTCTAAATGGAACATCGGTAGCCATGATGGGAAGCTGCGCGCCAATTGACCAGTATGCTGTTCAAACGCTTCTTTCATGCCTAAGTGTAGCGCAAACTGGCGGCCAGAGCGCCGACCCCAATCGTTAAAATCACCGGCTAGTATAAGCGGCGCGTTGTGCGGGATCCTGTCGCGTATATACTCGCCAATGGCGCTAAGTTGTTGGCGCCGCCATCTGGCAAACAAGCCCAAGTGCACGCACAAGGTGTGCAAAGGCTGATCCCAATTTGGCACCAAAATTTCTGCATGCAACATGCCGCGTTGTTCGCTGCCGTGCGCGGAGACGTTTAGATTGTGCGTTTGACTAATCGGAAATTTGGACAGCATGGCATTGCCATGATGGCCGTTCGGGTAAACTGCATTTTTGCCGTAACAATAGTCATGCCAAACGCTGTCTGCCAAAAACTCCATTTGACCGGATTTCGTACCCAAGGAATGAAGGTGTTTGGTGTGCAAATCTTGTACTTCTTGCAAGAAAATCAGGTCGGCTTCGAGTTTTCTTAACATGTCACGTTGCAGGTGCAAAGATGAGCGCGCATTAAAGTGGGTGTAGCCCTTGTGCATGTTAAATGTGGCAATGCGTAAAGTATTGTGCAAAATGGCTTCAGTGGACTCGTTTGGTTGGCATGCTGATACCACAATGATAAGCTTTTTGAACAATTAATTACAAACTAATCAGGCATTTGTTGTAAAATCACGCCTATTGTGAAAAGGCGCTTCTGGCGCCTTAATTGTTTGTATAAAAGCTTAAAAATTAAATGAAAAACATTCGTAATTTCTCCATTATTGCCCACATTGATCACGGTAAATCCACCCTGGCCGATCGCATTATTCATTTGTGTGGCGGCTTGGCTGATCGTGAGATGGAAGCGCAAGTGCTCGATTCCATGGACATTGAGCGTGAGCGCGGCATCACCATTAAGGCGCAAACCGCCGCTTTGCAATACAAGGCCGACGATGGCCAAATTTACCAATTGAATTTGATTGATACTCCGGGCCACGTCGACTTTAGCTACGAGGTGTCGCGTTCTTTGTCCGCCTGCGAGGGCGCGTTATTGGTGGTGGACGCCAGTCAAGGCGTGGAAGCGCAGAGTGTGGCGAACTGTTACACCGCCCTAGACTTAGGCGTGGAAGTCACGGCGGTACTGAATAAAATCGATTTGCCGTCGGCCGACGCAGATCGAGTCATCCAAGAAATTGAAGACGTGATAGGCATTGACGCGCAAGACGCGGTGCGCTGTTCAGCCAAAACTGGCCTAGGCGTGCGCGATGTCTTGGAAGCTGTGATTGCAAAAGTGCCGGCGCCCAAAGGCAACGTGGATGGGCCACTGAAGGCCTTGGTGATCGATGCTTGGTTTGATAACTACGTTGGCGTGGTCATGCTGGTGCGTGTGGTGGACGGGGTGTTAAAGCCCAAAGATAAGATACGCTTGATGGCGACGCACACGGAATTTTTATGCGAGCAAGTGGGCGTGTTTACGCCTAAGTCATTGCAAAAAACCGCCTTGTCCGCCGGCGAAGTAGGCTTTGTGATTGCCGGCATTAAAGAATTGGCCAGTGCCAAAGTGGGCGACACCGTGACCTTGGTTAATCGTCCGGCACCGGAACCTTTGGCCGGTTTTAAAGAGGTTAAGCCGCAGGTCTTTGCCGGCCTCTACCCGGTTGAATCCAATCAGTTTGAAGCATTGCGTACCGCCTTAGAAAAGCTCAGTTTAAACGATGCTTCTTTGTTATTTGAACCTGAAAATTCAACTGCATTGGGCTTTGGTTTCAGGTGCGGCTTTTTAGGTTTACTGCACATGGAAATCGTCCAAGAGCGCTTAGAGCGTGAGTACGACATGGACTTGATTACCACGGCGCCCACTGTGATATACGAGCTCTTGCTTAAAGACGGCAGCGTGGTGCAAATTGAAAACCCGTCGCGTTTACCGGAGTTGTCGCGTGTGGAAGAGACCCGTGAGCCGGTTATTACCGTTAATTTGCTGATGCCGCAGGACTATGTTGGACCGGTCATGACTTTGTGCAACAACAAGCGTGGCATACAGAAAAACATGCAATACATGGGTAGGCAAGTGATGCTCAGTTACGAAATGCCATTAAACGAGGTGGTATTGGATTTCTTTGATAAATTGAAATCGGTGTCGCGCGGTTACGCGTCAATGGATTACGAGTTTTTAGAATTCCGTGCCGCCGATTTGGTTAAATTGGACATCATGGTTAACGGTGAAAAAGTCGACGCCTTGAGCATGATTGTGCACCGTGCCAATAGCGTGCACCGCGGCCGGGAAGTCGCGGCGAAAATGCGCGAGCTGATACCAAGGCAGATGTTTGATGTGGCTATACAAGCGTCGATAGGGGCCAACATCATTGCCCGCGAAACCGTTAAAGCCATGCGTAAAAACGTGATTGCCAAATGTTACGGCGGCGACGTGTCGCGTAAACGTAAATTGTTAGACAAACAAAAAGAGGGCAAGAAACGCATGAAGCAAGTGGGGAACGTTGAAATACCACAAGAGGCGTTTTTAGCCATATTACGCGTAGAGGATAAATAATGTATTTCGCTTTGTTCATGTTGGCTATATTGGCGGTGACCGGCTTCATCTGGTTGCTAGACATTTTAATCCTGCGCAAAAAACGCGCGGCCGATGCGGCAGAACCGGTACTAGTGGAATACGCTAAAAGCTTTTTCCCGGTTATCTTTCTGGTGTTTTTTGTGCGCTCTTTCATCGTTGAGCCTTTCAAAATTCCGTCTGGGTCCATGATGCCTACCTTGCTAGCCGGCGATTACATCCTAGTGAATAAATTTACCTACGGCTTGCGTGTGCCCATTTTAAACAACCGTTTCTTTGACGTGAATGAGCCTAAGCGAGGTGATGTGTTTGTTTTTCATTACCCACCGTCGCCATCGGTCGATTACATTAAACGCGTTGTGGGCTTGCCCGGCGATAAAATTCGCTACATGGACAAACGCTTGACCGTTAATGGCCAATTGTTGGACGTGCAGAATGTGGGCGATTACACCTACGTTAAACCGGGCTTAAATATGCTGACCGCTAAGCAATACCGCGAGAAACTTGGTGACGTGCAACACGATATTTTGATTAATCCCTGGGTAGGCAATTACGATCCCGATGCATTGGGTGCTAAGTTAGCCAACGACGAAGAAATCGTCGTGCCGGCTGGGCATTATTTAGCCATGGGCGATAACCGCGATGACAGTTCTGACAGCCGAGTTTGGGGCTTTGTGCCTGAGCAAAACTTGGTCGGCAAGGCTTTTTTTATCTGGATGAATTTTGACAAGACTTCTAGAATAGGCAATGCCATTCATTAGCGCGGGCTTAGTGAAGAATCGATCGGAGGCCTTATGCAACACCCTATAAAAACAGTCTATCAGGCACGTAAACAACAAGCTGGAATGACCTTGCTGGGTATGTTGTTGGTGTGTGCCTCCTTAGCTTTGGTGGCTTACGTGGCCATGAAAGTTGTGCCAGCATACCAGCAGTTTTACACGGTTAAAATGGTGATGGCCGGCCTAAATAAAGAGCCGCTTAGCGGCATGAGTCAGAAAGAAATTAAAGACGCGTTTGAGCGTCGTGCCGATGTGGCCTTCGTGACCGCCGTGAAAAGCAGCGATTTGGTTATAGACAAAGACAGTACCGGGGTGACCGTGGCCACGGTGAAATACCAGGTTGTTGAGCCCTTATTTGGCAACCTGAGTGTTTTGCTGGATTTCTCCACGCAAGAGGCCAGCTTATAAATGGCCATGGTTAGGTATTTTTAAGCGATGTCTGTGCAAGATTTAGCCAAACGCCTACCTTACAAATTCGTTAACCACGGCCTGTTGACGCAAGCCTTAACGCACCGCAGTTTCAGCGCGCAGAATAACGAACGCCTCGAGTACCTAGGCGACGGCGCCCTCAATTTCATTATTGCCAATCAGTTGTATCAGCGTTTTCCTGGTTTAGACGAGGGCGATTTAAGCCGTTTGCGTGCGCAGTTGGTGAAAGAAGCCAGTATCAGCGAATTGGCCTTGGTACTCAATGTCGGTGACGCGCTCAAATTGGGCGAAGGCGAACTCAAAAGTGCCGGTTGGCGCAGGCCATCGATTTTGGCCGACGCCTTGGAGGCCATCATAGGCGCCGTTTATTTGGATGGTGGCTTTGTCGCTGCTGAAGGATTTGTGCTGCATTTGTACAACGAAAAACTTAGTACCATAGACCCGAAAGTCATCGATAAGGATGCCAAATCCTTGCTGCAAGAGCGTTTGCAAGGGCGCAAAGTGGCTGTGCCAGAATACGCGGTGGTGCACACCGGTGGTGAAGCGCATGCGCAGGTCTTCATTGTTGAATGCTTTATACAAAAACTCGACATACGCACCGTGGGCGAGGGCACCAGTCGCCGCATCGCTGAGCAACAAGCCGCACAATTGGCCTTATTGGCCTTAGATAAACTGGGTTTTGGCAAAAGCTACAGCGCCTGATTACACACCTAATTAAATTGGATAGCCGTACATGACAGACAACCACACGAATTTAACCGACCTGGCTGCATTTAAATGCGGCACGGTGGCAATAGTTGGCCGCCCCAACGTCGGTAAATCGACCTTGCTTAATCACATATTGGGCATGAAGTTGGCGATCACCTCACGTAAGGCGCAAACCACCCGACATCGCCTATTGGGCATACACACCACGGATGATACGCAATTTTTATTTGTCGACACGCCGGGTTTCCAGCAAAAACATTTGAACGCCTTGAACAAGGGTTTGAATAAAACCGTGACGCAGGTGTTAACCGAAGTGGACGTGGTCCTGTTCGTGATTGAGCCCATGAAGCTGGGCGAAGCCGATCGTAAAGTTTTGAAATTATTGTCTGAAAAAACGCCGACCATATTGGTGGTGAACAAAGCCGATTTAATGGGTGATAAAGGCAATTTACTGCCCTTAATCCAAGACTTTGATTTGGAGTTCCCTTTCTCCGATATCGTGCCGGTCAGCGCTAAGAAAAGCCTGCATTTGGATGAGTTGCTGCAAACCATACGCAAATACTTGCCTACTCAAGAAGCAATTTATTCCGAAGACGAACTGACCGACAAGAACGAACGCTTTTTGGCGGCCGAATTGGTACGTGAAAAAATCTTTCGTTTATTAGGCGATGAGATACCTTATTCCGTGGCGGTGGAAATCGAGAAGTTTGAAGTGGTGGGCAATTTGCGCCGTATTTTTTGCGCTATCATCGTCGATAAAGACAGCCAAAAGCCCATGCTGATTGGTAAGAATGGTGACAAGATGAAACAAATCTCCACTGAAGCCAGGCAGGACATGGAAAAACTGTTTGGCGGAAAAGTCTACTTAGAAACCTGGGTGAAAGTTAAAGGCGGTTGGGCGGACGACGAGCGTGCGCTCAAAAGCTTGGGTTATTAAGGCATTCATCTCCGCAGCCTAGAACAAACATGCAGCCTAGTTTTCGATGTGATAATCAAGCAGTGTTCGTGCTGCACACCTACCCCTTTAAAGAAACCAGCCTAGTGGTTGAGTTGTTTAGCCACGATCACGGCCGTATTGCCACTACAGCCAAAGGGGCGCGGCGCCCGCGGTCAGCCATGCGAGGTATGCTGCAATCCTTCCAGCCCTTGATAGCCACTTGGTCAGGCAAAGCCGAATTAAAAACCCTGTACAGCTTGGATTGGGCGGGCGGCTTGCTTTTATTAAAAGGCGAGGCCTTGATGTGCGGCTTTTATTTAAACGAACTCTTGCTGCGTTTATTGCCGCGCGAGGATGCCCACGAGGCCTTATTTGTTTATTACAGTACCACGCTAAAAAACTTGGCCAGTGAAGTGGATTTTGCCGTGACCTTGCGCCGCTTTGAATTGAAGCTCTTGCAAGAATTGGGTTACGCCATACCCTTGCAAGTCGACAGCAGTGGCGCCCCTGTATTGGCCGAGCAAGGCTATCTATACCAGGCTGATCATGGCGCCCTGCGCACGTCTGGCCTGGATAATATGGGCCAACATGGCGTACAATTAACAGGTAAAACCTTGCTGGACATGGCCTTTGATGATTACAGTCAGGCGCAAACCCAGCAACAAAGCAAGCAATTGATGCGTTATTTATTGGCTCATTACCTAGGCGATCAGCCCTTGCACACACGCCAACTTTTACTAGATATGCAGGGGCTATGATGGCCGTATGCATGCCAATCCATACTATTTAGGACGACGAACATGATTAAATTAGGTGTGAATATCGATCACGTTGCTACCATACGGCAGGCACGCGGCACCAAATACCCTAGCGTGGTGCAGGCTGCCCTTCGCGCCGAGCAATCAGGTGCCGACAGCATCACCTTGCATTTACGCGAAGATCGTCGTCATATGCAAGATGCCGATGTGCATGCCTTGCGCGGACTTTTGCAAACGCGCATGAATTTAGAGTGTGCGGTGACCGATGAGATGTTGGATATTGCTGTCACAGTCGCACCGCAAGACGTATGCTTGGTGCCGGAGCGCCGTGAGGAACGTACCACTGAAGGTGGCTTGGATGTGCTAGGGCAATTTGCTAAAGTGCAGCATGCCGTGCAAAAGTTGATGGCCGCCGGTATACGCGTGTCATTGTTCATTGCGCCTGATGCGGCGCAAATTGATGCGGCTAAAAAAACCGGCGCCGCCGTGATTGAATTACACACTGGCACCTTTGCCGATGCCGAGACCCCGGCTGCACAAGCGCACGAGTTAGAACGCATTAAAGCCGCCGTGCAATTGGGCTTGAAGTTAGGATTGGTGGTGAACGCCGGCCATGGTTTGCACTACCACAACGTTCATCATATTGTGTCCATTCCTGGCATAGACGAACTCAATATCGGCCACGCCATCGTGGCGCATGCCTTGTTTGTCGGTTGGGACAATGCTGTGCGTGAAATGAAAGCGCTGGTGAAAGAATCGGCGCCTGCATCAACATGATATTTGGCATAGGCACAGATATTGTTGAAGTGGAGCGCATCGCCTCTTCCATTAGCCAATTCGGTGACGAATTTGCCAAGCGTATCTTGGCTGAAAGCGAAATGAATCGTTACCTGGCATCAAACATCCAAGCGCGATTTTTAGCCAAGCGCTTTGCTGCCAAAGAAGCGTTTTCCAAGGCCTTGGGTACCGGTTTACGGGGCCCGGCCAGTTTTCAAAATATTGCCGTGGCCCACGATGCCTTGGGTAAACCCTTGTTGGTGTTGGCGCCTGAATTGCAGGCTTTTATGCAAACCAAGCAAATCCGGCATACTCACTTAACCATCAGCGATGAGCGTAACCTGGCTGCAGCTTTTGTTGTTTTAGAAACATGACGCAAAGTCAGTCTGAAACTCAAGGCGAAGACACTGCCCGGCGCTTTGGCGGCGTGGCTCGGCTGTATGGTGAAGCCGGCTTAGCGCATTTGCAAGCGGCGCACGTTTGCGTAATAGGCCTAGGCGGCGTGGGCTCTTGGGCGGCTGAAGCGCTGGCTCGCAACGCAATCGGCCGCATCACCTTGATCGATTTAGACAACCTGGCGCTATCTAATGTGAATCGGCAATTGCCGGCCTTGGACGGCAGTTTTGGTAAAGCCAAAATCAGCGCCATGGCCCAACGCATGCGCTTGATTAATCCGCAAATAAGCATCAGCGAAATCGAAGATTTCATTACCCCAGATAATTTAAGCCAATTAATACCCAGCGATTTGGATGGCGTGGTGGATTGCATCGACGATGCCAAGGCGAAGGCAGCCTTGGCCGCTTATTGCCTAAGCCATCGCATAGCTTTGGTGGTAACCGGTGCCGCCGGTGGCCGTTTGGATGCAACGCGCATTAAGGCGGCAGATTTAAGCGTGGTCAGCCACGATAAATTGTTGGCTAAGGTGCGCAACCTATTAAGGCGTGACTACGGCTTTGCCAAAGCCAGTACCGGCCAAGCTAGGCCGAAAAAAATGGCGGTTCAGTGCGTCTATTCTGATGAAAGCGTGATTGAGCCTGATGCGGTTTGTCCTATTGCTGAACCACGTGCTGGTGTGACCGGTTTAAACTGCGCGGGTTACGGCTCCAGTGTGTGCGTCACGGCACCGTTTGGCTTTATTGCCGCTGGCCTAGTCATCAAAGCCTTACTCGCCCCTAGTTAATTTTTGTCATTAAACGGTCATTAATTTGTCACAATTGATGCCTACTATCGGTGCTATATTAATAATTAAAATCTTATGATCGCCCAATACCCTCCCTTGAAGTTGCTAAACCGTGATGCCAGCATTCTGGCCTTTAACCAACGTGTTTTAAGCTTAGCCAGAAACGTCGATTATCCCCTATTAGAACGCTTGCGCTTTTTGTGTATAGTGTCGTCAAACTTAGATGAATTCTTTGAGGTGAGGGTAGCCCCACACGTCGATGCTATGCGTGCTAACGAGCAGCACGGTGACATTAATGTGCATAGTTACCAAGTCATCTCTAATGCAGCCCATGCCTTGGTCGAGCAGCAATACCAAATATTTAATAACGAACTTATGCCAGCGTTGGCTGAGCAGGGTGTGCATTTGGTCTCGCACGGTGACCGCACCGCCGAGCAAAGGCGTTGGGTATCCCGTTATTTTGAATCATCCGTGCGGCCGCTATTGGTGCCGGTGGCGCTGGACCCATCACACCCATTCCCCTTGGTGGCTAACAAGGCCTTGAATTTCATAGTCTTACTGGGGGGTGATGATGCCTTTGGCCGCAGCAACAACATTGCTATTGTTAAAGTGCCTAGAGTCTTGCCGCGCTTAATTAGATTGCCGAAAAGCCTCAGTGGTAAACAACAAAAATTCGTTTCATTATCCAGCGTGGTACGTGCCCATTTACCTAGCTTGTTTACTGGCAGGGACGTGCTTAATTTTTCACAATTTAGGGTGACTCGCCATTCGGATTTGGCGGTGGACGAGGACGATGTCAAAAACCTTCGCACCGCACTCCGTAAGGGTCTGGCTCATCGTAATTTTGGCGAAGCCGTGAGGTTAGAGGTGTCCCACGGTTGCGATGAAAAACTGGCTAAATTGCTACTACAACAATTTGATTTGCCTAAGGAATCCATGTACCGCGTCAATGGCCTGGTTAATTTGGCTAGGCTAATGCAATTGGCCGATTTGGCAGAAGGTAATCATCTAAAATTTAAACCATTCGAACCGGCGCTCAGCCAACAATTGCAAGCCAATCAGTCGTTCTTCACTCGTCTCAAGCAAGGCGACGTGCTCATCCATCAGCCCTACGAAAGCTTTGAATCGGTGATTGATTTCTTGCGCGAAGCAGTCAACGATCCAGATGTATTGTCCATTCAGCAAACCATCTACCGCACGGGTTCGGACCCGCGCATGCTAAAACTGCTGCAAGAGGCGGTTCGCCGTGGCAAAGAAGTCATGGCCGTGGTCGAGCTTAAAGCGCGTTTTGACGAAGAAGCCAACATCAACTGGGCAGAAGATCTGGAGTCTGTAGGGGCGCAAGTGGTGTACGGTGTGGTTGGATTGAAAACCCATGCCAAAATGCTGTTGGTGATGCGTCGTGAAGGCGAGGGTTTGAAATACTACGGCCATGTGTCTACTGGTAACTACAATCCCAGAACCGCGCGTCTTTATACCGATGTTAGTATGTTAACGGCAGACCCGCTGATTACGCATGATATGGAACATTTGTTTAGGCACATTGCCAGCCAAATTAAATTGCCGCGCCTGAAAAAATTATTGGTTGCGCCGTTTAATCTGCACAGGCAAATGCTGTCTAAAATTAAAAGCGCCGAAATGGCGGCGAAGGTCGGCAAATCGTCACGCATCATACTGAAGATGAATGCCTTGACCGACGAGGCCTTGGTTTTGGCATTGGTTAAAGCTGGTCGGGCTGGCGTGGAAGTGGATTTGATTCTGCGAGGTGCCTGCATACTGCCCGTTGATGCCCCAGGCTTGGATGGACGAATTCGGGTTCGTTCCATTATTGGTCGATTGCTTGAGCATTCCAGGGTGTTTTATTTCAAGATTGATGGTGTGGAAAACATGTGGTTAGCCAGTGCCGATTGGATGAACCGCAACATGATGCGTCGCATAGAAATCGCATGGCCGATTGACGATGCGCTAAATCGTGCGCGCATCTTGCGTGAGTGCTGCCAAATGAGTTTGGATGACAATCAAGACGCCTGGATGTTGACGGCTGACGGTAGTTATGTGTTAGCCGGCGCTAAAACGAAAGGCGTCACAGCATCCCCAGCCTTTAGTGTCCAACAGCATCTTATCCAGCAATACACTGGCTGATTGCGCGCAATATGGCTAATTTAATCTTATGGCGACATGCGGACGCTGAAGACAACAGTGTCACCGGCTTGGATGTTGATCGAGCGCTAAGTAAACAAGGTCGCAAGGATGCGCGTCGTATGGCAGACTGGTTAGACCAGTTTCTGCCGCAAAATACAACCATACTGTCTAGTCCAGCCTTGCGCTGCCTGGAAACGGTAGCCGCACTGCCGCAGCTAAATCCTAACAAAACGAAGCGACAGGTGCAGGTGGTGGATTACCTATCCATTGATAGCACGGTGGCCGACATGTTGACGTATCTGCTTAATGACAACCATCAGCAAACGATATTAGTGGTGGGCCATCAGCCAAATTTAGGTTTGTTAATTAGCCAGTTGTTGGCCATGCCAAACGCTTGCGTGGTAAAGAAGGGCGCAATTTGGTGGTTACGCCAGCGGCCGAGCAACCAAGAAAATGGGCCGGCCGTGCAAACTTATTTGTTTGCCGTGCAACAGCCCACTTATTGAGTCTTACTTAAAACCGGTTTATTTTTTGTTGGGACGGCCGGTTTTAATGGTTGGTACTTTTGCCATGGCAGATTTTAATGCGGCGTCGGTCATGGCAGTCAATTGCATGATGCCAGCACGTAATAACTCACTCTTTTTAGCAGGTTGACCTAATTTAACTAAGCGGTCTTTCAACACGGCAAATTGCGTGTATTCCGTTTTTGGCATGGTGAAGCTATCGCGCTCCATTTTCAATTTTGGCACTTTCGGGGCTTTCACTACCGGTGTTTTTGTAGAAGCTACTTTTTTCACGGCGACGGGTTTTTTGCTAGCCGTTGCTTTAACGGCAACGGCCTTAGGTGCAGTGATTTTTTTAGCTGGCGTAGTGGCGCTTGGTTTCGTTGCTAAACTTGTTGTGGCAACTGGTTTTTGGGTATTTTTTGACATTTTTTAATCCTAATTAAACGGTATAAATAGTTTATACCGTTTAATTAGGCTGGCAAGTGAAATTTTTATGACAACCCTGTCAGGATAGACCTAACGCGAATGCCCAATTAGTCTTTTGCCAAGCCACGGTTTCTTCGTCTAATAGATAATAGGACTGCGGATATTTTTCTACCCAGCTCTTTGCTAAGCTCAATGTGATGCTGTTATGTTGAGCGCTCAGTTGTAAGCCGCGCAAATTAGGCATTTGTCTGGCGTGGCATAAAATCACGGCCAAGCGTAAGCAAGCCAACTGCATCACAAAAATCCTATCCGAGAAATCGGCTTCCAGGCGTTTGAGTTTGCCTCGGTAACCTAAGACCAATAAGCTTAAGCGGTGCAACTCATTCTGAGAAAAGCCTGCCGGTTCAGCGTGATCCAATATGTAGGCGCCGTGTAAATGTGCGTCTATTGGCGACACCATGCAGCCCATTTCATGTAAAAGGCTAGCCCATTGCAGTTTACGTGCATGAGTAGCTTGTTCGCCTTCGGCAAATTGGGTGTCAGCGCTTATTTTTTCAAATAATTTTTCCGCCACCAATGCGACGGTTTTGGCATGCTGTTCGTCCACGGCAAACTTACGCATCAAGTGCAAGACGGAGGCATTTCTCATGTCTAGCATGGCGGTGTCTTGGGCTAACATGTCGTACATTAAGCCATGCCTGAGCGCGCCTTTGGCCACGTTCATGGTTTCTATGTTTAAAAAGTCAAACACCCCTAGCATAATGGATAAGCCACCGGCAATTACCGCTTTACGCTCTTCTTTTAAGCCTAGTAAACGCAA
>CALQUO020000015.1 GCA_943333775.2 Methylotenera oryzisoli
AAAAAAACAAGCATGGGCACAAGCATGGAAAAAAGTTCTAAAAAGATTACCGGCGCAGAAATTTTAGTACGCTGCCTGCATGAAGAACAAGTTGAATTTGTATTTGGCTACCCAGGTGGCGCGGTCTTGCATATTTACGACGCGATTTTTCACCAAAATAAATTCAAGCACATCTTGGTTCGTCATGAACAGGCCGCGCTTCATGCTGCCGATGCCTACTCGCGCTCAACAGGCAAAGTCGGGGTAGCACTTGTCACGTCTGGCCCAGGCGCAACCAATGCCGTTACTGGCATTGCAACCGCTTACATGGACTCCATCCCCATGGTCATTATCAGTGGCCAAGTGCCGACCTATGCCATAGGCGAAGACGCTTTCCAAGAATGCGATACCGTTGGCATTACTCGCCCATGCGTTAAACACAACTTCTTGGTTAAAGACGTCAAAGACATCGCCGCCACCATGAAGAAAGCTTTTTATGTAGCCTCAAGCGGCCGACCAGGCCCTGTACTAGTAGACATCCCCAAGGACATCACGGCCGACCTGTGTCAATTTGACTACCCAGAAACGGTGCAAATGCGCTCCTACAATCCGGTAACCAAAGGGCATTTAGGTCAAATCAAAAAAGCCTTGAAATTATTATGCGAAGCCAAACGCCCCATGGTCTATTCGGGTGGCGGGGTCGTCCTTGGTGATGCGGCTGAGCATTTGATCAAATTGATACAAGCGCTAGGCCTACCTATAACCAGCACCCTCATGGGTTTAGGGGGCTTTCCCGCTTCCGATAAAAAGTTTTTAGGCATGCTGGGCATGCACGGCACATATGAGGCCAATATGGCCATGCAAGAATGCGACGTCTTACTGGCCGTTGGTGCCCGCTTTGATGATAGGGTGATAGGCAATACCACTGACTTTTTATCCAAGCCACGCACCATTATCCACATAGACATTGATCCCGCATCCATATCAAAACGGGTGAAAATTGACGTACCCATCGTTGGTGACGTCAAGTCGGTGTTGGCCGACATGAACGAGATCATCGCAACGGAAAAACCGCTACAAAATACGATTGCCCTTAATGCATGGTTCGAACAGATAAAGACTTGGCGTGCTAAAGAATGCATGAATTTTGCCCAAAGTGACGAATTCATCAAACCGCAATACGTCATACAAAAATTGCATGAAGTGACCAATGGCGACGCTTGGGTGACATCCGATGTAGGTCAACATCAAATGTGGGCTGCACAATATTACCCATTTAACTATCCACGCCGTTGGATTAATTCCGGCGGATTGGGCACCATGGGTGTCGGTCTACCCTACGCCATGGGCGTGCAATTTGCTTACCCGAACGCACAAGTAGCCTGCGTGACCGGTGAGGGCAGCATACAAATGAACATCCAAGAGCTTTCAACCTGTGCGCAATACCACTTACCGATTAAAGTGATTATGTTGAATAACCGTTATTTAGGCATGGTGCGTCAATGGCAAGAGTTTTTCTATGAAAACCGCTACTCCGAATCTTACATGGACAGCTTACCTAACTTCGTCAAGCTAGCCGAAGCATATGGCCATGTTGGCATGCAAATCACCAAACCAGGCGACGTGGAAGCAGCTCTAAAAGAAGCGTTCGCTATGAAGTCGCGCTTTGTGTTCATGGATTTTATTACCGATCAAAAAGAAAACGTGTTCCCCATGATACAAAATGGCAAGGGCTTATCCGAAATGATCTTAGCGGAGGACCTTTAAGATGGCTACCCTGTCTGCACGTCATATTATTTCACTGTTAATGGAAAACGAATCGGGTGCATTGTCTAGAGTGGCTGGCTTATTTTCTGCTCGCGGCTACAACATTGAATCACTAACGGTTGCCGCTACGGAAGACCCAACCTTATCACGCATGACCATCGTTACTGCTGGCTCCGAAGCGGTCATAGAACAAATCATCAAGCAATTAAACAAACTGGTGGACGTAGTCAAAGTACTGGATTTAAACGATGGAAAATTCATTGAACGCGAATTAATGTTGGTTAAAGTCAAAGCCACCAGCGCATTTAGAGAAGAAATGAAGCGCATGTGCGACATATTCCGTGGCCGTATTATCGATGTGGCCGACGGCAGCTTTACCATTGAGCTTACCGGCTCAGGCAATAAGCTTGATGCTTTTATCGAAAGTTTAGATAAAGCAGCGATTCTAGAAACCGTGCGCACTGGCGCGTCGGGCATAGGTCGCGGTGACAGAATACTGAAAGTTTAAGTTTTAAAAACCCCTTATATTTATTAAGCAATTGCATAGAAAGGCGACACAAAAATGAAAGTTTATTACGATAAAGACGCGGACCTTGGTTTAATTAAAGGCAAAAAAGTAACCATTGTTGGCTACGGCTCACAGGGCCATGCGCATGCAGCCAACCTAAAAGACAGTGGCGTTAACGTCACCATAGGTCTACGCAAAGGCGGCAGCTCATGGGCGAAAGCCGTGGCCGCTGGTCATAATGTTTTAGAAATTGCCGAGGCCACTAAACAAGCTGATGTAGTCATGCTGTTATTGCCTGACGAAACCATGCCACAAATTTTTGATGCGGACGTAGCGGCCAACTTGAAACAAGCCGCCACACTGGCCTTTGCTCACGGCTTTAACATTCATTACAACCAAATCACACCAAGAGCAGACTTAGACGTGATCATGATCGCCCCTAAAGGCCCAGGCCACACCGTGCGCTCAGAATACTTAAAAGGCGGCGGCGTCCCTTCATTAATTGCGGTTTATCAAGATAAATCTGGCAAAGCAAAAGCCTTGGCCTTGTCTTATGCGGCGGCTAACGGGGGCACAAAAGGCGGCGTCATTGAAACCGATTTCCGTGAAGAAACAGAAACAGACTTGTTCGGCGAACAAGCGGTGCTCTGTGGCGGCGCAGTTGAATTGGTTAAAGCCGGTTTTGAAACTTTGGTAGAAGCAGGCTATGCGCCTGAAATGGCTTACTTTGAATGCTTGCACGAACTTAAATTGATCGTGGATTTGATGTACGAAGGCGGCATTGCCAATATGAATTACTCCATTTCAAACAACGCAGAATACGGTGAATACGTAACCGGTCCAAAAGTAATCAATGACGAATCACGTTACGCCATGCAAGAATGTTTAGCTAACATTCAAAACGGCGAATACGCGAAACGCTTTATATTAGAAGGCCGCACCAACTACCCAGAAATGACCGCACGTCGTCGTTTGAATGCAGCCCATCCGATTGAGCAGGTAGGCGGGCAATTGCGTGCCATGATGCCTTGGATTGCTAAAAACAAATTAGTAGACCAAGCCAAAAACTAAGGTAGCAATAGGTCTGTAGACTTTAAGCTAGGCGGGAAGCGTTGATAGCCTCCCGCCTTTTTTATTAAGGGTTGCCATGAACATTGTCGTACTGTCCCAATACGTCCTGCCCAAACAAGCCATCACTGCGCTTGCTGGCAAGTTAGCCCACCTACAGGGAGGCCGATTAACCGCAGCTGTGATAGGCTGGTTCGTGCAACGCTACCAAGTCAATATGACTGAAGCACAGAACCCAGACATCCGAACTTACAAAACCTTTAATGCCTTTTTTACGCGCGCACTAAAACCGGGGGCACGCCCCATGGCCGCAGCTGACTTTATCAGCCCGGTAGATGGGCGCATCAGCCAACTGGGTCGCATTGATATCGATCAACTGTTGCAAGCCAAAGGCCACCACTACTCAACAACGGCTTTATTGGGAGGCAATAAAAATCTGGCTAAAAAGTTCGAAAATGGGCAATTTGCTTGCCTCTACTTAAGCCCCAAAGACTACCACCGCATCCACATGCCTTGCGACGGCACATTAAGAAGCATGACATATGTTCCAGGTGCCTTATTTTCAGTTAATCCCACTACGGCTCAGGGTGTGCCAGGATTATTTACTCGTAATGAGCGGGTAGTGTGTGAATTCAGCTCAGCGCAGCATGGCTTGTTCATAATGGTTTTGGTCGGTGCGACCGTAGTTGGCAGCATGGCCACAGTCTGGCACACCAGCCAAAACGGCATCATTAATCCACCACGAAGCCGCAAACCACTGTGCTGGTTTTACGACAACAAAAAAATTGCATTAAGGCAAGGCGATGAAATGGGCCGCTTTTTACTAGGCTCCACGGTAGTGATGTTATTCGAAAAAGATGCAATGGCATTCAATACCGAATGGCAAGCGGCCCGTCCCATTAAAATGGGCGAATTGATGGGCAATAAAAAAATCGGCTAAGCTTAAGTCCAAGCTACTACTTAGCTGGCTTGTGGTGCAAATGGGCGGCCAACTCATTGAGCGCAGACTCGTAAACCCCGCGCTTAAATTCAATCACGTCCTCTAAGGGCACCCAGTATTCCGCCCAACGCCATGCATCAAATTCAGGATGCTCGCTGGCACGCAATGACACATCGCTGTCACGGCCAACCATGCGTAATAAATACCAAATTTGCTTCTGGCCTTTGTAGCTACCACGATATTCGCGCTTAATCCATGAGCTCGGCACCTCATAGCGCAACCAATCTTTGGTACGGCCTAAAATCTGCACGTGCTGAGGCTCCAAACCGACTTCCTCCATCAGTTCGCGGTACATGGCCTGCTCCGGACTTTCACCGTGATTGATGCCACCTTGAGGAAATTGCCAAGCATGTTCACGGATACGCTTGGCCCAAAAAACCTGATTGCTGGCATTACATAAGATAATGCCTACATTAGGGCGAAACCCGTCTCGATCTAACATAACGTTATACTGCCTAAATTATTTACTGCAATTTTTTCATATTTTGCACATTATTGAAAGCAACCATTTACGTATAATAGCCAAGCCCATGAATACACTAGCAATTAAAATTTTCGACTCAACGGCCACTAGGCTGATTTTGTTTTGTAGCCTGCTTTGCTGCACAGTATCCTTAATTACGTCGCCTAGCCTGGCACGTGAAATGACGTCATACGCCTACATTACTAACCAGGGCGATGACACGGTATCGGTCATCGATACCGCAAAAAAAAGTGTCAGCCAAACCATAGCCGTTGGCAAAGGGCCGGTTGGCATTGCTGTCTCAGCAAGCATGCAGCGAGTTTACATTGCCAATGTTGAAAGCCAAGAAATCAGCGTGATCAATACGCTAAACAACAGCGTGATACAAACAATAAAGATTAACGGCGCGCCTGTAGGATTAACCCTTTCGCCAGACAACAGCACGCTGTATGTAGCCGATTGGTTTGCTAATAAAGTGCTCGCCATCAGCACCCAACTGCCGACGACGCGACGCGAGCTCAACGTGGGTGACGCGCCAGCCGGTTTAGTAGTTAGCCCAAATAATAAATGGTTGTATATTGCCAACCGCGACAGCGATGACATTGCCATCGTCGACACCGCCAGTTTAAGCATAAAAAAACGCATCAAAGTCGGCTCGCACCCTTTTGGCTTGTCCTTGAGCAGCAGCGGCAAATTGTTGGTTAGTGTCAACGTAAGGGACGACAGCGTCAGCTTAATTAACACTAAAAATTACAGCCAGCAAAAAATAAAGGTGGGCTACCACCCCTACTGCGCGGCCATTACAGCCGATGAAAAATTGCTTTTCGTGAGCAACACCCAAGATGACAGTGTGTCGGTGATAGACTTGACTAACAATAAAACCATCAAGACTATTACTGTTGGCAGCACCCCAGAAGGCATCAGCATAGACCCGATGAATCAGCATGCCTACGTAGCAAACTGGGGAAGCAACAATGTCAGCATAATTGACGTGAACAGCCTGCAAGTGTTGGCCACCATCAAAACCGGTGAAAAAAGCCGCGCATTTGGCCAGTTCATCTTACTTAGCCCATAAACTCAAGCAAATCAAAACAAGCTTTAAACGATAGGGTGTTTTAAAAAAGCCCTGTTCTCAATTATAATAAAGCTAAGTACCAATAAACCACTCTCAGCTTGAGAGTCACGGAGAAGAAAATGAAAAAGATTTTAGCCCTTTTAACTTTGAGCTTGAGCATCAGCTTACTACCTAACTTAGCTAGCGCACACGGCCCATCACCGCAAAAAATTGAAAAAAGCGTCACCATCAAGGCCGATTCAGCTAAAGTTTGGGCTACTGTTAAGGACTTCGGTAACGCTCACCTATGGTTGCCAGTCGTGGCTGGCACCAAATTAGAAAAAGTGGGCGAAGACACTTTTAGAACATTGACATTTAAAAGCGGTGGCAACGTCTATGAAAAATTACGTAGCATCGATAACGAAAATATGCGTCTTAAATATGAGATTGTTTCTGGCACCTTACCACTAACCGATTTTAACGGCAGCATGGCCGTGACCAAAGGTCCTGGCGCTGGCGAAAGCACGGTAACCTGGGTAGGACGTTTCTACCGTTTATACAAATTAAACCCACCGATTCCTGAAGGTCAAGATGACGCAACTGCTGTTAAGGCCATCACAGATATTTTTGACGCAGGCTTAGCTAACTTGAAAAAAATAAGCGAAACAGCGAAATAACAATTTCCCAAAAAACTCATTCAATTCAATCAAAACTACCTTAGATAAGGCACCATACTAGATATTGATATACTTAGCTTAGAGCCTATCAATTAACACGTTTTAAAGTAAAAGCTCAATTACTGAAATAATAATGAAAAACAACAGGGATTTAGGCTGTTTGAATTATCGATAATCGTGGCCTTTATGGTACTTTAGCAGTCCTAGTCTTTTGCACACACTATGGACCTCCCTCTCATCCTTAAATTAAGCAGCCGTCTGAAATTATGTATCCATAATTCACACTTTTTCCACCTCATCCCTCAGAAAAACATGATAAATAACACCTATCTATTTTATAAAGGTTGAGCACAGCTATGCATGAACAAGCCCCCCTGGAATTAATTCGCGGTGACAGCCATGACGTCCGCGCCAGCGTAATTTGGCTGCATGGCCTAGGGGCCGACGGTTACGATTTTGCGCCTGTGGTGGACATGTTAAACCTAGCCGAGGTCCGCTTTATTCTTCCGCATGCACCCGCCATGGCGGTTACACGCAACCAAGGTTACGTCATGCCAGCCTGGTACGATTTGTACGCTCCCAGCGAGTTGCAACAAGAAGACTTAACAGGCATAACGCGCAGCGCTCTCTACCTAAGCAGCTTGATTGAAAATGAAATCAACCGCGGCGTAGCCTGTAATCAAATTGTGCTCGCTGGCTTCTCCCAGGGTGGTGCTATCGCTCTGCATAGCGCTACTCGCTACCCAAAAAAATTAGCTGGAGTACTCGCCCTGTCCACATACTTTCCCCTTAAAGCCACTCTGGCAAAAGAAGCCCATACTGCCAATCTGTCAACACCCATCTTTATGGCGCACGGCAGAACCGATGAAATTATTAGCTTGGATCGAGCCCTGGGATCTCGCTTAAGCTTACAAGAGAGCGGCTTTACCGTGCAATGGCATGAATACGCCATGGCACACAGCGTCTGTGCGGAAGAAATTAATGACATACGTTTATTTTTAACAGGGCTTTTGCAGCAGGATTTGATAGAATAAGCACTGTGTAAACTAGGCAAGCGCATCATGACCACAGCAAAATCGAACAACCAGAACTTGCCATTAAATGACCCTTCGGCAGCTATGCCCCTTAATTTTGAGAAGGCCTACGCCGAACTAGAACAAATTATCGCGCAAATGGAATCGGCTCAACTGCCCTTGGATGCTTCTTTAGCCGCCTACCAACGTGGCAACAGTTTGCTGCAATTTTGCCAACAGTCCTTGCTGGCAGCGGAGCAACAAGTACAAATTTTAAATGAGCGCAACCAGCTACTGGCTTACAAAAGCCAAGACCCATCATGACAGCACATGCAAGCCTTGCCAATCAAGCCATGCAGGCCTTTCCGGAGTGGGTGGCCAGCAAACAGCAGCGCATAGAAGACCTGCTTGAGTTGTGCTTACCGCCAGCAAGCACGGCACCAACCAAGTTACACAGTGCCATGCGCTACAGCGCCTTAGATGGCGGCAAACGCATACGAGCACTACTCTGCTACGCGGCAGCCGAACTCACTGATTGCGAGTCGCAAATAGCCGATGCGGCGGCCTGCGCGGTTGAACTCATCCATGCCAACTCCTTAGTGCACGATGACATGCCTTGCATGGACGATGACGACTTGCGGCGCGGTAAGCCGAGTTGCCACAAGCAATTCGATGATGCCACCGCCCTGCTGGTAGGGGATGCCCTGCAAACCTTGGCTTTTGAAGTCATCTCCGATGCCAAACTGTATAGCAATAGCCATCTGACGGCCTACCAACAAATGCGCTTGGTTAACCTTTTAGCCAAAGCCACCGGCTCTAACGGCATGGCAGGCGGACAAGGCATAGACTTGGCTTCAGTAGGAAAAACCCTAAGCCAAGCCGAACTTGAAACCATGCATCAAATGAAAACCGGCGCACTGATACAGGCTTCTATCTTGCTTGGCGCCATCGGTGCCAACGACACCCAATTGCTGGCTATTCGGGATTTTGCAAACGCTGTAGGCTTGGCCTTCCAAGTTGTGGACGACATTCTAGACGTGGAAGCCGACAGCGATACCTTAGGCAAAACGGCAGGCAAGGATGCCGACAGCAACAAACCCACCTACGTCTCGATTTTAGGCTTAGGCGCAGCCAAGCAACACGCAAAAACGCTTTACGACCAAGCCATCAGCGCGCTTGCCCCATTGGGTAGCAAAGCGCAACGATTAAGAGAACTGACCGGCATCATTACCCAGCGTAGTTTTTAATGTTAACGGGCTTCAATAGAATTAACTGGCCAGCATTTTAGGAATTTTTTAGGTGACGCCATTACTCGACAGCATCAATAGCCCCTTGCAGCTTAAAGCATTAAACCGCAAGCAACTCAAGTCTTTGGCTTTAGAGTTACGCGTATTCATTGTAGACAGCGTGGCTAAAACAGGCGGGCACTTGGCCTCAAATTTAGGCGTGGTAGAACTGACTGTGGCCTTGCATTACGTGTTCAACACCCCAGATGACAAATTGGTGTGGGACGTAGGGCACCAAACTTACCCTCATAAAATATTGACTGGTCGCCGTGCGGCGATGGCCAATTTACGTAAAGCCAAAGGCATAGCCGGTTTTCCTAGACGCAACGAAAGTGAATACGACGCTTTTGGCACCGGGCACTCGAGCACCTCTATTTCTGCCGCATTAGGCATGGCCGTTGCTGCACAAAAAGCAGGGATTGAACGCCGCGCCGTGGCCATAATAGGCGATGGCGCCATGACCGCAGGCATGGCCTTTGAAGGCTTGAACAACGCCGGCAGCATGGATGCGAATCTGCTGGTCATACTCAATGACAACGACATGAGTATCTCCAACAATGTCGGCGCCTTAAACAATTATTTATCCAAACTATTGTCCAGTCGCTTCTATGGCTCCATAAAAAAATCTGGCAAAAAAATCTTGTCGGCCATGCCCCCCATGATGGAATTTGCCAAGCGCGCCGAAGAACACGTTAAAGGCATGGTGTTGCCCAGCACTTTATTTGAAGAATTTGGTTTCAATTACATAGGCCCCTTAGACGGCCACGATCTGGATGCATTGATAGACACGCTGCAAAACATCAAGCAGCTTAAAGGCCCGCAATTTTTACATATCGTCACGCAAAAAGGCAAAGGTTTTGAGCCTGCTGAAGAAGACCCGAATAAATTTCACGGCATAGGGAAATTCGATCCATGCAATGGCGACTTACTGGCTAATGCAGGTAAAAAAACTTACACGCAAGTTTTTGGCGACTGGTTAGTTGACATGGCGGCGCAAGACGAGCGGCTAATTGGCATCACCCCAGCCATGTGCGATGGCTCTAGCTTAAACGCTTTTGCCGCTAAATACCCACAGCGTTATTTCGATGTGGGTATCGCCGAGCAACATGCCTTAACCTTTGCCGCCGGTATGGCCTGCGATGGATTAAAACCAGTAGTGGCCATCTACAGCACTTTTTTACAACGCGCTTACGACCAATTGGTGCACGATATTGCTTTACAAAACTTACCGGTATTGTTGGCCATAGACCGTGCCGGCTTGGTCGGTGCAGATGGCCCTACCCATGCCGGCAGTTTCGACTTAAGCTATTTAAGGTGCATCCCTAATGTGCTTATCATGGCACCCAGCGATGAAAACGAATGCAGGCAAATGCTCTACACCGGCTACCAATACGAGGGTGTGGCGGCAGTGCGTTACCCACGCGGCAGCGGCACTGGCGCAGTCGTTGAGCAAGCCATGCAGGCCATCCCTATAGGCAAGGCTGAAATCAAACGCCTAAGCTCGGCTAAAAAATCTAAACAGAAAATTGCCATTCTGAGTTTTGGCTGCATGCTGGCAGCCTGCCTGAAAGCAGGTGAAAAACTGGACGCTACTGTCGTCAATATGCGCTTTGTCAAACCCATCGATCAGGCCTTACTGGCAAAATTGGCCGAGGACCACAAGCTCTTCGTCACCGTTGAAGAGAATGCCGTCATGGGCGGCGCTGGGACAGCCGTAATGGAAGCCCTGCAAAGCATACAAAATGAAAACAGCTTGGCCATACAAACCCTGTGTTTGGGCTTGCCCGATGCATTTATAGAGCACGGTGTGCATGAAACCATGTTGGCGGAATGCGGTCTTGATGCCGAAGGCATTACCCGAGCAATTGCGCGGCTAATAACCTAGTGTTATACTCAAGTATTATCAGCTAAACGCCAACCAGGATAAGTAATGACACAAGCAACGCCCACCTGCCCAATTGAAGACGTACAAAATACCTTAGACACACGCCATATCGCCATTGATAAAGTCGGCATCAAGGCCATACGCCACCCTATCGTCGTCAAAGACAAATCGGCTGGCGAGCAACACACCATCGCCATGTTCAATATGTACGTGCACCTACCACAGCAGTTCAAAGGCACGCACATGTCGCGCTTTGTCGAAATACTGAATGTAAACGAGCATGCCATTTCCGTGGAATCCTTTGAAACCATACTGCGTGAAATGGTTAAGCGTTTAGAAGCCGAATCCGGTCACGTAGAAATGACCTTCCCCTATTTCGTCAATAAAGCAGCGCCGGTTTCTGGCGTAAAGAGCTTACTCGATTATGAAGTCACCTTCATAGGCGAGATCAATCATGGCCAATTCGACATTACCGTAAAGGTATTGGTGCCTGTTACCAGCCTCTGCCCGTGTAGTAAAAAAATATCCGACTACGGTGCACACAATCAACGCAGCCATGTCACGGTCACGGCGCTGATCAATGATTTTATTTGGATAGAAGACATAATCAACCTAGTGGAAAAACAAGCCTCTTGCGAGCTGTATGGCTTACTAAAACGACCAGATGAAAAGTTTGTAACCGAACGGGCTTACGATAACCCAAAATTTGTCGAAGACATGGTGAGGGACGTGGCGGCGCAATTGTCAGCAGAAAAACGTATCGTGGCCTACACCGTGGAAAGTGAAAACTTCGAAAGCATACACAACCATTCGGCATACGCGCTGATTACCCACGATAAACGCAAGTCAGCTTAAGACCCACTAATTAGAATTAACCAAACAACCCCCCCTGATGCTGCTGGGCTGTTAATTTCAGCCCTAAGGCAATCACCAAAAAACCTAGCATAGGAAAGATTGCGGCCAGCATGAAGGTGTGCTGTCCGCCTAGGTATTGCAGGGCATAACCACCAGCCACGCCACCCAATGTCCCACCTATGCCATAGGCCACGCTGTTGTATATAGCCTGGCCTTTGACCTGATGCCGTCCATTAAAAAAATGGGCAAACACATGCACGGAGGCGGCATGAAAACTACCAAAGGTGGCAGCATGCAAGGTTTGCGCTAGCATCAAAATGGGCCACGAATCAATCGCCCAGCCAATTAAGCTGAAGCGCAAAACGGCCAAAGCCAAGCTGAACAATAAAATGGCTTTTAAACTAAATCGTGCCATGATTTTGGGCATGGCCATAAAAACAGCTATCTCACACAGCACCCCAACGGCCCACAACAAGCCTATGACACTTTTACTGTATCCGTGATCACTAAGGTATATAGAATAAAAATTATAGAGCACGCCATGGGCAGTCACCATCAAAGCGCAGCCTAATAACAAGGCCATCACGTTAGGTTGCCGTATCAACTGCCAAATGGAATATTCGTCGTGCTCATGTGCCGCGACACTAGCTTCGGGCAAGCCGAAGGACAAAACAAACAAGGTCATTTGCACGAACAGCAAAAACCACAACAAGCTGCGGATACCAGAAAAATCAATCCAAAAACCCAGCACCACGGCGGCGACAATAAAGCCCAAGGAACCCCACATGCGTATGCGGCTGTAATGGCCATTCGTCGTGGCCAAATGGGCCAAGGTCAGCGATTCCGCTAAGGGTAAGGTAGAGCTGGTAAACAAACTTAAGGCGGCCATGACAAAAAACAACCAATAAAAGCCGTGCGCCCAAAACACCGCAGTAAAGCCACACAAACCCAAAAAGGCCGTCAGCTTAATCCATTGCGCACGTTTCCCAGTATTATCAGCCAACCAACCCCAAAAGTTAGGCGCAAAAATACGGCTGATTTGGAACAAAGACATCAGTATGCCTATGTCAGCAGGACTAAATTGCTCAGACTTGAGGTACAAACCCCAATACGGCACAAACGCACCAACAAAGAAGTAGTAAATAAAGTAAAAACGGGACAGCTTAAAATGGAGTTTTATGTGCATAAACAGAGCGTAGATGGCAATAAAAAAGTCGGCTGACGCCGACTTTCGTCCGCCTAATTAATTGACCAGCATGTCATACAATTGATCTTTGAGCAAAGCGCGCTCTTTCTTTTGAGTTACCAAGATCTCGTCCGCCACTGGCACGCCCTCACCCTCAAGACGCTCTACGTCTTTAGTCAGGGTATGGTATGCGTCGAATAGCTTAGCAAAATGGGCATTGCTCATTTTCAAGCCGTGTATTTTATCTTTATGTTGGGGAAATTCGTGGGCCAAATCGTGGTGCTCAATATTCATGGTCATTCCTTAAAATTAATCGAATCTAAGTCTTAAGCATCCACCCCCTAAAAAGCAGACGTATTAGCTTATGCCTTCATTGTATAAGACAGACCATGTGCGACTAATGATCTATATCAAAGCCATACATTAAATTAGACCATGAGATTAAACGATATGAGGAACATGAATTTGCACATCGGCATTTTGCCCACGGTGACGCAGCGCATGGTCAATCAGCACCAAAGCAAGCATGGCCTCGACTATAGGCGTTGCTCGCACACCGACACAAGGGTCGTGTCTACCTTTGGTTTCCATCAGCACCGCTAGGCCATCTTTATCAACCGATCGGCGCGGCTGCGGAATGCTAGAAGTTGGTTTCAACGCCACGTTTACTTGTATGCTTTGGCCAGTGGAGATGCCGCCTAAAATGCCACCGGCGTGATTGGTCACAAAGCCTTGCGGGGTCATTTCATCAGAATGCTCACTGCCACGCTGGGCTACAGCGGCAAAACCGGCACCAATTTCCACGCCTTTCACTGCATTAATGCTCATCATGGCGTATGCGATTTCCGCATCCAATCGATCAAAAACCGGCTCACCCCAGCCGACAGGCACCCCTTCGGCGACCACTGTAATTTGTGCGCCAACTGAATCACGGGCGGCGCGCACTTCGTCTAAATAATTCGCCAACTCTGGCAACATCGCCACATTGGCCGAAAAAAAATCGTTGTCCGGGTGCTGCAAGGCATCCCAACTCACGAAAGGAATAGCTAGTGCCCCCAACTGACTCATGTATGCCCTCACCGTCACACCATAGCGTTGCTTCAACCATTTTTTGGCTATAGCGCCAGCAGCCACCCGCACGGCGGTTTCGCGCGCACTGGATCGGCCACCACCACGGTAATCGCGTATGCCGTATTTTTGGCTGTAGGTGTAATCGGCATGACCAGGCCTAAACGTGTGCATGATCTTCGAATAGTCTTGACTACGTTGATCGGTATTGCGTATCAACAAGCCTATGGGCGCGCCTGTGGTTTTTCCTTCAAACACACCAGACAAGATTTCCACGGCGTCGGCTTCTTTACGTTGGGTAACGTGCCGCGAGGTACCTGGTTTACGTCGGTCTAAATCCACTTGCAAATCGGCCGCAGACAACTCCAAGCCTGGCGGGCAACCGTCCACCACACCGCCTATTGCTGCGCCGTGAGATTCACCAAAAGAAGTTAAGGTGAATAGCGTACCTATGGTGTTACCAGACATAATGGATATCTCTTAAAAGTTTGTTCGATTTTAACATACTGCCGATGCACATTACAGCAAGCCCTTAATCCACTGTCCATAAAGCTGCCGGGCTACTTTCTGCAAGAAAAAACAATGCAAAGGCAAATTAATTTGCATGTCATCGGCTTGTTGCACAGCCGGACTTGCACTGGCCTCGAGCAATTCTTGCCGCCCTTCCTCGCACCAATTTTTTATCATGTCTGGCGTCATTTCGATATGGCATTGCAAGGCCAAATGCTTGCCCATCGCATAAGCTTGATGCTGACAATGCTCACTGGCCAACAAGTGCGTGGCGCCTGCAGGCAAATCAAAGGTTTCGCCGTGCCAATGAAAGCCATTAAACTGCTCGATGTCGGCCAACCAATGCTTGGCTCTCGGGTTATCCGCCACCGTGACCGCGGCCCAGCCTATTTCTTTTTGTGGATTTTTGCTGACCTGCGCTCCACACGCTTTGGCCATTAACTGCCCACCCAAGCAATGCCCTAACACCGGCAGGTCTATCGCCATGGCCTGATTAATGATGGCCAGAACGTGGCTAATCCATGGCAGCTCATCGTTAACGCTCATGGGACCACCCATTAATACAAGGCCACTGTAGTTGGCAATATTAGTGGGCAAACGAGCCATATCACTGGTATCAAACAAGACACTAGCAATACCGTTTTCATTTAAAAAAGTGGCTAAAAATCCCGGCCCTTCATGCGCTACGTTTCTAAAAATAGCGACCGGCTTCATGCACCCACCACTTTATACTCGCCGTTTGCCAGGCCATCTAAGGTGTAAGGGCCTATGGCATAGCGAATTAAACGCAAGGTAGGAAAGCCGATGTGTGCGGTCATGCGCCTGACTTGGCGATTCTTACCCTCACTAATTTTAATTTCCAACCATGTGGTGGGGATGGCTTTGCGCTCGCGTATAGGCGGTGTTCTTGGCCACAATAGCGAGGGCGTATCGATGATGCGAACGGATGCGGCCTGGGTCACAAAATCCGACAGCGCTACACCAAACCTTAATGGCACTAAATCCTCCTCACTAGGCTGACCTTCGACTTGCACCCAATAGTTTTTAATTTCTTTGTGTTTAGGGTCGCTCAAACGGTGTTGTAACATTCCATCATCGGTTAGAATAAGTAAGCCTTCGCTATCGGTATCCAGGCGACCTGCCGCGTACACCTGGGGTATAGCAATAAAGTCTTTTAACGTAAGGTGCTTTTCGTGCGGACTAAATTGGCACACTACGTTAAAAGGTTTGTTAAATAAAATTATCATTAAACACTTACACCATTAAAATCATCAGCTTAGGAAAAAATATGACTGCAAAAAACAGCGCCACTGGCAAAATTATCAAGCCTACCTACGGTGAAAAAATTACCGTCAACGCCGACAACACGCTGCAGGTACCCCACCAGCCTATTATCCCATTTATTGAGGGTGATGGCATAGGCGCCGACATCACGCCACCCATGATTAAAGTGGTCGATGCCGCTGTCAATAAAGCATACCAAGGCAGTAAGAAAATAGCCTGGATGGAAGTCTATGCCGGGGAAAAAGCCACCAAGGTTTATGGTGAGAACGAATGGTTGCCGGCTGAAACCATGGCAGCCGTTCGTGACTACGTGGTATCGATTAAAGGACCACTGACCACCCCGGTTGGCGGTGGTATACGCTCATTAAATGTTTCACTGCGCCAAGAATTGGATCTATACGTCTGCTTGCGCCCGGTGCAATATTTTACCGGTGTGCCCAGCCCGGTTAAGCACCCAGAAAAAACCGACATGGTTATTTTTCGTGAAAACACCGAAGACATTTATGCCGGCATAGAATGGGCAGCGGGCACTGACGAAGTGACAAAAGTCATACAATTTATTAGCGACATGGGCATGCGTAAAAAAATTCGCTTTCCCGATTCCTCAGCCATAGGCATCAAACCTGTGTCCATAGACGGCAGCAAACGCTTGGTACGTAAAGCCATACAATACGCCATAGA
>CALQUO020000016.1 GCA_943333775.2 Methylotenera oryzisoli
AAGCTAGCCAAACAGCAGGCAACATGCGTCGTGGTCAGTATTTTTGTCAACCCACTTCAATTTGGCGCCAACGAAGACTTGGCCAACTACCCGCGCACTTTGGCCGTCGATTGTGAAAAACTTAAAGCAGTAGGCGCCGACATCGTTTTTGTCCCATCTGTGGCCGAAATGTACCCCGACTTTGATGGTCAAGCCCTCAAGCAAAGTATCACCGTGCAATTGCCGCCGATAGCTAACGACTTATGCGGTGCCAGCCGCCCTGGTCATTTTGCCGGCGTCGCCACAGTGGTGCTTAAATTGTTTAACATCGTCCAGCCACAATTGGCGGTATTCGGCAAAAAAGACTACCAGCAACTGTTAATCATACGAGAAATGGTCAAGCAATTTAATTTAGCCATCGCCATCCTCGCCGCCGACACCGTACGCGAGCCTACTGGGCTGGCCATGAGTTCGCGCAACGGCTATTTAAGCAGAGCAGAAAAAGCCCAAGCCAGTCAACTGCATGCCGAACTGCAACAGCTAGGCGAGCAAATTAAACGGCAAGGCCGCCGCGCAAATTTTTTAAGCCTAGAACAAGCCGCTATCCTGAAACTCGAACAACAAGGCTGGCGGGTGGATTATGTGGCCATAAGGGCGGCCAGTAACTTGCAAGCGGCCAGCGCTGACGAAACCGATGTAGTGATCTTGGCCGCTGGTAAATTAGGCACGACCCGACTTATTGATAACCTTAGCCTCAAAATTTAAACCTGCTATTTGGCCGGTCTGCCGCTGTCGCATGAATTTACCATTGGAACAAAGGCTTATAAGGACTATAATGCACTCCCTTTTAAAACTAGGTTAAATCGCATGCAAAGAACCATGCTCAAATCTAAACTGCACCGCGTGCGCGTCACGCACAGTGAACTCGAATACGAAGGCAGTTGCGCCATCGACGAAACCTTGCTGGAAGCTGCAGACATAAAGGAATACGAACAAATCCACATATACAACATCACCAATGGCGAGCGCTTTAGTACCTACGCCATTCGTGCTGAACGCGATTCCGGGATCATCTCTGTGAACGGCGCGGCCGCCCACAAAGCCGCCCCACAAGACATAGTCATCATCGCCAGCTACGCCGATTACCAAGCCATAGAGTTAGAAAATTTCACGCCAAAATTAGTCTACGTAGACCATAAAAACCGCATTTTATCCCAACGCAATGCCATTCCCGTACAGGCCGCTTAATGACAACAGAATTAGATCCAAACAAATCCGACGCCAATTATTTAGAGGGCCTAAAGCTCGCGGTTGTGGACGCCATCGAAGATATCAAGGGCTTTGACATCACGGTCATGGACGTACGCAAACTGACCTCCATGACCAGCTACATGATCGTCGCCAGCGCCACCTCCAGCCGTCAAGCCAAAGCCATCGCCGACAACGTCCGTGAGAAGCTCAAAGAAAAAGGCTACGCCATACGCGGTACAGAAGGCGAAAAAGAAGGCGAATGGGTGTTGGTGGATTTAAACGACATCGTCGCCCACATCATGGTGCCGACCACTCGCGCTTACTACAACCTAGAACAACTTTGGGGCGAAGCAGAAACGCGTCGCGGCCACATCAAAGCCGATCACGGCGAGGCCTAGTCCTCAAGCGACTAGCGAGTTTTAAGCATTGAAACTGCGCATCATCTCAGTTGGTCACAAAATGCCTGCATGGGTCGAAACCGCTTGCCAAGAATACGCTAAGCGCATGCCGCGCGAATTAAGCCTAGACATCATCGAAATCAAGCCGGAGAAACGCGCCGCCGGCAACAACACCGAAAACATCCAACTCATCGAAGCCAAACGCATCATCGAGGCAGTGGGTAAAGACTATTGCATAGCCCTAGACGAGAGGGGCGCCGAGATCGGCACCTTGCAATTGGCCGACAAATTGCGTGATTGGCAAAGCCAAGGCCGCGACGTGGCTTTAGTCATAGGCGGCGCCGATGGCCTTCACGCCAGCGTCAAGCAAAAAGCCGATTGGCTATGGGCTTTGTCCAAACTCACGCTGCCGCATGCCATGGTGCGGGTGCTATTGGCCGAGCAACTTTACCGAGCGCATTCGGTCATTTGCAATCATCCCTATCACCGGGAATAAGCATGGTTACCAACCAATATGACAAAGCCCTAGTCTGGTTTAGACGCGACCTGCGTGATTACGACCACGCCGCCTTTTACCACGCCCTCAGCGCCGCACGTCAGGTTTACTGCGTGTTCGTTTTTGATAGCGAGATACTGGACCTACTAAAAAATAAAGCCGATCGCCGCGTCGAATTCATTTGGCTAGCCGTCAGCGAGCTCAAAACCGCCTTGCAAAAAAAAGGTGGCGACCTAATGGTTTTACAAGGCCGTGCCAGCGATGAAATTCCCAAACTAGCCAGAAAATTGCAAGTAGATGCGGTGTTCTGCAACCACGACTACGATCCCACCGCCATCGCCCGTGACACAAGGGTGGCCGCTAGCTTAAAGGAAGAAAACCGAGTATTTCACCATTATAAAGACCAAGTAATATTTGAAAAAAACGAGATCCTCACGCAAACTGGCAAACCTTACAGCGTGTTCACCCCCTATAAAAATGCCTGGCTAAAAACCCTTCAAGAAGGGCACTTGCAGCCTTACCCAGTCGACAGCCAAATAAAAAACCTGGCCCTAATAAGCCAGCCTAGCGCTCTACCCAGCTTAACCAGCTTAGGCTTTGCAGGCACCAACTTAATCAAGCTGGGCATTAAACCGGGTATGCAAGGCGGTTTGGCTTTATTTGAGGATTTTAAAAATCGTATCGTGCATTACCAAGAGGCGCGCAACTTTCCAGCAGTAAAAGGCGTGTCTTATTTGTCGGTGCATTTGCGCTTTGGCACAGTGTCTATCCGCCACTTGGCGCGCACTGCCATGCAAGAACACAATGCCGGCGCACAAACCTGGCTAAGCGAGTTGATATGGCGGGAATTTTACGTACAAATATTGCACCATAAGCCGCAATTAGCCGCTGGCCAAGCCTACAAAGCCGAATTTGAAAACTTGGCTTTTAGCAACGACCCGAACTTATTTGCAGCGTGGTGTGAAGGTCGCACCGGTTACCCCTTAGTCGATGCCGCCATGCGCCAACTCAATAGCAGCGGCTTTATGCACAACCGGTTACGCATGATAGCCGCTAGCTTTTTAGTCAAAGACTTACTCATCGATTGGCGTTGGGGCGAGCGCTATTTCGCTGAGCAGTTAATCGATTTTGACTTCAGCGCCAACAACGGCGGTTGGCAATGGGCTGCCAGCACCGGTTGCGATGCACAGCCATGGTTTAGAATTTTCAACCCGACTACGCAAAGCGAACGCTTTGACCCGGCCGGCAAATTCATACGTCGTTATGTGCCCGAATTAGCCGCCTGCAACGACAAAGAAATTCACGCACCATGGATGCTTTCTGGCGACCGATTGCAAGCGCTTAATTTGATCCTGGGCGTGGATTACCCGACCCCTATTGTAGATCACGCTACTCAGCGCGGTTTGGCGCTCGATATTTACAAAAATAGATCCATTGCATGATAAAAGTAAAGGGTAAAAATACAACAAGCTTGTGGTAAAAAAACCAAAAGGCTAGACAAGCCAGACCTGCTCGGTTAAAGTAACAACAAAAAATAACGACTGCTCCAAAAACAAACGTAAGTTGATGTTAAAGAGAAAAAGTCTCGATTAAAGGCGAATAAGATGCAAACGAACATGATGGCATTTGGCAAAAAAATAATCTTAGTGGCATGCTTGGCTTTTCTTTCGGCTTGCGCCACGCAAGGCAATAAAGATCCTTTGGAAGGCTTGAACCGAGGTATTTATAAATTCAATGACGTTGCCGATAAAGCCTTAATTAAACCGGTCGCATCGGTTTACCAAACCATCACACCTTCACCAATACGTAAAGGCATTAACAATTTCTATGAAAACCTGACTTCACTGACCACGGTTTTTAACGATTTATTGCAATTTAAATTTGCCCATGCATTCACCGATGCCGGCCGTTTTATCATCAACAGCACATTTGGTATTGCTGGCTTCTTCGATGTGGCCGGCATGGATGACGCGCCTAAACACAAAGAAGACTTTGGTCAAACATTAGGTCACTGGGGTGTCGGCGATGGCCCTTACTTGGTATTGCCTATACTAGGCCCATCTAGTTTACGTGACACCACCGGTTTGGTATTCGATTTGGCCACTACTGATCCGATTGCTTACGCCCACCGAAAAGGCGACGTGCGCTTGCACAACCAACTGCGCGTCGGTCAACTGATAGACAAACGTGCTGAGCTTTTAACTGCCACAGATTTGATAGATGAAGCTTCGCTCGATCCATACGCCTTCACCCGCGACGCTTACCTCCAACGTCGTGCCAGCTTGGTGCAAGACGGCATAGTCCCTGAAGAATTCATTAAAGACGACGAATAAATAGCATGGCTTACGGCTAAAGCTCTTATTCGCAAGCCACCGTCATACGCTCAATCAGTATTGAGCCCACTTGTTTCGAATTCTGCACCAACACATCCGAACCAATGCCGACTATCCCTTTTAACATGTCGCGCATATTGCTAGCGATAGTGATTTCCTCTACTGAATGCACAATGACGCCGTTCTCCACCCAAAAGCCTGCTGCACCTCTAGAGTAATCGCCCGTTACCGGGTTCACGCCGCTGCCCAATAACTCGGTCACCAGCAAACCAGTGCCCATTTGCTGCAACATGCCGGCAAAATCATTTGGGCCAGATTGCACCAACAAATTGTGGTTGCCACCGGAATTACCCGTGCTTTTCATGCCCAATTTACGCGCCGAATAACTGCCTAAGACATAACCTTGCAAGACGCCGTCTTTGACCAATTGCCTAGAATGGGTGGCCACGCCCTCGCTATCAAAGGGACTACTGGCCAAGCCTTTTAAGAGATGCGGGTCCTCGACTATATTGAGCAAGGGGCTAGCAATCTGTTGACCTAAGCTGTCCAATAGAAAAGACGATTTGCGGTACAAGCTGCCGCCTGAAATGGCGCTAATCAAAGTGCCTATCAAGCCACTGGCGAGCGGCGCTTCAAATAACACCGGCACTTGGCATGTGCTGATTTTTCTTGAGTGCAAGCGACGCAGCGTGCGCTCACCGGCAATGCGTCCTATGTCAGTTACAGCCTGCAAATCATCCGCGGTACGGGCGGTGCTGTACCAATAATCCCGTTGCATGCTGTCGTCCGCTTCGGCGATCACCGAGCAGCTAATGCCATGCCGCGAACTGGAGTAACCGCCGGTAAAGCCATGGGTATTGCTGTAAGCAAAATACCCTTCCCCGGTCGATACGCTGGCACCTTCGGAATTGCTAATGCGTTTATCCACCGCCAAAGCCGCCGCTTCGCAGCGCTTAGCTAGCTCGACGGCCTCATCGACCGAGATGCCCCATGGGTGATGCAATTGCAAGTCCGGCAAGGCTGTCGCCATCAAATCGGCGTCGGCCAAACCGCAATACGCGTCTTGGGCTGTGTACTTGGCGATGTTGCATGCAGCCACCACGGTGTCTTGCAGAGCAGACTGGCTTAAATCAGAAGTGCTGGCGTGGCCTTTTTGTTGGCCAAAAAAGACCGTGATCGACATACCTTTATCGCGGTTGTATTCGATGTTTTCCACTTCATTCAAACGCACCGACACGTTCTGCCCCATGCTCAGGCTAACTTCTGATTCCGCCGCGCTTGCTCCATGTTTTTTAGCAAGCTTGAGCACGTCCTGCGACATCTGCTTGATTTCATCTAAACTGTAACTAAAACCTGTGTTAGCCATGCTCTGTCCATAGTGAATGTTGTGCTGCGTATTTGTAGCCTAATGGTTGGCGCCCGCCTGCGAGTTTAGCCGACAGCACCAATACAGCAAGGCTGTTATAATACCGCAACATGAAAGCCAAAAAGACAAACAGCGGTACTGATTTTAGCTACGACGCCAATCTGGCCTCAAAATTGAATAGCGAAGAGCCGATCAGCAAAACGCAACTCAAAGCCGAGGCCGACGACCAGCAAGCCTTAGGCGTGCGTCTAACCGAGCTGCCTAAAGACAAACTGCTTAAATTGGATTTGCCCGAAGCCGTGCTCACCGCCGTGCTGGACAGCAAAAAAATCACCGCGAACGGCGCCATCCGTCGACATAAACAATACCTTGGCCGCCTCATGCGCGACATCGATAACGCCCCCATACTGGAGCAATTGGCCCGATGGGATGGCAAGCACAGCGCCGAAAATGCCTATTTCCATGGCCTAGAACGTTGGCGCGATCGTATGATTAAAGAGGCGAATGCCTTATCAGAATTTATCGCCCTCTACCCGCAAACCGACATACAGCAATTACGCACCCTGGTGCGCAATGCACAAAAAGAATTGGCTGCCGGCAAACCACCGAAAAGTAGCCGCGAAATTTTTAAAGTGTTGCGCGACGTCACCAAAGAGTTGCAAGAAAACAGCGACGCCAATGACGATTACTCAGTGCCCCCCAACCTCAGCTAAGCCATAGAGCGAATTCATCATGGAAAACACTGCCAGCATTTTGCATGCCAAAGAAATACTCCTCTTAATCGGCCTGATTCTGGGCGTAGGCACGGCGACTGGCTTTCTTGCTCGCCTAATAAAAATCCCCGATGTCGTCTTATTTTTAGTGGCCGGCATGCTATTGGGCGCTGCCGGCTTTGGTGTTATCAATGTAAAAGTGGATTCCACCTTAAATCAGTTGATGCTTATTTTTGGCTCCTGCTACATCCTTTTTGACGGCGGGGCCAGCGTGCGCTTAAACGTTCTAAAAACAGTTTGGCCTAGCCTGCTTTCCATGGCCACCGTAGGCGTATTAATCAGCGCCGTGGTCACTGCTCTTGCCGCCCAATATTTTCTGCAACTGCCTTTTATTTTCGCCTTGTTGTTAGGCGCGGTCATCGCTTCCACCGATCCTGCCACCTTGGTACCGGTATTTAGGCAAGTCAAAGTGCGAGCCAAGGTAGCGCAAACCGTCATGAGTGAATCGGCTTTTAACGATGCCATGGGCGCAATTTTAACCTTCGCCGTGTTAGGTATCGCCCTATCCGGTGGCGAGTTTTCAGTCGGTGCCAGCTTGATGGCACTGCTACAACAATCACTTTTAGGCGTACTCGGTGGGGCTTTTTTTGGTTATGTCGCAGCCTTATTAATCGCCCAAGAAAAACTCAGCTTCTTATCCGAATATACTCCCGTGGTCACCTTGATGGCTGTAGCGGGCGCCTACCTCAGTGTGGACCAACTTCATGCAAGCGGCTTCATGGCCGTGTTTGTGTTTGGTATGGTGCTGGGCAATAAAGACTTACTTGGCTTTAGCATGCCCACTGAAGAAGCCAGCAAGTTAGAGGATTTCATCTTAACCACCTCATTGATGATGCGTATGTTCATATTCATCTTGCTCGGTTCACAAGTAGACTTCGCCTTATTGCAGCAGTATTTCTGGGGGGCATTGGGCGTGGTTGCAGCCTTTATCTTCCTCTCACGACCTTTGGTGGTATTCGGCTGCACCCTGCTCAATCGCAAAGCCAATTGGACTTTTAATGAACGCTTATTTATGTGCTGGACGCGTGAAACCGGGGTGATTCCAGGCGCATTAGCTGGCATGCTGGTTGGTATGGACGTGCCTTACAGTGACGTGATCGCCGCGGTGACCTTCATGGCGATTTTGCTGACCATTTTATTGCAAGCCACCAGCACTAAGTGGCTTGCGCAAAAACTTCATCTACTTGAGAATTAAATCGTTACTCGCTGACTAGCGTCTAGCGTTTAAGGCCACGTTGGTCTTTACCAACTCACCATTGTGTTGCAGCTCTATCGCCACCGTTTGACCAGCATAGCGTTTAACGGCCGCGAACAAATCGTCTGGTTTATTAAGTGCAAGATCGCCTATTTTCAACAAGCTATCCCCTTTAACGATATTGGCTTTAGCGGCCGGCGACTCTTTGATTACCGCTAGAATTTTTAAGCCTGGCTCCGCTTGGGCTTTTTCGTTTTCATCGCTGGCCACTTTCACCAACTTAATCACGTGCACACCCAATAATGGTGTGGGCAATTTAGCCCAGTAGCTAGCGTAATAGTTATACACAGTCGGCTCTTCCACTAAGTCTTTTTCGTCTATTTCGCCGCCGGTTTTAGCCGCTTGCTTAATTAAATCGAATTTGGCGCTGCCGGTTTTAGCGGAGCCGTATTTACGGTAAACCAGTACCGTGTCTGCTTTGATGCTTTTACCAAATTGCAAGGCACCGTCCACGGGTGCGTCGGTGCCGGAAAAGCCGGTAGAGCCCATCATGTCGTAACCGTCTTCCAGCATACTGATGTTGTCATCCTCTTTATGATTGCTTAAGAGCATTTTGGTATCGGGTTGCGCGCTCAAGGATTTTAGCTGGCTGGTATTTTGCGCTTTGTAATTTTTTGCATAAGGGTTGGCTTCGGCCGCCATAAGCTGACTGCAAAGCAATAATGTGCCGGCACTTAATAGTGCAAATAGCATGAATTTTTGCTTAGTGAATAATGCCGGCTTAGCCGCGGCTGTGCTCACTGATTGAGAGTCTGGGGTACGCATGAAAAAGTCCTTTAATGTTGGTAATGGTATGATTAAACCTTAAAGCTCAACTACTGACAAACAGATGACAAAAGAATTCATTAAAATTGGTTTAGTTTCCATTAGTGACCGTGCCAGTCAGGGCGTGTACCCGGATTTAGGCCTGCCGTCCTTGCAAACTTGGCTGGAATCGGCCGTTACCAGCCCGGTTCATTTCGTGCAACGCCTAATCGCCGATGAACAAGCCAAGATTGAAGCCATCTTATGCCAATTGGTCGATGAGGAAAACTGCCATTTGGTTTTAACCACAGGCGGCACTGGTCCGGCCTTACGCGACGTCACCCCGGATGCTACCCTGGCCGTGGCCGATAAGGTTATGCCTGGCTTTGGTGAGCAAATGCGCCAAATCAGCCTGCACTTTGTGCCTACTGCCATCTTATCCAGGCAAGTGGCGGTGATACGCAATCAATGTCTCATCATCAATCTACCCGGCCAACCGAAAGCCATTGCCCAGACCTTAGCTGGCTTAAAAGACGAGCAAGGCAAGCAAACTGTGCACGGCATATTTGCCGCCGTGCCCTACTGCCTAGACTTAATCGGCGCACCCTATATGACCACCAACGAAGCAGTCGTGACGGCGTTTCGACCCAAATCAGCCAGCAAGGTGTCCTAGTGTCCGAGTTCGATGTCATCCGCCAATATTTCACCCGCGCGCCGCAGCACAGCGAAATGGGCGTGGGCGACGATGCCGCACTCATCCGCGTTGGCCCCAATATGGAGTTGGCCATCTCGGCCGACATGCTGGTGGCCGGCACGCATTTTTTTGCCGATGCCGATCCCTACCAATTAGGCTGGAAAGCCTTAGCGGTTAACTTGTCGGACATGGCAGCCATGGGCGCCCAGCCCAAATGGGCTACCTTGGCCATCGCCTTGCCTAACATAGATCACGCTTGGCTAGCCGACTTCTCGCGCGGCCTGTTTGCCTGTGCGGATACATTTGGCGTTGACCTAATCGGCGGCGACACCACGCGCGGGCCACTCACTATCAGCATACAAATTATGGGCGAAGTACCGACTGGCCAGGCCTTGAAGCGCAGCGGCGCGCAATTGCACGATGAAATATGGGTGTCTGGCCCCTTAGGTTTAGCCGCTTTGGCGCTGGCGCACTTGCAAGGCAAACTTAGCCTCAGCCCCAACGATTTCAAACGCTGCGGCGCCGCCTTACACAGCCCACAACCGCGTGTGGCATTGGGCTATGGTGTGCGCTCCCTCGCCCACAGTGCCATCGACATTTCCGATGGCTTGTTAGCCGATTTAAGCCACATTTTGCAGGCTTCCCATCTGGGCGCCACCCTACATTTGTCGCAATGGCCACACGCTTGCCATTGGCCAGAAGCCGCCGGACTAGACTTGTCTAGCCAAGCCAAACTGCTATTAAGCGGCGGCGACGACTACGAACTGTGCTTTACTGCACCCAAAGCATCGCACGATGCACTGCTGCAATTAGGCAAAAAGCTAGGCCTGGATTTATGCTGCCTAGGCAAAATTACCCAAGACCCGAGCTTGGTCGTGCACGGCCTGGATAAGGCGATTTTAGACATCAAGGAACTTGGCTTTGACCACTTCAAATAAACCCAGTGTGAGCATGCTCTTGCAGCACCCGGCACACTTTTTTGCCTTGGGCCTAGGTAGCGGCTTGGCCGCCAAAGCGCCGGGCACTTTTGGCAGCTTGGTCGGCTTGCCATTTTTCTGGCTGATTTCCGTCTACGCCTTGAGCACGCAATTAATTATCATCGCCGTCCTATTCCTGCTCGGTATCTATTTCTGCCAAGTCACCGGTGACGCCCTGGGCGTGCCCGATCACGGCAGCATCGTTTGGGATGAAATTGTCGCCATGATTTTGGTGTTAACAGTCACGCCCAATGAATGGCACTGGACGCTAACGGCCTTTTTGCTGTTCCGCTTATTCGACATATGGAAACCCTACCCGATACGCCAATTGGATAAGCGATTTAAGAATGGCTTAGGCGTCATGTTGGACGATTTGTTGGCCGCCGTTTACGCCATGCTGAGCGTGCAATTATTAATGCAGATTAGCCATGTCAGCGCCTGAGGACTTAAGCCTACTGGCCGAGCAACTCGGCAGCTTACTGCTGGCCCGAGGCTTAACCTTAAGCTTGGCTGAATCTTGCACCGGCGGCCTCGGCGCGGAAATCATCACGCGCGTGGTCGGCAGCTCGGCCTGGTTTGAATGCGCGGTTGTCAGTTACAGCAACGCCAGCAAAGCAAACCTGCTCAAGGTATCCAGCGACACCTTGGATAGCTTTGGCGCCGTCAGCGAACAAACCGCCGTGGAAATGGCCAGCGGCGTGATGGCTGTAAGTGGCAGCCAATTAAGCGCCGCCGTCACCGGCATTGCCGGGCCCGGTGGTGGCACACCAGCCAAACCGGTGGGCACGGTTTGCTTTGCCTGGTTAGGGCAAAATCAAGCCTCGCGCAGCACGACTGCGCACTTTAACGGCAGCCGCCAAGAAATTCGCCAGCAATCGGCAAAAACCCTAATTGAAGGGCTGATTGCACTTACCTTAAGCCTTGATTTATGAAATAATTACAGGCTGTTAAACGCAATCAAAACCACATAAAACTCAGAGGCAAAACACCATGGATGACAACAAAAGCAAAGCACTTGCCGCCGCATTAGCGCAGATTGAAAAGCAATTCGGCAAAGGGTCCATCATGCGTATGGGTGATGGCAGCATAGGCGAAGACGTCCAATCGGTGTCCACTGGTTCATTGGGCCTCGATATCGCCTTAGGCATAGGCGGTTTACCGCGCGGCCGTGTGGTGGAAATTTACGGTCCGGAATCGTCTGGTAAAACCACACTGACGCTGTCAGTGATTGCGCAAATGCAAAAAATGGGTGGCACGGCCGCCTTTATCGATGCCGAGCATGCCTTGGATCCGCAATATGCCGCCAAATTAGGCGTCAACGTGCCGGACTTATTGATCTCCCAACCGGACACCGGCGAACAAGCCTTGGAAATTGTCGACATGTTGGTGCGCTCAGGTTCAGTTGACATCGTGGTGGTCGACTCGGTCGCTGCCCTAACGCCACGCGCTGAAATTGAAGGCGAAATGGGTGACTCGCACATGGGCTTGCAAGCCCGCTTGATGAGCCAAGCCTTACGTAAACTAACCGGCAACATCAAACGCACCAACACCTTGGTCATCTTTATTAACCAAATCCGCATGAAGATAGGCGTGATGTTTGGTAACCCAGAAACGACCACCGGTGGTAACGCCCTTAAATTCTACGCCTCCGTGCGTTTAGACATACGCCGCACTGGCGCCATCAAAAAAGGTGACGAAGTCATCGGTTCTGAAACCCGTGTCAAAGTCATCAAAAACAAAGTAGCGCCTCCGTTCAAACAAGCTGAATTTGACATCTTGTACGGCGAAGGCATTTCCCGCGAAGGCGAAATCATTGAATTGGGCGTGAACGCCAAGTTCGTGGAAAAAGCCGGCGCATGGTACAGCTACAACGGTGAAAAAATCGGCCAAGGCAAAGACAATTCGCGTGACTTCTTGAAAGCCAACCCCGCGATCGCCAATGAAATCGATGCAAAAATTCGTGCCAACATGAAAGAAATCGCCGAAGCCTTGCCGGCCGTTCGCGCGGAAGCCGAAGAAGACTAGAAGTACTGCCTTAAGCGAGGTCAGCCATCGTCTACCAAGCTAAAAGTTTGCGCCAACGTGCCTTGGATTACTTAGGTAAGCGCGAGTATTCTTATGTTGAATTGGCGCAAAAACTAAAGGCCTATGCAGAAGAGTCGGAAGACATTCCGGCCATATTGGATGATTTTAAAAAGCGCGGTTGGTTAAGCGATGCAAGGTTTACCGAGCAATTGGTGCACGCCAGAAAAGTGCGCTACGGCAGTACCAAAGTCGCCAGCGAACTGCGTGAAAAAGGCGTAGCCGAAGACTTAATTGCCGGTGCCGTGGAAGAAATAAAAGCCCACGAACTGGAAAACGCCAAAGCCGTGTGCTTAAAGAAATACCGAGGGGCACCTAGCAGCCGTGAGGAATGGGCCAAACAAGCTCGGTTTTTACAAAGCCGCGGCTTTAGCTTTGATGTGATTAAAAAAGTATTGAGCAGCATAACGAACGACGAGCCAGCCAGTTAGCCCGGCTTTTACATAAGAAACGCAGTAAAACTATGACCATTAAACTCAGCAGCCAACCCAGCAGCAATGAAATTCGTTCTGCCTTTCTAGCCTTCTTTGTCGAAAAAGGCCACCAAGTGGTGTCGTCCAGTTCATTAGTGCCGCATGGCGACCCAACCTTGCTGTTTACCAACGCCGGCATGAACCAGTTCAAAGACGTGTTCTTGGGCTTTGATAAACGCAGCTACACGCGCGCCACCACCAGCCAAAAATGCGTACGCGCAGGCGGCAAACACAACGACTTAGAAAACGTCGGCTACACGGCGCGCCACCACACCTTCTTTGAAATGCTGGGCAACTTCAGCTTTGGCGATTACTTCAAAAAAGAAGCTATCAGCTACGCTTGGGAATTGCTGACCGAAGTATTCAAACTGCCTAAAGACAAACTCACCGTCACCGTTTATGCCGAGGACGAAGAATCCTACGCCATCTGGCTAAACGACATAGGCGTGCCGGCGAACCGCATCATACGCATAGGCGACAACAAAGGCGCGCGTTATGCCTCAGACAACTTCTGGATGATGGGCGACACCGGTCCTTGCGGCCCTTGCACGGAGATTTTCTACGATCACGGCGATCACCATTTTGGTGGCCCACCGGGCAGCCCCGACGAAGACGGCGACCGTTACATCGAGATTTGGAATAACGTCTTCATGCAGTTTAACCGCGATGAAGCCGGCGTCATGCACGCACTGCCAAAACCCAGCGTCGACACCGGCATGGGCTTGGAGCGTTTGGCTGCGGTATTGCAGCACGTGCACGCCAATTACGAAATCGATTTATTCCAAGGATTGATCGCTGCGGCCGCCAAGGCGACCCACACCAGTGACCTCAACAGCCCTAGCTTAAAAGTGTTGGCCGACCACATCCGCGCCTGCTCATTCTTGATTGCCGACGGCGTCATACCTGGCAACGAAGGCCGCGGTTACGTTCTGCGCCGCATCGTGCGCCGCGCCATCCGCCATGGCTACAAATTAGGCGCACGTAGTGCCTTCTTCCACAGCTTGGTGGCCGACTTAGTCAAGGAAATGGGCGACGCTTACCCGGAACTTAAAACCGAGCAAACGCGCATCACCAGCACACTCAAATTGGAAGAAGACCGTTTCTTTGAAACCATAGAAAACGGCATGGAAATTTTAGAAAACGAATTGGCCAGCATGACCCAATCCGCCAATACCACCTTTAACGGCGACTTGGCCTTTAAATTGCACGACACCTTTGGCTTCCCCTTGGATTTAACCGCCGACATTTGCCGCGAGCGCAATGTGGCAGTAGACAGCGCCGCCTTTGACGCCGCCATGAGCCGTCAAAAAGAACAAGCGCGCTCGGCTGGCAAATTCAAAATGGCTGCCAACCTAGACTACAACGGCGCTAGTTCCGAATTCAAAGGCTACGTCAGTTTAGAAACGCAAGCCAAGGTCTTGGCGTTATACAAAGACGGCAGCGCCGTGCCGCAATTAAACGAAGGGGAGCAAGGCGTGGTGGTCTTAGACGGCACGCCTTTCTATGCCGAATCCGGCGGCCAAGTGGGCGACACCGGTTTGCTAAAAAGCGAGCAAGGTATTTTTGCCGTGGAAGACACGCAAAAAATCCAAGCAGCGGTGTTTGGCCATCACGGCGTGTTAAAAACCGGCAGCCTCAAAGTCGGCGACAGCTTAAAAGCCACGGTCGATTTAACGGCTCGCAGCAACATCATGCGCAACCATTCAGCCACGCACTTAATGCACAAAGCCTTGCGTGAAGTATTAGGCGGCCACGTGCAACAAAAAGGCTCATTGGTGGACGCGGATAAAACCCGCTTTGACTTTGTCCACAATGCCCCCATGACCGAGCAAGAAATCGCTCAGGTGGAGGCCATAGTGAATGCCGAAATTTTAGCCAATGCCGAGTGCCAAGCGCGCGTCATGGACATAGAATCGGCACAAAAAACCGGCGCCATGATGCTGTTTGGTGAAAAATATGGCGACGAAGTGCGCGTGCTAGACATCGGCAGCTCACGCGAATTATGCGGCGGCACCCACGTGAATCGCACCGGCGATATTGGTCTATTTAAAATCACCGGTGAATCGGGTGTGGCTGCTGGCGTAAGGCGCGTGGAAGCCACCACCGGCCAAGGCGCGCTGCGTTTAATTAACCAGCAACAAGCTCTGATTGCGCAATTGGCCCACGAACTCAAAGCGCCGAGCAGCGAGGTGGTGAACAAAGTCGCGCAATTGAGCGAGCACGCCAAAGCCTTAGAAAAAGAATTGGCCAGATTGAAATCCAAATTGGCTGCCAGCCAAGGTGACGATTTAGTCGGCCAGGCCAGCGACATCAACGGCGTAAAAGTCTTAGCGGTTAAACTAGAAGGCGCGGATGCCAATGCGCTACGTGAGACCATGGACAAACTTAAAGACAAACTCAAATCGGCGGCCATAGTCTTAGCCAGCGTTCAAGATGGCAAAGTCAGTCTAGCTGCCGGCGTCACGGCCGATTTAATTGGCAAACTAAAAGCCGGCGATTTGGTCAACCACGTCGCAAGCCAAGTAGGCGGCAAAGGCGGCGGCAAACCCGACATGGCGATGGCCGGCGGCACCGATGCCAGCCAGTTGCCACAGGCCTTAGCCAGCGTGGCCGAGTGGGTTAAACAAAAAACACAGTAAACACAGTTTATTTAGGAAGCAGTAAATGGCACTTATAGTACAAAAATACGGTGGCACCTCGGTCGCCAACCCAGATCGCATTCGCAATGTGGCCAGACGCGTCGCGCGTTACAAAGCCATGGGCCACCAAGTGGTCGTGGTGGTGTCCGCCATGTCCGGTGAAACCAACAAACTCATCAACCTCGCTAAAGAACTCATGGCCGAGCCGGACCCGCGCGAGCTGGACATGATAGTCTCGACCGGTGAGCAAGTTACAGTAGGCATGACAGCTTTAGCCTTGATTGAATTGGGCATCAAAGCCAAAAGCTACACCGGCGCTCAGGTAAAAATTTTAACCGACGACGCTTAC
>CALQUO020000017.1 GCA_943333775.2 Methylotenera oryzisoli
AACTTTTCTTTTGCTGACGCCAACAGCAGTTGTTTAATTACTATTCCTAATAACCCAAATTACAAATACGTTGTTATGCCTATGCGTATTTAAAAAAGCCTTATGTTTCACGTGAAACAACAATAAAAAAGCATTAACCAAATCAACAAACACTTAATTAAAGAAAACGAGTATGGCTGAAAATAAAAAAGTTACACCTGATTACGATTCTTCTAGTATTAAAATTCTTGAAGGTTTAGATGCCGTTCGTAAGCGCCCGGGTATGTACATCGGCGATACCTCGGATGGCTCGGGATTGCATCACATGGTGTTTGAAGTTTTGGATAACGCAATTGATGAAGCATTAGCCGGTCACTGTAATGAAATTAAAGTTACTATTCATTTAGACAATTCCATCAGCGTAACCGATAACGGTAGGGGAATTCCTACCGACATTAAATACGATGACATTAAATCGGTTAAACGTTCAGCGGCTGAAATCGTTATGACGGAACTGCATGCCGGCGGTAAGTTTGACCAAAACTCTTACAAGGTTTCTGGTGGTTTACATGGGGTAGGGGTGTCGGTTGTAAACGCTTTGTCTGACTGGTTACGATTGAAAATTTACCGTAACGGCGAAATACACCAAATGGAATTCCAGCGCGGCGTGGCCATGGCACCCTTAGCCTTGATGGGTAAAACAGAGAAGCGCGGCACGGAAGTGCATTTCTTGGCGTCAGTGGAAACCTTTGTCTTGGTTGAATACCACTTCGATATATTGGCTAAACGCATACGCGAACTATCCTTCCTCAACAATGGTGTAAAAATTGAACTTATCGATCAACGCAGCGGTAAGAGTGAAAACTTTGCCTATTCAGGCGGTATAAAAGGCTTCGTTGAGTACATGAATCGAACCAAATCCGTGCTGCACCCAAAAACATTTTATGCCATGGGTGAAAAAGACGGCATGACCATAGAGGTGGCTATGCAGTGGAACGATTCCTACAGTGAAACCGTACAGTGTTTTACCAACAACATTCCGCAACGCGATGGCGGAACCCATTTAACGGGGTTACGCACAGCCATGACTCGTACGCTTAATCAGTACATTGAACAAACCGACATGGCTAAAAAAGCCAAAGTTGAAACCACTGGCGATGACATGCGAGAAGGCATTTGTTGCGTGTTGTCAGTAAAAGTGCCTGACCCGAAGTTTTCATCACAAACCAAAGATAAATTGGTATCTTCAGAGGTGCAGCCTGTGGTCTCAGAAGTGGTTGCAGCAAAATTGGCAGAATTTTTACAAGAGAACCCAGCTGATGCAAAAATCATTGTTGGTAAAATCGTTGATGCTGCACGTGCACGAGAAGCGGCGCGTAAGGCACGTGAAATTACCCGTCGTAAGGGAGTCATGGACACCATGGGCTTGCCTGGTAAATTAGCCGATTGTCAGGAACGCGACCCAGCAAAATGCGAAATATACTTGGTTGAGGGTGACTCCGCGGGCGGGTCTGCTAAGCAAGGCCGGGATCGTAAATTCCAAGCCATATTGCCATTGAAGGGTAAAATTTTAAACGTAGAAAAAGCTAGGTTCGATAAATTAATTGGCTCACAAGAGATCGCAACCTTAATTACTGCGCTGGGCACCAGCATAGGTAAAGCGGATTTTAATGTGGAAAAATTACGCTACCACCGCATTATCATCATGACCGATGCGGACGTCGATGGTGCCCACATTCGAACCTTGCTGCTCACCTTCTTCTACCGTCAGATGACTGAATTAGTTGAGCGTGGCCACATTTATATTGCGCAACCACCCTTGTATAAAGTTAAGCAAGGTAAAGACGAACGCTACCTAAAAGACCAACAAGAATTGGATCAATATTTACTGCAATCGGCACTGAAAGGAGCGGAGCTAATTACAAAAACCAAAGGCGATACCCTCAGCGATGCCCCATTAACTGAAATCGCTAAACAAATGGTATTAACAGAAGCCGTCATACGCCGCATTGCTTCGCATTACGATGAAAGCGTATTGCGTGCCATGCAAGATTTAGGGGAATTAAGCTTAGCCACTAAAGAAAGCACAGAAAAAGCCGCTGAAAAATTACGTCCAATATTAGGCGCAATAGGCAGCGAAGTGATCGTTGGTTTTGATGCCGAGGCTAACGAATACCGTTTGGAAGTGAACAAATACGTGCACGGTAATTTGCAATGTTGCGTGATCAATGCTGAATTTTTAGGTTCTGGCGATTACCGACAAATCAGCAAAATGTCCAACATGCTGCAAGGCTTATTAGGCGAAGGGGCATTAATTAAACGTGGTGAAAAAGAATTACCGGTCACTACATTTAAACAAGCCTTGGATTGGTTATTAGAAGAAGCCAAACACAATCTCAATATTCAACGCTATAAAGGGTTGGGTGAAATGAACCCGTCGCAACTATGGGAAACCACTATGGACCCAACCGTGCGTCGTTTGTTAAAAGTACAAATTGATGATGCTATTGCCGCGGATGAAATTTTCACTACGCTAATGGGCGACAACGTTGAACCAAGACGTGCCTTTATTGAAAGCAATGCCTTGGGTGCAAGCAACTTAGACGTTTAATCGTCAGCTTAGACCCACCCAATTAAAAAAGCCCTGAGGGGCTTTTTTAATGCCTGTAAAAAGTGACACATATCTGCGTTAATGGGCCTGCTAGCCCTTAAAAGTAAATTTACATGTCATGGTCTAGGCCCGTTTAATTTAGGCCTCCAGAGCGCCCTGATTGGATTCAAATTAAAAGCAAAATCCCTGTGTTAAACTTATCAAAAAACTTAATACTATAAGTAATACTAATCATTGTAGGGAGTGGCGGCATGACCTTAAACGAATTGCGTTTTGTGGTGGCGTTGGCGAAAGAACGAAATTTTAGAAAAGCTTCAGAAAAATGTTTTGTAAGTCAGCCGGCGCTAAGTTTGGCTATTAAAAAATTAGAAGAAGATCTGGGCGTGCTTATTTTTGAGCGCAGCCATACCGATATCAGCCCTACAGTAGTTGGCCAAAAAATTATAGAACAAGCCATGCGAGCCCTAGAAGAAGTGGCGCACATAAGGGAAATCGCTAAGCAAGGTAATAACCAATTGGCTGGGCCGTTTCGTTTGGGCTTGATCTATTCGGTTGGACCTTATTTGCTCCCAGAAATCATTCCGATTTTGCGTCGCATGTGTGCCGACATGCCATTGGACATAGAAGAAAACCTAACGGTCCAGTTGGAAGCGCAGCTTAAAAGTGGGGCCATAGACGCCGCCATCGTGGCCTTGCCTTTTGATGTACCCGGTATTAAAACTCAAGCTTTATATGACGAGGAATACGTGGTGATGGTGCCTATTAGCCATGCCTGGGCGAACAAAGCTAGCATAGTGGCGGATGATTTGGTTGATGAGAATGTCTTGTTGCTTAATAGTGGCCATTGTTATAGCCATCAGGTTTTGGCTGCTTGCCCAGATTTATCAAAAAAAGGGCAGGTGTTACAAGGCAACTCATTGGAAACCATACGGAATATGGTGGCATCCAATTTAGGCATCACCGTGCTGCCATGCAGTGCGGCCACAGAACGTTATGTGAATCCTTTGGTAAAGGTGATTCCTTTTTCTGCGCCGGTTCCAGTTAGGCGAATTGCCTTAGCATGGCGTAAAAGTTATGCCAGAGAAATGGCGGTTAACGCCATAGCCGAAGCCATTAAGGAAATTAAATCGCCTTGTTTGCGCTTAATCAATTAAACCGTGATTCTAAGCAAGGCCAATAAAAAAGGACGCCTAGGCGTCCTTTTTTATATTTGAACTAAAGAGTTCAAAAATTATTTGTTCATTACGTACATGGTTACTTCAAAACCAAAACGCATTTCAGTAGCTGCTGGTGTAGTCCACATGGTAATTCTCCTAGTCATTAATTAATTAAGTTGTACACAACTTATGGAGTTATATTACAGGGCGATGTAAAGACAACGCTATGTAAACGGACTAAATTCGGCTAATGATTTTCATTAGATAGACTTAGGCGCAGCGCTAATAAAATAACCGTACTCGGTACCCAGCTATGCTTTGATCTGGGTTGGCTAAAGGCAGCGTCAGTTTAAGCGATTGCCCAGCCGCCAATCCTAATTTAGCATCAGCCTCGTGATCTAAATATTCATGCGGGCTAAATTGACGCGTGTATTTAGCTCTATCCTCGATATCGGTCAGGGTTAATTCTATCGTTGGGTAGGCTTGACTAAACTCAGCTTGATTAACGATGGAGCTGGATAAATACATTAAGCCAAGGCGTTGCTCGTCCTCTAACAAATCCGTGTCATCTAGCAACAGCAAATTAATTTGTTTGGCCAAGGCAATGTCGCAGCCAATTTTTTTACAGGCTAGCTTTAAGTATACTTGGCTGCTGGGGAAGCGCCAGCTGATTTCGGCACGCAAGAAATAAACCGTTTGCAACACCGCGCTCAACAATAAAAGTAGCAGCATAAAAACAGCCAGGCTATTTTTACATACGGATTTTGTTGTAGTTTTATTTAAATTGTCGCTACTGCGTTTGGTGTTTTCCGCACTAGCCTGAGTATGGCCTTGCGCTTTAAACAGGGTGAAACAATGACCGCAACAAACCAGGCCTTGGTGCTGTGTTATTTGATCCTCTGATACCTTAAAACGGCTTTGGCAGGATGGGCAATCCAAGTTTACGATCATTTTTTTATGCCCGTTAACAAGACCCAAGCATCCATGTAAACCGGCGCTTGCATATCAAACCACGGCGAATAAATAGCCGATACGGCCTCGGCTTGTTCCTTCAAAATGCCTGACAAGGCAATTTTTCCGCCGGACTTGCAGGATTTAGCCAAGGCCGGTGCCAAAACGCTCAACGCGCTAGACAAAATGTTGGCCACTACGATGTCGTACTGTTCTGTTTGGTAGTCGTTAGCATGATAAAAGCTCGCCTGCACGGCGTTTTGTTCGGCGTTATACAAGCTGGCCTGTATGGCTTGGGCGTCGATGTCGGTGCCCACTACTTTAGATGCGCCTAATTTTTTAGCAGCGATAGCGAGAATGCCAGAACCGCAACCGTAATCCAATACGGTCTGGTCTTTTTTTACGGTTTGGCTAAGCCAAGCCAAACACAAATGCGTGGTTGGGTGGCTGCCGGTGCCAAACGCTAGGCCGGGGTCCAGTACGATATTAATCGCATTGGCATTAGGCGCGCTGTGCCAAGTAGGCACTATCCATAAATCATCGGTAATTTTGATTGGGTCAAACTGCGATTGGGTGGCGCGCACCCAGTCTTGCTCTTGTATGACTTCGGTGGTGTAGTGCAAGGACGGTAGTTTAGTTAGTAGCTCTAAATCGGCCATGACTTTAGGTACATCCACCCCTTCATCAAACAGGGCGCTAACCAGATTTTGTTGCCAGATACCGGGTGGCGGATCGCCCGGTTCACCAAAGATGGGTTGCTCGTCTAGCGTGTCGGCATTAGCGTCTTCAATGATGGCGGACAATGCGCCTTGTTCCATTAATGTGTCGCTAATTAAATCCGCCGTGTTGTCTTGTGCTGCAATTTTTAACGATAACCATGCCATGCTAAACCCATCTATTGAACATGCTTATTGCTAAACATTATTTATTATAAATACCGAGTTTTTGCTCAAGGTAATGAATGCTGGTGCCGCCGCTATGAAACGCGGCATCGGCCATTAAATCAGCGTGCAATGGTATGTTGGTGTTAATGCCAGAGATCATCATTTCAGATAAAGCAATACGCATACGGGCAATCGCTTGGTTGCGGGTGTCGCCATAAGTAATCAGTTTACCTATCATCGAATCGTAGTGGGCTGGTACCGTGTATCCAGCATAGGCGTGGGTGTCTATGCGCACGCCTGGGCCACCAGGCATGTGAAAGGCGCTGATTTTGCCAGGGGAGGGTACAAAACTGTAAGCGTCCTCGGCATTAATGCGACATTCGATGGCGTGGCCTTTCAATACCACGTCTTTTTGACGAAACTTCAGTTTTTCACCGGCAGCCACGAAAATTTGTTGCTGCACTAAATCAAAGCCCGTGACCATTTCCGTGACCGTATGCTCCACTTGCAAGCGGGTGTTCATTTCGATGAAATAAAACTCATTATTTTCATACAAAAATTCAAAAGTACCGGCACCACGGTAATTGATTTTGCGACAGGCTTCGGCGCAACGCTCACCAATTTTGTCGCGCAATCTCGGATTTAATAGAGGTGCCGGCGCTTCTTCAATAATTTTTTGATGACGGCGTTGCATAGAGCAATCACGGTCACCTAGATACACCGCATTGCCGTGTTGATCGGCTAATACTTGAATTTCGATGTGGCGTGGTTTCTCTAAGTATTTTTCCATGTAAACCACGGGGTTGCCAAACGCCGCTTGGGCTTCTGCTTTAGTCATGTTAACCGATGCGATCAGGGCCGCTTCCGTGTGCACCACGCGCATACCACGTCCGCCGCCGCCGCCAGCTGCTTTAATGATCACCGGGTAACCTACTTGTTTGGCGGTTTTAATGATTTCAACCGGATCGTCTGAAAGCGCCCCATCTGAGCCTGGTACGCATGGCACACCGGCTTTTTTCATGGCATTTTTGGCTGACACTTTGTCGCCCATTAAACGAATGGTTTCGGCTCTAGGGCCAATAAAGACAAAGCCGCTTTGTTCCACCCGTTCAGCGAAATCGGCATTTTCCGATAAAAAGCCATAACCAGGATGGATGGCTTGCGCATCGGTTACTTCAGCCGCACTGATCACGGCGGGGATGTTTAAATAACTTTGACCAGAAGGCGCCGGGCCTATGCAAACGGATTCGTCGGCTAATTTTACGTACTTAGCCTCACGGTCTGCTTCAGAATGAACTGCAACGGTTTTGATGCCCAACTCGCGGCAGGCGCGCTGTACCCGTAAGGCAATTTCGCCTCGGTTAGCGATTAAGATTTTGTCGAACATAGCCATGTGATTAAAACCCCGTGATTAAGCAATAATGAAAAGAGGTTCGCCGTATTCCACTGCTAAGCCATTATCAAGCAAGATTTTTTTCACCACACCGGCTTTATCCGATTCAATCTCATTTAATAATTTCATCGCTTCGATGATGCATAAGGTGTCGCCCACCTCTACCGTGTCGCCCACTTCCACAAAAGGTTTGGAATCCGGTGAGGCCGAACGGTAGAAAGTGCCGACCATAGGTGAATTAACCGCATGGCCCTCTTCAACCACCGGTGCGTCTGCGGCGGCTGCTGGCGCAGTCGGGGCGCTAGCAGTGTAATGCTGAGGTGGCGCGTAGTTGCTGTATTGTTGAGGTGGCGCGTAGTTGCTGTATTGTTGAGGTGCGGCATTGGCATTGGCAGTGAAGTTACGGCTAATGCGCACTTTTTCACCTTCTTCGGTTAGCTCGAGTTCGGCTATGCCTGATTCTTCAACAAGATCGATTAATTTTTTAAGTTTGCGTAAGTCCATAATAACCTCTAGAAATCCAGAAATAATTTAATTAATTGAGAATAGCTTTTTAAGCTTGATCGTTATGCTTGATTGCGTAATCAAGCGCCAGTGCGTAACCTTGTGCACCTAAGCCGCTAATCACCCCAACTGCGATGTCGGTAAAATACGAATGATGACGGAAGGCTTCTCGGGCATACACATTGGATAAGTGCACTTCTATAAAGGGCACCTTTACTGCAGAAAGAGCATCGCGCATGGCCACCGATGTGTGAGTAAAGGCGGCGGGATTGATAATGACAAAATCTATTTTGCTGGTCGCCAGCGATTGAATTTTAGTTACTAATTCGGCTTCGGCATTGCTTTGAAACGTTTCTAAAGCTACCCCAGCATTTGCTGCCATGTCCACTAAGGTTTGATTGATGCTGGCAAGGGTCGCTTTGCCATAATGTTCAGGTTCACGCAAACCCAACATATTGAGGTTGGGACCATGAATGACTAAAATGGATTTAGCAGGCATACGCGCGGTCTTTTTTAACACTAATAAGCGAAAATTTGGGCAACTTCATAATTGCAAGTTTGCCGAAGTTAGCCGGTTTTGTCCAGCAAATTTGCAGCAAATAAGCGAAATTACACCGCATACATGATTTAAGTACTTGATATCGTTAGCTTAAAAACGCCGCTATTATTTTGCTTAGATTAGTCCTGAATTAAGGGCTCTAAAGCTTCGCTTAATAGGGCTTTTGAGATGCGGCCAAAGTAGTTTTTTTGCACCACGCCGTCTTTGTCTATGATGACGGTATAAGGTAGCACACCTTGGCTGTTACCAAGCTCACTTGCCAATTGCATGCCTTCGTCTTCGGCCGCCAATAAGGGGTAGCTAACCTGGGTGGCCAGCGCAAACTCTTTAACCAATGCTAATTCGTCTACCGCCAAGCCAACTACCACAACGTTTTTAGCTTGGTATTGCGTGTGCAATTCGCTTAGTTCCGGCATTTCTTCGCGGCAGGGAGGGCACCAGGTTGCCCAAAAATTAAGCACAACAATTTTACCTTGGTACTGCTTTAAATCTTGGCGTATGCCGTCTTCGTTGACTAATTGGCTATTGAAAAAAGCCGCGGTCGAAACGCTAGGCGGATTGGATTGCTTCAGTGGCGAGTTGGGGTTAAGGGCAAAGTAATAAATAGTAAAGCCCAAACCAAACATAAGGACAAAATAAATAGCATTGGCACGTAATTTAGTTAGCATGGCATTGCTCCTTGATCGTTCGCGTCGAATAAGCAGCCATCACGCTGCTGCAAGGTTAGGCTAAAGCGCTCGGCGTTTTGAAAGCCCACGGTTTTTAGGCTAGGCATTTCCTGGCCGCGCCCATTAAAAAAGGCCATACCGGGTGGGCCGTATAAGCCAAAGCGTTTTAACAATGCGCGGTCTGCATCGGAATTCGCCGTGACATCGGCTTGCAATAACACGGTGTCTTTAAGCAACTGTTGCACTTTCTTATCGCTAAAAGTAAATTGTTCCAGCTCCTTGCAGGCCACACACCAGTTCGCATAAAAATCCAACATCACTGGCCGGCCTTGGCTGTTGGCCAATCTTGCCTCTAATTCGGCCACGCTTTTTACGCGTTCAAAAACAAGGGCATGGGTTGATGCAGCGTTTGATGCGCTCTTGTTGATCAAGGCATCAAGCGGTTGAGTGAGGGATTTGGAACCAGACAAGGCACCAACTAATAGTGCCACGCCCAGCAATAGCAGAATAACCGCCACGCCTTTGCTCAACCTAGCGCCATGGCTGGCTTGCTCGGCTAAGCGATCCAAGGCCTTGTGGTAAACCGCCGTAATGATGAGCAAGATCGACCAAAGGCCTAACTGCCATGCCACGGTAAGCAAGGGGCTGATCAGCCATGTGGCCATTGCCAGCATCACCAGGCCAAAGAAATGGCGAACGCCGTTCATCCAGTCACCGGTTTTTGGCAACAAGCTACCGGCAGAGGCGCCTATCAATAACAGCGGCACGCCCATGCCTAGCCCTAGCGCAAACAAGCCCAGGCCTCCCAATAGCACATCGTGGGTTTGCCCTATGTAGATTAGTGCGCCGGCCAGTGGAGCGGCCACGCACGGGCTGACGATTAGGGCCGATAAAGCGCCCATGACAAAAACGCCTATAAAGCGCCCGCCTTTTATTTTGTTGGTGGTCTGCAGCATTTGATCTTCAAAGCGCTGCGGCAGCTTTAATTCATAAAGGCCAAACATGGAGCCAGCCAGTAACACAAACAACACAGCGGTGCTGCCTAAGACCCAGGGATTCTGCAAGGCCTGGCTGATTAAATTCCCAGTGAGGCCGGCTGCCACCCCGGCTAATGCATAACTCAAGGCCATGCCCAATACATACGCCAGCGATAAACTAAAGCCGTGCCATTTGGCGGCGGCGTTGTTCACGCTGTGTTGGCCAACAATGATGCTCGATAAAATCGGTATCATGGGCAACACGCAAGGCGTCATGGACAACAATAGGCCGGCAAAAAAGAAGCCGGTTATGGACAACCAAACCTGGCCGGATTTTAATAATTGTGTGCTGCTTTCGGCTTCATTATTGATGCTGGGCGAGGTGGCCGGTGCGCTTGGTGCGGCGGTTGCGATTGGATCAAAAGCCACGGTCAGGGTGTTTTTAATCGGGGCGTAGCATAAGCCTTTTTCGCTGCAGCCTTGGTAGCTGGCAAGCAGCGTAAGCTTTTCAGTGGGCGCGCTAAGTTTTAGGCTGGCTTGAAAATCACGGTGATAGACTTCTTGTTTGCCAAAGTTAGCGTCATCTTTGATTTCCCCGGCAGGCAATTGAATGTCTGTTAATTTAATGTTGCTTGGGGAAAGCACGCTAAATTTGATGCGCTCACGGTATAAATAATGGCCAGGTGCAATGCTAAAATCCGCTTGCACGGTTTGCTTATCCAGCGGTTTTAATTGGAGTTGAAATGCCACTTCAGGCGCTAACACGGGGTCGCTATTGCTGCTGAATAAACGAGTCAATGTGCTGCTGTTCTCGGCAAAGGCCGGGTTAAAAAAACCGCAAGAAAAAATCAGCGCGGCCAATGCGGCGATGCTGAAATTAGATAGACGTAGCAACAATAATTTTTTCACGTAGCGGTATTTCCATGGAAAATAGTTTTAACAAATGGCATGCTGGGTACTTGACATTATAGAATACCGGCACCACAAAAGACCAAGTGAGTGTTATTAAGACCAGCTCAATTTTATTTAGCCTGGTTTTTGATAGGCTAGGGTTATCATACGTTCCATTGTTTAAGGTATTCAAGCGCATGCGCATTATTTTTTTCTTGGCCATACTGGCTTTTCCAGTGGCTGAAATTTGGATTTTAATGGATTTGGCCGAGCAATACGGTGGCTGGCTAATCCTCTATTTACTGGTCATTACCCTGCTAGGCCTTCGGCTTATTCGCGATGAAAAACAGTCGTTTTCTGGGCGCATGATGCAACACTTAAACGTGGGCGGCAATCCGATCAAAGCCATGTTTGGCAGTGCACGCAATATTATGGCAGGCGTGTTGCTGATTATCCCTGGCATCATGACCGACATCCTGGCAGCCATTCTGTTATTAATCCCGGTTAATGCCACGGCGCAATCGCGGCCTAATCAGCAGGCCAGTGCCGCCAATGACGACGTCATCGAAGGCGAATTTCATAGAGAAGATTAATGCATGACTTACCAAATTAGCATACCCGCTAGCGGCCACCAATTTAGCGCCAAAGCCTCAAACAACTTACTCGAGTCGGCCATCGCCGCCGGCGTTAACCTGCCTTACGGCTGCCGCAATGGCACTTGCGGCAGTTGCAAAGGCGATATCCTCAGCGGCTCCGTGCATCATGAAGATTACGCCGCTGGCGCACTGACGGAGGCTGAACTGGCTGCGGGTAAAGCTTTGTTTTGCTGCGCCTACCCCCTGTCTGATTTGAGCTTGGCTTGCCGTGAAATACGTGCGGACATTATCCCGCCACGCATATTGCCGGCGCGGGTAGAGCGTAAGGAACAGCTGGCGCCGGATGTCATGGCTTTGTTTCTAAAATTACCCAGCGGCGAACAATTAAAATTCATGGCTGGCCAATACCTGGAAATCATATTAAAAGACGGCAAGCGCCGCGCCTTTTCATTGGCCAATGCACCGCATGTCAACGCACTATTGGAACTGCATTTGCGCTTAATCCCCGGTGGGCAGTTTACCGAATACGTTTTTAATGAAATGCCGGAAAAAGCCATATTGCGCATAGAAGCCCCATTCGGTAGTTTCTTTTTGCGAGAAGACTCCAGCAAGTCCATCATCATGGTGGCAGGCGGCACTGGCTTTGCCCCGATTAAGGGCATCATAGAACACATGCTGCATAACAACATCAAGCGTCCGATTAGCTTGTATTGGGGTGCCCATGCGCAGCAAGATTTGTATATGACGGCATTGGCCAAAGCCTGGGCGGCAGCGCACGATCACATTCATTACATTCCAGTTTTATCCAACCCACTGGCAACGGATAACTGGCAAGGCCGCACCGGCTTTGTCCACCAAGCGGTGTTGGATGATTTTGCCCAAACTGGCCTCGCCGACTACGAAGTCTATTGTTGCGGTGCGCCAGCCATGGTGGAAGTAGCGCATGCCGACTTTGTTGCGGCCGGTTTAAGCGACGATGCCTTTTTCTCCGATGCTTTCAATTACGCAAAGCCGACGCCAAAGCCTAGCAGCTAATCAAGGCCTATCTGGCCTTGGACTAAGGCGCTTACGCTTGTTAAGTTTGCCTTAAGAAAGCCCAACTATTATTTGCTTACACCCTTTATTAAAGGAGCAAATAATGGAAAAAATCACTTACCAAAGACAGAAAGTTTACGATCCGGCGTTACGCCTCATTCACCTATGGAATGGCTTGGCCATTCTATTTCTCATGACCACCATTTGGTTGTCCGACCTGTTTGATAAAGGCAGCAGTGAAACCGCTTTATGGCAACTGCACATCTACCTTGGCTACGCCTTGGTGCTGGGCATCGTCGCCCGACTCGCCTGGGGATTAGTCGGTCCGCGTCACGCTAGGTTTTCCGACATGTGGCACCCTGCCGCCTGGTGGCAAGCCGTTCGGCATGTAAATTTCAAGGCTAAACCGCGCTTTGGTCACCATACTTTAGCCAGTGCCGCCTATTTACTCGTTTACCTTTTATTAATCGTCATGGCCGTTACCGGTTTAGGTCTGGCTGCCGTAGAACAAAGCACCGGTCCGTTTAATGTTTGGTTCGGTGACATGGCTTGGCTGGAAGACACTTTTGAAGAGCCGCATGAAATTATTTATTACCTATTAATGGGCTTTGTCTTGCTGCACATTGCCGCACTGATATGGCATGAATACAAAGATAAAACGCCACTCGCGCAATCCATGGTGACCGGCTACCAATACGAAGTGGCCGACAAGGGCCAAGTTAGTTCAGGAGACCATCATGCGTAATGCCTACTTACTATTGGCTTTGTTTTTCAGTCAGCAAGCCGTGGCGGAATCGGCCAGCAGCTTACTTAAAAAGTACGAGCTGCTGGCCAAGCAGGAAAACGCCGCCTTCGTCGGCTTTGCTGCCGATAAAGGCGAGCGTTTCTTTCATGCCGAGCGTTTGCACAGCGACGGTAAAAAAGTCAGTTGTGCCACATGCCATACCGCCGACCCACGTAAGCCAGGAAAAACCCGCGCCAATAAGGTGATCGAGGCCATGGCGATTAGCGTCAATCCTCAGCGCTTTAGCGACGAAGCCAAGGTGGAAAAATGGTTTGGACGCAATTGCAAAGACGTGTTGGAGCGCGCTTGCACGGCACAAGAAAAAGGCGATTTCATTGCCTATTTATTGAGTATTAAATAAGGATAAAACCATGAAAAAATGGCTGCAATTTTTAGTGTTAATCACCAGCATCAGCGCCACCAGTGCCTTACTAGCCAGCGGTGGATTCAGTGACAATAGCAAGCAAGCCATGCCGGCGGTGGCCAATGCCAAATGGAAAACCGAGTGCAGTGGTTGCCACATGCTGTATCACCCTGGCTTATTGCCGGAGCGATCCTGGAACAAAATGATGGCCGGTTTGGATAAACACTTTGGCGAAAATGCCAGCTTAGACGACGCTAGCCGCGATGAGATAGCACGATTCTTGGCATTAAATAGCGCGGATAAACAAGATAACCGTCGCTCCAATCGCATCAATCAGTCCATTGCTGCCGGTGCCACGCCATTGCGCATTTCGGAGACGCGTTATTTCACCAGCAAGCACGATGAGATTGCCGCGAGCACCTTCAAACGCAAGAGCATAGGCAGTGCAGCCAACTGCGTGGCCTGCCATCAGGCAGCAGAAAAAGGCGATTTCTCTGAGTCGCAGATCAGGATTCCACGTTAATATAAGCAGATGAAACTCTTATTGGTGGAAGACGATGCGCTGCTAGGCGATGGCGTGCGGGCCGGCCTTAAACAAGCTGGCTTTGCCGTTGATTGGGTGCAAGATGGCTTGGCAGCCAAAGTGGCCTTGGACAGCGAAGAGTACGACTTGCTGGTGCTGGACCTAGGTTTGCCGAAATTAAGTGGCATGGACTTGCTTAAATCGGTGCGCGCCAAACGCGCCAGTCTGCCGGTCTTAATCCTAACCGCCCGCGATACCGTGGCCGACCGGGTGGCCGGTTTGAATGCCGGCGCCGACGATTATTTGGTTAAGCCCTTTGATCTAGACGAGTTGATCGCCCGATTAAATGCCTTGCTGCGGCGCAGTGCCGGCCAGGGTGAATTGACTTTGCAACACGGCGCCATCGAATTAACACCGGCCAGCCATCAGGTGCGCCTAGCTGGCACAGATGTCAGCATGTCAGCACGCGAATTCTCTTTGTTGCACACGCTTTTATTGCATACCGGTCGTGTCCACAGCCGCGAGCAATTGGAACAAACCCTGTATGGCTGGGGCGAAGAAGTCGAGAGCAATGCCATAGAGGTGCACGTTCACCACTTGCGTAAGAAATTGGGTAGCGACTTAATACGCACCCTACGCGGGGTCGGCTACGTTATTGATAAGGTCGCTTAAAGCCCATGCATTCATTACGATTACGCTTGTTGGTATTGCTAAGCTTGGTGTTAGGCTTGGCCTGGTTGGCCGCGGCATGGTTTACCCACTTGGAGTCGCGCGAAGAAATAAACCGCCTGTTTGATGCCCAACTCTCCCAATCCGCTCAAGTCTTATTGGCCACCACGCGCCATGATATACAAGAGCGTGTCGAGCACGGCGAGGAAGGTGTGGCCGTGCATGAATACGAACAAAAGTTGATGTTCCAAATTTGGGATAAAAACAAACTCTTACTGCGATCGGCGGCGGCCCCGGATTCCCCTATTAGCAGAGCAAAAGCCGGCTACAGTGAAACGCTATTGAGTGGTCAACCGTGGCGCGTTTTGACGCGTTGGGATGCGCGTGAAGCATTCATGATACAAGTGGCCGAGCCCATGGCCGGCCGAGAAAACTTGGCGCAACACATTACCTTTAAATTATTGCTGCCCACTTTCATCGTCTTGCCTGTTCTACTTTTGCTGCTTTGGCTAGGCATAGGCGCAGGCTTGAAGCCTTTGCAAACCCTTAAAAAAGAAATCACGCAGCGCACCCCCAATCATTTGCATGCCGTTGCCATGGCCGGCGTGCCAGAGGAGGTATCGCCCTTGGTAGGCGCATTGAATGATTTATTCGGGCGTTTGGAGCAAGCCTTTAACAGCGAACGTCGCTTTACTGCCGACGCCGCCCACGAATTACGCACGCCCTTGGCTGCCCTAAAAATTCAAGCGCAAGTGGCCTTAAGGTCGACAGACCAAGCAGAGCGGCAAGCCGCGCTAGACAATGTATTGCGTGGGGTAGATAGAGCGACCAGGCTGGTCGAACAGTTGCTGATTTTGGCGCGTGTCGATCCAGAAACGGCGGCCGCTAATTACCAAGCGCTTAATCTGCATGAGCTGGCCGCCAACGCCATCAAAGACGTGGCGCAGATGGCGCATGCCAAGCAGATTGAATTGTCACTGGAAGGCGCGCCGACTTGCTTGGTGCTTGGCGATGCTATGCAGTTGGCCTTGTTGCTGCGTAATTTGTTGGATAACGCCATACGTTACAGCCCGGTCGCTGGCCGAGTTAGCGTTACCTTGCTTCAAGGTCCGGGCGTGGCATTGCAAGTGCGTGA
>CALQUO020000018.1 GCA_943333775.2 Methylotenera oryzisoli
TCATCCACGTCAATTGGTTGGGCTTTGCCGGCAGCATGGGTCATGCCAGTTTTGCAAACGGTCATAAACGGCCATTGTTTGACTACTTAATCAGCGACGCCTTCATCACCCCCGCCGCTAGCGCGCAAGATTACGCAGAAAAATTAGCCGTATTGCCCTGTTACCAAGCTAACGATAGCCAACGCCCATTGGCCGATGCGCCCACTAGAGCCAGTTGCCAACTGCCAGAAGGCGCTTTTGTTTACTGCTGCTTCAACCAAACATTCAAGATTAGCGCCGAGGTGTTTAGCGTGTGGTTGCGCTTATTAAAAACGCAAACCCATAGTGTGCTTTGGTTGCTGGAATGCAACCCATGGGCCAAGCAAAACTTAATGAATGCGGCAATGGCGCAAGGTGTGTCAGCAGACAGATTGGTTTTTGCGCCTCGCTTGCCGATAGCGGAGCACCTGTCCAGGCACGTACATGCCGATTTATTTTTAGACACCCTGCCTTATAACGCCCATACCACTTGCAGCGATGCCTTATGGATGGGCTTGCCAGTGTTAAGCTGCGTAGGCAACACCTTTTCCGCCCGCGTGGCCGGCAGTTTGTTGACAGCACTGGGCTTAAAAGAAATGGTCACGGACAACTTGGCGGACTACGAAAGCCGCGCAAGCTATTACGCGAGCAACCCTGAGGCTTTATTGGCGATTAAACAGCGCCTGCACAAGCAGCGAACGACGAGCGCATTATTTAGTCCGGTCGAGTTTGCTCGCGGCCTAGAGCAGCAATACCAAAATATGTGGCAGGCAGACGCGGCGAGCAATTAAGCCGATTTAGCCGTAAACAGCGCAGCCAGCACAATCAAACTGCCGCCCAGCCATTCATTGAGCGCCATGCTCTCGTTGGCCAAATAATAGGAGGCGATGGCGGCTACCACCAACTCAAACAAAAACACCACCGATGCACGGGTCGCCGGCAACCTAGTGACACCGTATTGCACCAGCACTGTAGCCGCCAAGAGCAATATCGCTATCAGCCCCATCACCAACCATTGACTATTGCTAAAAAAGTATGGGCTAGGCCATGCTGCGGCGCTAAACGGAATAAACAGCAAACTGACCAGCAACACCCCCAACCACACTGCGAACGATTTGGCCTGCAAACTCAAGCCACGGGCCTGGCGCGTCAGCACATTGGTTAAAGAAAAGCCTATGCCGGATGACAAGGCTAGCCATTCGGCTTGGTTTCTGGGCAATGGCCAGGGACTAAGCGCGGGATCATAGAGCATAATAAAAGCGCCCAGCAAGGAGATGGCGATGGCTAGGTAGCCGCTTTTAGGGGTCTTTTCTTTCAAATAAAAGTGCGCCAATATCAAGGTCCACAAAGGCGACAAATAAAACAGCAGCATCACGCGCATGACCTCGCCATCTATCACCGCCAACACGTAAGCCAGATTGGTCCAACCGGCCACCAATGCCAGGTAAACGATGCTAAAAGGCTGCTTAAATAGACTGCGCCAATGCTTAGCAAAATACAGGCTGGCCATCAGCACGGTGATGCCGTAGGTGTAAAAGCTGGAGGCCACGCCCGATACCCCCATGTCAGCCATGAGCCGATACGGGTACCAAATGATGCCCCAGCACACGGCGCCAAATAGCAAACCAGATACAGCTAGGTAGTGGCTATTTTGGCCGGGCTGCTGTGTTTGTTGTTGGCTAGGTATGGCTTCTTTCTTCATAAGTTGCAGTGGCACTCGATGCTAAGAGCAATGCGTGCTAAGGGCTATGGAATGTGTGCCACGTATATTACAATATCGGCCATGAATGCCAACCTAAACTTACTGCAAGCCTACCCTTTTCAGCGTCTACGCGATTTATTCAAGGGCACCACGGCCAATCCTGCCTACAGCCCGATTAACTTGTCCATAGGCGAGCCCAAACACGCTACGCCGCCTTTGATTAAAAAGGCTTTAGTGGACAATTTGGCCGGCTTGGCCACTTACCCGACGACATTGGGTAGCCCTGCCCTGCGTGAAGCCATAGCCAACTGGTTAAGTCGTCGTTATGGCATCCCCATGCTTAACCCTGAAACGGAGATACTGCCTGTTACCGGCAGCCGCGAGGCCTTGTTTGCTTTCGCGCAAGTCATCATAGACAGCAGCAGCGCTATTAAGCCGGTGGTGATTTCTCCCAATCCGTTTTATCAAATATACGAAGGCGCGGCTTTCTTAGCCGGTGCCGAACCCTACTTTTTAAATACTATGCCGGAAAATCAGCATGCCATGGATTTTGCCAGCGTGCCCAGCGAGGTATTGAAACGCACGCAACTGGTCTACGTATGCAGCCCTGGCAACCCATCCGGCAAGGTGATGTCCTTGGCACAATGGCAAACGGTGTTTGATTTATCCGATCAATACGGCTTTGTCATTGCCGCCGACGAATGCTATTCGGAGATCTATTTTGATGAAAGTAAGCCGCCCTTAGGTGCCTTGCAAGCCTCACGATTGCATGATCGTGATTACAAAAACCTAGTAGTGTTCAGCTCTTTATCCAAGCGCTCCAATGTGCCGGGTATGCGTTCCGGTTTTGTCGCGGGGGATGCCGCCATCATAGAAAAATTTGCGCTGTACCGCACCTACCATGGTTGCGCCATGAATCCTGCCGTGCAGGCCGCCAGCATGGCGGCGTGGAACGACGAGCAGCACGTCATTGAAAATCGCCGCCTGTATGCTGAAAAGTTTGCAGCGGTAACACACTTGTTAAGCGAGGTCTTGGAGGCGAGTTTGCCCGATGCCGCCTTTTATTTGTGGTGCAAAATCAAACCTCAATCAGGCAAAGCCATTAGCGATAGTGAATTTGCCTTAAGGCTATACCGTGATTTTAATGTAACGGTGTTGCCGGGCAGTTACCTAGCCAGACAAGCGCACGGTATTAATCCAGGTGAGCACTTTGTCCGATTGGCCTTGGTGGCGAGTTTGGATGAATGCATAGAAGCAGCCAAGCGCATCAAGATGGCCTGCAAATAGTTAACAAAATACATTAACTATTATTTTTAATAAACTGATTAACCTCATTAAAAACTAATTCATTTATGTTGCTTTGCAAGCAATCCAAGGCCCGCACCTGCGGCATGCTACGCAACCAGGTTAGCTGCCTTTTAGCCAATTGACGGGTAGCAAAAACCCCGCGATCACGCAGTTCATCCAAGCCAATTTCACCAGCTAAATAGTGCAAGACCTGGCGGTAACCAACGCAGCGCATGGCAGTCGATTCGGCCGTCAAAACCGGGTATTTAATCAACAATGCCCGCACCTCATCCACCAAGCCGGCCGCCAGCATCTGTTCAAAACGCATGGCGATGCGCTCATGCAGCAACTGACGATCGCTGGGCAATAAGGCTATTTTCAAAACCTGGTATGGCAGTACCTGGCTGCTTTGCTCCGCAATCAGATCAGATAGGCATCGACCGCTAATGGCGTGCACCTCCAATGCGCGCTGTATGCGTTGACTGTCATTGGGCGCCAAGCGCGCAGCCGTTAAAGCGTCTATGCCAGCTAGTTTTGCATGCATAGCCGGCCAACCTATGGCCGCCGCTTCCGCATCCAAGCACATGCGCACTTGCGCATCCGCCTCCGGCAAGCCACTCATGCCCTGCTCCAGCGCTTTGAAATACAGCATGGTGCCGCCGACCAACAAAGGGATACGGCCGCGCGCGCTAATGTCAGCCATCAATCCCAAGGCGTCTTGACGAAAGTTAGCGGCAGAATAAGCCTGCGTAGGCGGAATCAGATTAATTAGATGGTGCGGCGCCTGCTGCAAGGTGGCTGCATCCGGCTTAGCCGTGCCTATATCCATGTCACGGTAGACCAAGGCGGAATCAACACTGATGGTCTCCACTGGCAAGGCAGCGGCTAAGGCCACCGCGGCGCCGGTCTTGCCGCTGGCGGTTGGGCCCATTAAGAATATGGCTGGGGCTGGCGTCATCTCGGCCTATTTACCGCGCATGAACATTTTATCCAAATCGGCTATGCCAACTTGAAACCAGGTTGGTCGACCGTGATTGCATAAACCACTGCGTTCGGTGGCCTCCATGTCGCGTAACAAGGCATTCATTTCCGTTAGGCTTAGGCTACGATTAGCCCGCACCGCTGCATGGCAGGCCATGGTGCCTAACAACTCATTGCGGCGCTCGGTTAGTGCACGGCTGGCGCCGAACTCGCGCAGATCGCGTAAGACATCCCTAGCCAGACTGACGGCATCGGCATTTTGCAGCATGCTGGGGACAGCGCGCACCACCAATGTGGTGGGTGACAACACAGCCAAATCAAAGCCCAATTGCTGCAACTCGCCATCCAGGCTAGCCAAGGCTTCTTGCACGGTCGCCACCTCCAATTTATCGGCGCTAAAACTGACCGGGATCAGCAAAGGCTGCATGGCCATGGCCTGCTGATCCAATGCATTTTTCAGGCGCTCGTACATAATGCGCTCGTGCGCCGCGTGCATGTCCACCACCACCAAACCCAAGGCATTTTGCGCCAACACATAAATACCGTGAATTTGCGCCACGGCAAACCCCAGCGGGTGCACTTCGTGTGCCATCTCATCTATGGCAGCATCGCCAGCATGCCCGTCCCTATTGGCATGCAGGGCAGCACTTGCGCCACTCATTGACTGTTCTTTGGCGCCAAATAAACATCCATAAAAATCCGGCGTTTGCTGCAGGCTTAAATCTATCTGCGTTTGCTCAATCGGATATGGCCTTGCGCTGGCAGCCGAAAATGGGTTGTATGCAGCTTGGCTAGCACTGGCCGCATTGGACACCCCGGTTGGGCTGGCCAAGGCTTTGTGCAAGGCGTGAAAGATAAAACGGTGTAGCGCTTGGCTGTCTCTAAAACGCACTTCGGTTTTACTTGGGTGCACATTGACGTCAACCAAACTGGCGTCCAACTCGATAAACAAAACAAATGCTGGGTGCCTATCATGGTGCAACACGTCTTGGTAGGCTTGACGTATGGCGTGGCTAATGAGTTTATCGCGCACAAAGCGGCCGTTGACGTAAACGTATTGGCAATCGCTTTTATGCCGATTAAAGGTCGGTTTGGCCGTGACGCCCCATAGGCGCAGACCCGCTGCCGATTCATCAATAGCAATCGATTCTGCACTAAAAGCGGTGCCTAAAATATCGCCAAAACGCTTAGTCGGCTCGCTCGCCGGGTAGCGGCATAAGGCCCTGCCGTTATGCTGCAACATAAAACTCACGTCCGGGCGCGATAGCGCAATGCGATTAAAGGCGGCTTCACAATGGGCAAACTCGGTGCCCTCGGTTTTTAAAAACTTACGGCGCGCCGGTGTATTGAAGTACAAATCGTCCACTTCTATCACCGTGCCAGCGTCTAGGGCTGCCGGTGCAATGGATGAAATTTGGCTGCCATCCGATTGTATGCGCCAAGCATGACCTGCATCGGCACGGCGGCTGATGATGTGCGTGCGTGAAACCGAGGCTATGCTGGCCAAGGCTTCGCCGCGGAAACCCAAACTGGCGACCGCTTCCAAATCGTCTAGACTGGCAATCTTGCTGGTGGCGTGACGGGTCAAGGCCATGGCCAAGTCGTCTTCGGCTATGCCCAAGCCGTTGTCCATGACGCGCATTTGTTTGACGCCACCCTCTAGCAAGGCCACTTGAATATCGCTGCTGGCTGCATCCAAGCTGTTCTCTAGCAATTCTTTTAAAGCCGAGGCCGGCCGCTCCACCACTTCGCCAGCGGCGATTTGGCTAATCAATTGATTGGGTAACAGTCGAATGCGCATAGTGGTGGCTATTTTACCTGTTTTAAGCTAAATTCTTTAGCCTATGCACGCATTAAATCCAGCTCTAGCGGAAAATTCCTACCTGGCCAGCTTCCCCCACGCCAGGCGAATTAAACGCCACCATCACTTCTATTTAGGGCCAACCAATTCCGGCAAAACACACCAAGCATTATTGGCATTGCAGCAAGCCGAATCGGGTGTTTACCTCGCCCCTTTGCGCCTATTGGCCATGGAAATTCGCGACCGATTGGTGGCCGCAGGCGTGCCTTGCAATTTAATCACCGGTGAAGAACGCGTGCTCATGCCTGGTGCCAAGCACACTGCCTCCACCATAGAAATGATGAATCCAAACAAAAAAGTGGCGGTGGCGGTCATAGACGAAATTCAAATGCTACAAGACCCGGATCGCGGTAGCGCGTGGACCGCCGCCTTAGTGGGGGTGCCGGCCGAGCAAGTTTATGTATGCGGGTCTACCGCGGTGACTCAAGCCTGCCTAGGCGTCATTCAGGCCTTGCAGGAAAGCCATCAGATCAGCGTCCTTGAGCGCAAGACACCTCTCATATTGGAAGAAAACGGGCTGTGTGGGCCGCGCTACAAGAAACAAACCTTAAAAACTTGCCTAGAAAAAGGCGATGCCGTGATTGCCTTTAGCCGTAAAGACGTATTAACCTACAGCGCGCGTTTTCGCCTATGGGGTTATCGCGTCGCCACCATTTACGGCGCCCTGTCACCGGAGGTGCGGCGGACCGAGGCCGAGCGCTTCTGCTCGGGTGCAGCCGATATTTTGGTCGCCACCGACGCCATAGGCATGGGACTGAACCTACCCATACGCCGCATCATATTTAGCCACATCCATAAATTTGATGGCGTCGCATCGCGCCCCTTAAACGCTACTGAAGTGCGGCAAATAGCCGGTCGAGCTGGCCGCTACGGCATATACGATCACGGCTACGTCACCACCTTAGAAGACGATGAGCTGATACACATCGCGCACATGCTGGCTACCGATGACACCGTGCATTTGGACAAGCTACCCATAGCCATCGCCTTTCAGTCCATTGAGCGCAGCGCCGCGCAGATTCCCACCCGCAGCATAGCCGAAGTCTTAACTTACCAACGTGACAGACTGCGCATCGATCAGCCTCTATTTGCCTTAGGCGGCATGGATCAGCAGCTCACGCAGGCGCAATTGGTGGACAGCCATGCGCCCGACATGGCACTAAAAGATAAATACCTGTTTGCCTGTGCCCCGATTGCACTGAACGTGCCTTTTGAAAAAGATTACTTCCTTTTGTGCTTAAAAAGCGTGGCGCAATCGAAAACTCGGGCGTTACCGAGCGCGCCTAGCTGGTTAACAAATCACCACGCCAAGCACCTGGCTGAGGCCGAATTGCTTAGCCACAACCTTAGCTTGCACGCTTGGCTGGGCTTTAAATTTCCGCAAATTTTTACCGATGCGCCGCTGGTCAGCAGCCTACGCCAAGCCGTTAGCCGTTACATAGAACAAGCCCTGCTTTGTCAAACCGGCTACGGCGATACCAGTCGAGAATTGGATAGCTTGCCATTGAAAAGACGCTAGCCTTGCCTGTTTTGCTTAGCACGTCCATTCCCGTGCTGCATACACCCTAGCTTAATCAAGCCTGCCAATTCACCCCTATATTGATGTATATCAAATGGCCCTTTAAAAATAAGGCGTAGTATGGGCATCAATTCAGCGCTAGGGCGCAGATTAACGAGAACACAGATATGACCAACACTAATAGCAAACCGCTTGCCATCGTCCCTTTATTAGAAATGGACCAAGCCAAGCTGGTGCACATTTACAGCGCAAAATTAAGCCAACTCACCAAAAAACAAAGGCTAGTATTTGATTTATTAAGCCACGGCATGTTGGTAAAAGACATCGCCAAACACTTAGGCTTAGCGGAAATTACCGTCAAAGTGGTCAAGGCCAGGGTCATGGTGATATTAGGTGCCACCACCTTGCAAGAATTAGCCGTGATCGGCAAATGCAGTCAATGCGCTTACATCAAGCCGCATCTATAAGCCCTAATCCAGATCGACCGTCTCTAGGTAATCGGGTACGGTCACCGGCCAATGCAATTGCTCTTCTAAGTGCAAACGCATCGCATCGGCTGCAACGGGTTCGCCATGGGTGATAAAAGTCCGCTTAGGCGGCGCGCTAAACCCGCTTAACCATGTCAAAATCTCCGCGTAATCGGCGTGTGCCGATAAATTACTCAGCAAGGCAACCTTGGCTAAAACGGGCACGTACTCGCCGTGTATTTTGATGCTCTGCGCCCCGTCCAGCATGGTTGCGCCTCGCGTGCCAGCCGCCTGAAAGCCAACAAATAAAATGGTGTTATTGGCATGCGGTGCAAACGCTTTTAAATGGTGTACCACCCGCCCGCCGGTCGCCATGCCACTGGCTGACAGTATAATCATGGGGCCATGCATTAAGTTAAGGCGCTTGGACTCTTCCACCCCATTCACCATGTGCGCAACCCGGCATAAGGCATGACTTTGCTCAGCGCTTAATCGATGTTCATCGCTAAAGTGATTGAATATCGCCGTGGCATCGACCGCCATGGGGCTATTTAGATAAACCGGCAGGTCTTTAGGAATGGTACCGGCCGATTTGAGCAAATGGATGTAATAAAGCAATTCTTGCGCGCGGCCAACGGCAAAAACCGGTATCAACACCACGCCTTTTTGCTTAACGGTTTGATTGATGATCTCGGCTAATTGAAGTTGCGGATCACTGCGTTCGTGCAAGCGATTACCGTAGGTCGACTCCAATACCAAATAATCCGCTTGCTTGATGGTAGCTGGCGCTTTCATAAGAATATCGTGCGGTCTACCGATGTCGCCCGAAAACAAAATAGAGGTTTTTTTACTGTGTATGCGCACAAAAGCCGAGCCCAAAATATGGCCACTGGGGGCCAGGCGTAGGGTTAAGCCAGCGCCTAAATCCAAGTCTTTGTCGTAGGCAATCGGCACCAACAAGGCCAAGGCATTTTGCGCGTCTTCGGTGCTATACAAAGGCAGCGCCGGATTATGTTTTGAAAAACCACTTTTGTTGGCGTAGCGTGCTTCTTCTTCCTGTAAATGCGCCGAATCCAACAACAATACCTCGCACAAATCCCGCGTAGCGGGCGTGCAATACACCTTGCCAGAAAAGCCATTTTTAACCAACAGCGGCAAGTAGCCGCTGTGGTCAATGTGGGCATGAGTCAACGCCACCGCATCGATGGTTCTAGGGTCTATGGGCAAATCGGCCCAGTTCCTTAAACGCAATTGCTTGAGGCCTTGAAACAGGCCGCAATCTATCAAAATTCGCTTAGCCGAACCGTCTACCGCTTGATGGCTAAGTAAGTATTTGGATCCGGTGACGGTGCCGGTTGCACCTAGAAAACTTAATTGCATGCTAGACCTCGTTTAATGATGGTCTATGGCGCTGAGTCAGTGGGCATTATTCGTATGCCACTTTACTTTTTGCCAGGGCCGGGTTGGTGGAAAAATATTTCTTAATGCCGTTTAAAATCGACGCACAAAGTTGCTCTTGGTAGGCTTCATCATTCAAGCGCCGCTCTTCTTCCGGGTTGCTAATGAAAGCGGTCTCAACCAGTATGGATGGAATGTCCGGTGATTTAAGCACGGCAAATGAAGCCTGCTCCACCCTTTTGGCGTGCAAGGTATTGATTTCGCCAATCTCAGACAACACCGCTTTACCCAATTTCAAGCTGTCGTTAATGGTCGCTGTTTGCGATAAATCCAACAATGTTCTGGCTAATATTGGGTCTTTATCGTTCAAGCTCACCCCGCCTATTAAATCCGACTCGTTCTCTTTTTTTGCCAAGTACCTTGCACTGGCACTGGTGGCCCCGCGTTCTGACAAAGCAAAAACCGATGACCCGCGTGCCGATTGTTTGGTAAAGGCATCGGCATGGATAGACACAAATAAATCGGCTTGCATGCCTCTGGCTTTAACCACGCGCCCATGCAAGGGGATGAAGTAATCGCCATCGCGGGTTAACACCGCGCGCATATTCGGTTCCGCATCAATTAACTGCTTGAGTTTCATGGCCACCATGAGCGTGATGTCTTTTTCCCTACTACCATTTGCGCCACTGGCACCGGGATCTTCACCGCCATGGCCGGCATCAATCGCCACAATAATTTGCCTGCCTACTTTTTTCACTTCGGCAGGCATGTTTTTAATCACCGGCCCTTCTGTCATGTCTGGCGTGTTTGCTGGTGCGGATTGACTAACTGGATTGTTGGCCAGTGCTGCGGTTTCCACCACTACAGGTTCCGGTGAGACCGTGGCTGGCGCCTGCGCATCTGCCGATACTACCGCAGCGGGTGACGTTGCGGTATCGCGCTCAGCCACCATGGCCATTAAAGGATCCAAGGCCGGGTAGACATCCAACACCAAGCGGTATTTGTATGCGCCGGTGGGCGTTAATGTAAAAGCATTGGGTTTGGCTGCGGCCTTTAAATCGACCACCAAGCGCACACCTTGTTGAAAATTAGCGCTGCGAATCTGCTTGATGTAAGGGTCGTTAGCTTGCACTTTATCGGCCAGTGATTTGATGGCCGGATTGAGTTCGACTTGATCTATATCCAACACCACCCGATCGGGATTTTGCATGTAGCTCATTTTATAAGTGAAGGCGCTGTTGGCCTCCAAAGTAATGCGCGTGTAATCTTGTGCTGGCCAAACCCGAACCGCACTGACCAAATTAGCGGCCAATGCAAACTGGTTTAAGTGCAATAACAGCAGAAGACTTAACAGGCCTTGCACTAAGCTTTTTTTCATAGGCTGCTTGGTATCCCTTGCAAACATTGTTTTCCTAATGGGGTGTGGGCCACTATGCGCACACGACGGCCTAAGGCCTCGCCCAATATTTTAACGTCAAAAACAATTTCCAGGTCAGGCCTGTTTAAACAATTTTTCGCCTTATCTGGCCACTCTATTAGGCACACAGTGTGCGCATTAAAGTACTCACGAAACCCAGCCGACTCCCATTCCTCCTCGTCATTAAAACGGTATAAATCAAAATGACATAACTGCACCGGGGTTTGATTGGATAAAGAAACGGGATAGGTTTCAAGCAATGTGTAGGTCGGACTTTTAACTTTGCCGTTAAAGCCTAAGGCGCGCAATAAACCCCGCACCAATGTGGTTTTGCCGGCACCCAAATCCCCTTGTAAATACACCGTCATATTGGCTTGCAAGGCTGGCGCCAGCAATCGGCCTAAAGCCAAGGTCGCTGCCTCATCTGGTAAATCAAGTGTAAAATCAACGCTCATGACAGACCAACCTACATTGCTAGCGCTCGCCCAAGACATCAAACGCTGGGGCATGGCGCTGGGTTTTAATCAAATCGGCATTACCGATACGAATTTGCAGGAGGCAGAAGCGCATCATCAAGCTTGGATTGCTAAAGGATTTCATGGTGAAATGGATTATATGGCAAAACACGGCCTCAAGCGCACCCGCCCAGAAGAATTGGTGCCACGCACGCTAAGGGTCATTTCGGCTCGTTTGGATTACCTGCCGGCTAATGCGCTAGCCAGTGACACGGTGCTCAACGATGCGTCCAAGGCTTTTATATCGCGTTACGCCTTGGCGCGTGATTACCACAAAGTGATGCGCAAAAAACTGCAAACACTGAGTGAAAAAATAGCCACCGCCTTAAAACAATGCGAGCAAAGCGACTTTAGTTACCGGGTGTTCACCGACAGCGCGCCGGTATTGGAAGTGGCTTTAGCAGAAAAAGCCGGCATGGGCTGGCGGGGCAAACACACCTTACTCATCAATAAAGACCACGGCTCTTGGTTTTTTTTAGGCGAGATTTACACCAACCTACCCTTACCCGTTGATGCACCAGGCAGCAACCATTGCGGCACCTGCCAAAGCTGCATAGACGTGTGCCCAACCCGGGCCATCGTGGCACCCTACCAAGTGGACGCCAGGCGCTGTATATCCTACCTAACCATAGAGTTAAAAGGCAGCATACCTTTGGAATTCAGGCCCATGATAGGCAACCGCGTATACGGTTGCGATGACTGCCAATTGGCTTGCCCATGGAATAAATTTGCCGAAGTGAGCCACGAGCCGGATTTTGTCATCAAGCACGGCTTGGACGACATCGGCTTAGTAGACTGCTTTGCTTGGACAGAGGCCGAATTTAACAGCAAGCTAGCCGGCAGCGCGATATACCGCATAGGCTACCAACAATGGTTGCGCAATATCGCCGTGGGCTTAGGCAACGCCAAAACCAGCCCAGAAATTATTTCAGCCTTGCAAGCGCGGGCCAATGATGAATCGGCCTTGTTGCGCGAACACGTGCTGTGGGCATTGGCGCAACACCAACATTAGCAAGCTCAATCATCGGCGCTGGAGCCGATTTTGTGCACACTTAAATCGGCACCATCAAATTCTTCTTCCTGACTCAAGCGTATGCCTACTAGCATTTTTAATATGCCGTAAACCAATGCGCCACCAACCACGGCAATTAACACGCCCAAGCCTGTGCCTAGCAGTTGCGACATGAAGCTGATGCCACCTAGGCCACCTAAGGCAGTCGCACCAAAAATACCGGCAGCTATACCGCCCCAAGCACCACACAACCCGTGTAATGGCCAAACACCCAATACGTCATCAATTTTTAAGCGGTTTTGCGTTAAATTAAAGGCCCAAACGAACAAGGCACCAGCCACGACACCGGTAGCCAAGGCGCCCAGTGGATGCATCACGTCAGAGCCAGCACAAACGGCAACCAAACCAGCCAATGGGCCATTGTGGACAAAGCCCGGGTCATTTTTGCCAACCACCAAGGCCGCCAAGGTGCCACCGACTAAGGCCATCAATGAGTTCACGGCCACTAAACCGGATATACCCTGTATAGCCTGCGCGGACATAACGTTAAAGCCAAACCAACCAACAGTCAGTATCCATGCGCCCAGCGCTAGAAACGGGATATTGGATGGCGGGTAGGCATGCAACCTGCCGTCTTTACTGTAACGACCATTGCGCGCGCCCAATAACATGACCGCAGCCAAGGCAATCCAGCCACCCATGGCATGCACCACTACGGACCCAGCAAAATCATGAAATTTAGCGCCATAACTGGCGTTCAACCAATCTTGAAAGCCGTAATGGTTATTCCATGCGATGCCCTCAAAAAATGGGTAAACGAAACCAACCAAAGCAAAGGTCGCGGCCAATTGCGGATTAAATTTAGCGCGTTCGGCTATGCCCCCAGAAACAATGGCGGGAATGGCAGCGGCAAAAGTCAGCAAGAAAAAGAACTTCACTAAATCGTAGCCATTTTTCGCGGCCAACACCTCGGCCCCGCTAAAAAAGTTTAGGCCGTAAGCAATGCTGTATCCTATAAAAAAATAAGCCACGGTGGACACCGAAAAATCCACCATTATTTTAACCAAGGCATTGACTTGGTTTTTCTTGCGCACCGTACCCACCTCCAAAAAGGCAAATCCAGCATGCATAGCAAGCACCATAATGGCGCCTAATAAAACAAATAACACATCGTTTGCTGAGACTAATGTTTCCATTTTTTTACTACTCCAAAATTTTCATGACGTATTTGTAAGCAAATAGCGCGCCAAAACTTAAGTAATTGTTTTTTCAATAACTATCTCATGATATCACCCTATTGAATGCACGAAATAAGTGCAAGGCACTTTGCATGGCACCATAACAGTGCTTATTAATGCTCTTTACAAGCCAAGCCAGTCGCCACATACTGCGCTAACAATTAAATTAATGGTGCATAGACATGGAATTAATATTGATGCTGATTTTGTTTCTGGCTGCCTGGTTTTGGCTAGACAGCATGGGCAAACGCGAACGAGCCATACTGCTGGGTGGCGAATTAGCCGCGCGCTACAACCTACAACTGCTGGATGAAAGCGTGGCGTGCACCAAGCTTAGCCTTGGGCGCAACAGGCGTGGGCACGTGCAATTTCTGCGCCGTTATGCATTTGATGTGAGTGCCCGCGGCGTAGACCGTTTACATTGCGAATTGATCCTACTAGGCGATCAATTGCAAACTTGGCACATTCCGCCCTATCAGCAATAAACATCCTCCCTTGGGAATGCGCTGGGGCAATGTTAAAATGCGCGTATGGAAAATAATCAAGACACCCTACAGCGCTTCATATTTGAAAGCAGCCCGGTACGAGGTAATCTAGTGCACCTAGGCCTCACCTTGCAAATGGCTTTAAATAAGCAAAACTTGCCTAGCGGCTTACGGCAATCATTGGGCGAATTGATGGCAGCCAGTGCCTTATTGGCGGCCACGCTAAAAATGAATGGCAGCATGGTCTTGCAGATTCAAAGCAAAGGCACGCTCAAACTGTTGGTCGTGGAATGCACCTCAGACGACGATGCGCCTCTTAGAATGCGCGCCACGGCAAAATGGTCAGGCGA
>CALQUO020000019.1 GCA_943333775.2 Methylotenera oryzisoli
AAAGGCGGCAAAAAAGCCACCGATCAAGTTTGGGAAGGCGCGCAAGGTTTGGAGTGGACATTACCATCACCACCTCCGTACCACAGCTTTACTGAGCAACCAACCGTTAAGTAAATTAAACAACTCGGCTTTTCATTAAGCCGAGTTTTTAAATTGGAGTGGTATGAATAAGCAGTTAGCAGATAAAAAATTAAGCAACAAGCGCATCGCCATGGTGATAGGCGCTCTTGCTTTAATTTGTTACGTTGTATCGATGTTTTTGATATGGCAAAAATAAACGACAGCGAAAAGCTATCGCCAAAAGAGCAACTTGATTTAAAAAATAAACGCCTGGTCCGCAAACTGTTGTGGATGCTTTTAGGCTCATTGTTATTTGCCTTTGCCTTGGTGCCAATTTACGACGTGTTATGCGAAATGACTGGCTTAAACGGCAAAACCAAAAACACGGCATCGGTCCTAGCTGAAGCCAAAGTGGACAACAGCCGTTGGGTGACGGTGCAATTTACCACCAACGTGATGCCGGGTTTGGGTTGGAATTTCTACCCGAAACAAAGCAGCATTAAGATGCACCCAGGACAAATTGAGACCGTGGTGTTTGTAGCTAAAAATACCACCAACGAAGTGGTAGTTGGTCGCGCTATTCCAAGTATCACGCCGGGCATTGCGGCAGCCAACCTAAAAAAGATAGAGTGTTTTTGTTTTGTTAACCAAGCGCTCAAGCCGGGTGAAGAAAAAGAAATGCCTTTGCGATTTTTTGTGAGCCCGCAATTACCAAAAGACGTGTCTGACATGACCTTGTCCTATGCGTTCTTTCCATCGGTGGATGGGGCAAAATAAGTAAGTGGTGGTAAGCAGTGGTAGGTGAGGAAGTAGCGTGAATCACGCTATTTGAATTTAAAATAAAATAAAAAATGCACGGGAGTTATTGCATGGCGACACATTCTAACAATCAGTATTACGTACCGCACGGTAGCATCTACCCAGCGATCATATCCATGGGCTTGCTGTCTTTGGCCTCAGGTTTTATCTTCAGCGTGGCTACCGATAAAAACAAAGACTTGGCCTATTTGCAAGCGCCGGGCAAATGGATGATGATTCTAGGCTTCGCGCTGATTCTATTCATGGTGTTTAAATGGATGGGTTCCGTGATCACTGAAAGCATCACCGGTCAATTCAAAAAATGGGAAGACAAATCATTCCGTATCGGCATGATCGTGTTCATTTGTTCTGAAATTGCTTTCTTTGCGGCATTCTTTGGCGCTTTGTTCTACATGCGCGTGTTGTCCGTGCCGGAATTAGGCGGTTACGATGTTGACGTCACGCTCTATAAAGACTTCATCGGTTCATGGCCATCAACTGGCCCAGGTGGCTTAACCGTTAACGGTGAATATAAACCAGGCCCATTGCACCCTATGGGCGCATGGGGCTTACCAGCCATCAACACCGCCTTGTTGTTGACATCCGGTGCCACCATCACTTGGGCGCATTGGGGCTTAATTAAAAACAACCGTAAACAATTGGTACTGGGCATGGCCTTAACTGTTTTGTTAGGTATTGCGTTCCTGGCATGCCAAGCAATGGAATACCATGAGGCATACACTGAAATGGGCTTGACCCTAGCTTCTGGTGCTTACGGTGCTAGCTTCTTTATGCTGACCGGTTTCCATGGTTTCCACGTGTTGCTTGGTACCATTATGTTGATCGTCATTACCTTGCGCTGCATGAGAGGCCACTTTAGCCCAGAGCACCACTTCGGTTTCGAAGGCGTGGCTTGGTACTGGCACTTTGTGGACGTGGTTTGGTTAGGTCTATTTGTGTTCGTATACTGGCTATAAGGTTTAGCTAAATAAAAAAGGCGATGCAGATGCATCGCCTTTTTTGTATCTAACGCACACTTAGCTTAATGCGCGCTTTCCCAGTTTTTACCCACGCCCACTTCCACCAGCAAGGGCACGGATAATTGGGCCACACCCTGCATGAGTTCGGTTAGTTTGGCTTTCACCACAGCCAATTCCGCCTCCGGCACTTCCAGCACCAATTCATCGTGCACCTGCATAATTAATTTGGTTTGCAGCTTAGCCTCGCCTAACCATTGGTCAACGGCGATCATGGCCAGCTTAATTAAATCAGCGGCCGTGCCTTGCATGGGCGCGTTAATCGCCGCCCGCTCTGCACCGGCGCGGCGCATGCCGTTTGGGCTGTTGATTTCTGGCACCCACAAGCGGCGACCAAAATAGGTTTCGACGTAGCCACGTTGCTTGGCCATGTCACGTGTGCTTTGCATGTAATCGCGCACCCCAGGGTAGCGGGCAAAATAACGCTCTATGTAACTCTGTGCTGAGGCGCGGTCGATGTTTAAGTTTTGCGCCAAACCAAACGCGCTCATGCCATAAATTAAACCAAAGTTAATCACCTTAGCATAACGGCGTTGCTCGCTATCGACTTCCGTCAGTTCCACGCCAAAAATCTCCGCTGCGGTGTGGCGGTGGATGTCCTCGTTATTGGCAAAGGCCTTTAGCATGCCGGCATCTTGTGATAAATGCGCCATGATGCGTAGCTCAATTTGCGAGTAGTCAGCGGACACGATGACGCTGCCGGCAGGGGCAATGAACGCCTCGCGTATGCGTCGCCCTTCGGCTGAACGAACCGGTATGTTTTGCAAATTCGGATCCGAGCTGGCCAAGCGACCCGTGATGGCCACTGCTTGGTTGTAGCTGGTGTGCACGCGTCCGGTGCTGGCGTTGATCATGCGCGGCAATTTGTCGGTGTAGGTGGACTTTAATTTGGCTAAGCCACGGTATTCCAATAACACCTTAGGTAAGGGGTGATCCAACGCCAATTCTTGTAACACGTCTTCGTCGGTGGACGGCGCGCCCGATGGGGTTTTTTTAGTGGGTTTGATGCCCAATTTATCAAACAGAATTTCTTGCAATTGCTTAGGCGATGCTAAGTTGAAAGGTTGGCCAGCCAACTCGTAAGCTTGGTTTTCAAGCGCGATTAACTTATTGCCTATTTCGTTACTTTGGCTGGCCAGCATGGCGCGGTCTATCAGCACGCCGTTGCGCTCTATGTTGAACAGCGCTTTTGAGCTGGGCATTTCAATGTGGCTGTAGATGTAATCCAGCTTGTTGTCTGCCGCCACCTGCGGGTACATGGCTTGGTGCAATTGCAATGTGATGTCGGCATCTTCTGCGGCATACTCGGCGGCTGTTTCCACCGTTACTTGGTTAAAGGTCACCTGCTTGGCACCTTTGCCGGCCACCTCTTCAAAGCTTATCGGTTTAAAGCCTAAATGCCGTTCGCTCAAGGCATCCATGCCGTGGCTTTTGTGCGATTCAAACACATAGGATTGCAACAAGGTATCGTGGGCAATACCGTTGATGGCAATGCCATGATTGGCCAACACGTGTTGGTCGTATTTAAGGTTTTGCCCCACTTTTTTAATGGTGGGGTTTTCTAAGATGGGCTTAATTTTCGCCAGACATTCAGCAAAATTTAGCTGTACAGGCGCATCGAAGTAATCGTGCATCAATGGTAAATAAGCCGCGCTGCCGGCTTCCACGCTGAACGACAAGCCGACAATTTTAGCGGTCATGGGGTCCAGCGACGTGGTCTCGCTATCAAAGCAGATTAACGGAGCGCTCGCCAGCTTGGCCAACCAGCTGTCCAATTGCGCGCTTGTTAATAGGGTTTCGTATTGGCGCCTGGTGTTCACGGCGTGTTGGGTCACGGCAAACATGTCTACGGTGTCGGTGCTTTGCACGCTGCTGCTAGTTGGCATGGCCTTAGGGTTGCTGGGTGCTTGTTGATCGCCCATGCCATCTAATTCGCGGCGCCAGCTTTTAAACTCGAAGCGTTCAAACAGTTCCGCTAACTTGGCTTTGTTCATGCTTTGCGGGGCCAGGTCGCTTAAGTGCTCTTGTATGCCAACGTCGCAGCGTATGGTGATGAGTTCACGGGCGGTGGGCAACCACGGTAAGGCCTTGCGTAAATTCTCGCCGACCACGCCGCCTATCTTATCGGCATTGGCCACGATGTTGTCTAGGCTGCCGTATTCTTGCAACCACTTCACCGCCGTTTTAGGCCCGACTTTTTCCACGCCAGGCACGTTGTCTGAGGTGTCGCCGATTAACACTAGGTAATCAATAATGAGGCGCGGCGGGATGCCGAATTTCTTTTCCACGCCGGCGATGTCTAACACGTCGTCTACGCGCCTAAACGCATCGCGCATGGTGTTGACCACGGTGATGTGCTCGTTAACCAATTGCGAGATGTCTTTGTCGCCGGTGGAGATGATGACGCGCACGCCTTCGCGTTCGGCCTGTTTGGCCAGCGCACCGATAACGTCGTCGGCCTCTACGCCGCTCTCCATGATGAGCGGCCAACCCATGGCCTTGATCGCCTCGTGTAAGGGCTCTATTTGCGCGCGCAGCTCGTCTGGCATGGACGCGCGGTTGGCTTTGTATTCTGGGTAAATGGCGTCCCTAAAGGTTTTGCCTTTTGCATCAAAAACACACGCGCTATAATCGGAGGGGTAATCTTTATGCAAACGGCGCAACATATTAAGTACGCCTTGTATGGCACCGGTCGGTTCATTTTGACTGTTGCGTAAGTCAGGCATGGCGTGAAAGGCCCGATACAGGTAGGATGAGCCATCAACCAATAACAATGTTTTCATAAAGTCACGCTTTCAATTATTACTTAGGTGCCAGAACATGAGTGTTACAAAAAAACCGCAAAAGGTCCCCAACATCTGTGACCCCGATTTACAGGGCGTGCATCAAACCGGACAAGAGTCGTGGCGTGCGTTTGAGATTATGGCAGAATTCGTTGAGGCCACCGAACGACTCAAAGCTATCACCCCGGCCGTATCAATTTTTGGTAGCGCCCGCACGCCGGTAGATCACCCGTATTATAAGCTAACCGAAGAGGTTGCAAGGCTGTTAAGTGAGTCCGGCTTTAGCGTCATTTCCGGTGGTGGACCTGGCCTCATGGAGGCGGCTAATAAAGGCGCATACCCTGGCCCATCGCCTAGCGTAGGCTTAAACATTGAGTTGCCCCATGAGCAAACCCGTAACACATACCAAGACATCAGCCAAAATTTCCAGCATTTCTTCATGCGTAAAGTGATGTTCGTTAAATGCGCCAGTGCCTATGTGGTCATGCCAGGCGGTTTTGGCACCTTGGACGAGGTGATGGAAGCGGTGACCTTGGTGCAAACCGGTAAAACCATCAAGATCCCCATTATTTTGGTGTGCGAACCTTTTTGGCGTGGCTTGCTCGATTGGATTAAAACCACCTTGGTTAATGAAAAAATGATTGCACTAGAAGACTTAGATTTAATTCAAGTAATAGATGAGCCGGCAAAAATTGTCGAGGCTATCTTCAAGCATTACGAAGCGCGTGGCTTTAAATTGTCTGCCGAAGAAGAGCGTGTACAACTTTATTTATAAGTCTTTATTTGCAATCTAGCTAAGACTAGGTGCAGGTAATTTGTTAGAATAAAAACGTTGCAATCGATAGTTTAAAAAAGAGAGCGAGTGCCCATGATGCAAAACCCCCACCTAAGTTTAGCCCTGTTGCTAGCGTTCATGGCACTGCCTGTGGTTGCCGCCGACAACAAAGCACCGCCACCCGATTTGCAAACCTTAGAGGAATTGCCGCCACCAGCTATCAGTAACGAAGAAAACGCCGATGAACCGCAAATCACCATCATTAAAAAAGGCGGAGAGACCATAGAGGAATACCGCATCGGCGGTCAACTTTATATGTTGAAAATCACTCCGGCTAACGGTTTGCCATATTACATGCACAAAGAAGACCAAGACGGTGGATGGTTAAACGATGGCCCCGTGCGACCCATGAGCATTCCTAAGTGGACGATATTCCGATTTTAAATTTTTGGCATACTAGGCTAGCGCGAGCTGGCCTTTTTGATAATCAACACTGCTTGCACACACCTTACTCAATCGCTTAATTTATGTCGGTATTCACCACAGTCAGTTTTACCCAATTGCAAGCTTGGCTAAAGGATTACGCCATTGGCGAGCTGCAAGAATTAAAAGGCATCGCTTCTGGCATCACCAACACCAATTACTTCGTCACCACCAGCCAAGCCAAATACGTGCTTACTTTGTTTGAGCACAACGGCTTGGATGAGCTGCCGTATTTTATTGATTTAATGAGCCACTTGGCCGCCCACGGCATTCCCTGCCCTGCACCGATTAAAGACCAATCCGGCCAAAGCTTGCATACCTTAAACAGCAAGCCCGCGGTGTTGATCAGTTGTTTAAAAGGCCAAGACGTGGTGCATCCTAATTTGGCACAATGCCGTGCCGTCGGTCGCGTGTTGGCGCAAATGCACTTGGCCAGCTTGTCATTTGATTTGCAGCCCAATCACCATAATAGCCACAATACACGTGGTGCAGATTGGCGTGAGCACACCACCACCTTGGTCATGCCGCACTTGAGCGCTGCCGATCAAAGTTTGTTAAGCGGCAGCATGGCCTTTCAAGCTAAGTTGGACGTGTCTGCTTTGCCTAGTGGCGTCATTCATGCCGATTTATTTCGTGACAACGTGTTGTTTGATGGCGATGAAATAGGCGGCTTGATTGATTTTTACTACGCCTGCCACGATGTGCTGGCCTACGATTTGGCTATTGCCGTTAACGATTGGTGTGTGGAAGAAGACGGTAAATTTGATGCCAGCCGATTGAGCGCCATGTTAGAAGCCTACAAAGCGGTCCGTCCGTTTAGTGCTGCTGAACAAGCGGCTTGGCCTAGCCTATTGCGCATGGCCGCCTTGCGCTTTTGGTTGTCACGCTTGCACGATAAAATCTTTCCGCAAGCTGGTGAATTAACCCACGCTAAAGATCCTGATCACTTTAAACGCATATTGACCTTACGCACGTTAGGATAAGCCGCCATGAGTAACGATACCCCAACGACCCTGCCACAATTTAGGCAAGTGCCTGCCAGCCACGCATGGGCTTGGACGGTACGTGGCTTCCAATTGTTTAGAGCCAACCCGGCCATGTGGATTATCCTCTGGGTGATCTACCTAGCCATCATTTTGCCCCTCTCTCTGATTCCCTTGGTGGGTTCTGTGATCACCACCTTGTTAGCGCCGGTGTTTGCCGCTGGTATGATGTGGGGCTGCCAAGCCGTGGCGCAGCAGAAGGATTTGGAAATCAACCATTTGTTTGCAGGCTTTAAGAAAAACACCTCGCAGCTCATTAGCGTCGGCGGTATTTACATGGCCTGTTTGCTGGCAGTGGCCGTGGTGGTGGTCTTAAACATGGACAGCGCGACCATCACCGCCATTAAATTAGAGCAAGGCCTCACTACCGAGCAAGCCGATGCCATGCTGCCGCCCTTATTTTTTGCCATGCTGTGTATCGTACCGATTTTGATGGCGTATTGGTACGCGCCCTTATTGGTGGGCTTGAATAATTTAACAGCTGGCGAGGCGCTGAAATTAAGCTTCACGGTCTGCTTAAAAAACCTGCTGCCGTTCTTTGTCTATGGCGTGATTTTCACCTTGATGTTGCTGGTCGCCATCATTCCATTTGGTTTGGGTTTATTGATTGCCGTGCCGGTCATGATGACCAGTTTGTTCGCCAGCTACGAAGACGTGTTCCTTTTGCCAGCGGCCAAATAGACTGTAAGGTTAGCCTATTTAATCGGGGTTAACCTAAACAGGGCTTAGCTTAGCAAACTCCATGGCCAACCACTTCAAGCCTTGGTGGCCAAAATTTACTTGCACGCGCATGTCGTCGGCATTGCCTTCGTAACTCACCACCACCCCGTTACCGAATTTAGCGTGCGCTACTTGCTGGCCTATTTTCCATGGCATGGCATTTTTTTGGCTAGCACTTTGTTGCCCGCTCATGATGGCTGGCATGGAATTGTAATCGCGGCCGCTTTTCGCTACCGGTTTGCTGTTGAGGCGCTTGAGTAAAGCCTCGGGGATTTCATCTAAGAAGCGCGAGGCGATGCCGTAGCGCACTTTGCCATGCAGCATGCGACTTTGCGCGTGGCTTAAATACAAGCGTTGGCGTGCGCGGGTTACCGCCACATACATCAAGCGTCGCTCTTCTTCTAGACCTTGGGTTTCATAGATGCTTTGCTCGTGCGGGCACAAACCTTCTTCCAAACCGCTGATGAACACCACTTTAAATTCCAAGCCTTTGGAAGCGTGCACCGTCATCAGTTGCAAGGCTTCTTTTCCAACATCGGCTTGGTGTTCGCCGGCTTCCAAACTGGCGTGACTTAAAAATTGCGTGAGCAAGTCTTGCTCGGTTTCGCCATCGACGTTGTTGTGGTTGCCAAAATCTTGGTTTGTAAACGAGACCGCCGCTGTCACCAACTCTTTCAAGTTTTCGATGCGGTCTTCGCCTTCTTTGTCGTTTTCATAATGCGCCATTAATCCCGATAGCGAGGTGGCCAATTCGGTCAGTTCCGCCAAGCTGATACCATAAGCTTGGTCAACCATTTGCCGCATTAAGGCGACAAAACCCTCTATGCCTTTGGCGCCCAGTTTGCCGTTGCCGACTTTGTTGATGGCTGCTTGCCAGATGCTGCAATTCTCGGCCCGGGCACTTTCTTGCAACTGCTCTAAGCTGCGCGCACCTATGCCACGTGACGGAAAGTTAATCACACGCAACAAGGCGGTGTCGTCGTTTGCATTGGCGATTAAGCGCATGTAGGCCAAGGCGTGTTTGATTTCCGCGCGTTCAAAAAAGCGCAAGCCGCCGTAGACACGGTAAGGCAAATTGGCCGAAAACAAGGCGTGCTCTAAGATGCGCGATTGTGCGTTGGATCGATACAATAGGGCGATCTCACCCAATGAGGTGCCCTCGCAATGCAGCATTTTAATTTCATCGACGATGAATTGCGCTTCGTCGTTATCGTTATACGCATCATATATGCGCACCGGCTCACCGGCGCCGGCTGAGGTCCACAGGTTTTTGCCTAGGCGGTTGGTGTTGTGCGAAATGATGGCGTTGGCCGCATCCAATATATTGCTGTGCGAGCGGTAGTTTTCTTCCAGTTTAACGATGTGCTGTATCTGAAAATCTTTTTCAAAGTCGCGCATATTGCCCACGCGAGCCCCGCGAAAGCCGTAGATGGATTGGTCGTCGTCCCCCACGGCAAACATGCAATTTTCTGGGCCGGCGAGCAACTTTAACCAGATGTATTGCAAGCGGTTGGTGTCTTGAAATTCGTCCACCAAGATGTATTTGAAGCGACTTTGGTAATGCTGGCGGATGTTGGCGTCGCGCTCCAATAATTCGAAGCAACGCAATAGCAGCTCGGCAAAATCGGCCACGCCATCGCGCTGGCATTGCTTGTCGTATTCTTCAAAAATTTCCCGCATCTTCTGCGAATGCGCATCGTAGACTTCCACTTTGTTGGCGCGCATGCCTTCGTCTTTGCAGCCGTTGATGAAGTTTTGTACTTGCTTGGGCGGGAATTTTTCATCATCCACGTTCATTAATTTCATCAAGCGTTTGATGACAGACAATTGGTCGGCGATGTCTAGAATTTGAAAGCTGGCAGGCAAGCCGGCTTCGCGATGATGGGCGCGCAATAAGCGGTTACACAACCCGTGAAACGTGCCCACCCACATGCCGCGCGTGTTAATCGGCAAGGAGGCGGTAATACGAGTCAGCATTTCCTTGGCGGCTTTGTTGGTGAAGGTCACGGCCAATAAGCCGGTCGGGGACACTTGCCCAGTTTGAATAAGCCAAGCAATGCGCGCTGTTAATACGCGTGTTTTACCGCTGCCTGCACCCGCCAAAATTAAGGCCGATTGGTGCGGTAAGGTCACCGCTTCCAATTGCTTGTTATTGAGATCGGCAAGTAAATTCGATTGATTTTCCATGGCCTTATTATCGCATGGGATAGGCCAAAAGGTAGGCGCTAAGGGATCACAAACTGTTACAAATGAATCGGAACCAAAACAAAGAGCGTTTAGTCAGATAACACATGATAGCTAATTGCAATTGTTAGCTAGCGTTCCGCTCTTCCTCCCTGAGCGGAAGCCTTAAAATTTAAGGCATTTTGCCCCGGCTCTCTCCCCTTTGAGTCGGGGCTTTTTTTTGAATAAGCCAAGGTGTTAGCTGGCTTAGAAAAACCAGTAGTGATCGACCAGCAAGGCGGCGAACAACAAGGTGAGGTAAACGATGGAATACCTAAAAGTGCGTTTCGCTAAATCATCGGAATATTGGCGGTATAAGCCAATCACATAAGCCATAAAAATAGCATTCAAAATTACCGATGAAGCTAAGTAAATAAGGCCGCTCATGCCCATGGCATAAGGCATCAACGCCACGGCCACCAAAATGATGGTGTAGAGCAAAATATGCAGCAAGGTGAAGGCTTCACCGTGCGTGACGGGCAACATGGGCATGCCGACTTTGGCGTATTCTTCGCGGCGGTATAAAGCCAGTGCCCAGAAGTGCGGCGGCGTCCAAACGAAGATGATTAAAAACATAATCAGCGATTCCGGGGCCACCACGTTATTCACCGCGGCCCAACCTAATATCGGTGGCATGGCGCCCGATGCGCCGCCTATGACGATGTTCATCGGTGTGGCCGGCTTTAAAAACACCGTGTAAACCACCGCGTAGCCAACAAAGGTGGCAAAGGTTAGCCACATGGTCAATGGGTTAACGTAAACATATAAAATGCCTAAGCCGGTTGCGCCCAATAGCGTGGCAAAAACTCCAGTTTGGCCAGACGACACTTGCCCAGTCGGCAAGGCGCGGCCACGGGTGCGGGCCATGATGGCATCAATCTTGTGTTCAATTAAGCAGTTGAAAGCGGCCGCGGCACCGGAGGCAAAGGCTATGCCCAAGGTGGTGGCGATTAGCAATGTCCAAGGCACCATGCCTGGCGTGCCCATGAACATGCCTATGAGCGCGGTAAACACGATAAGCGAGGTGACTCGTGGTTTACACAGCGAGAAGAAGTTTTTAAAGCTAGCGCCTAAGTTTTGCATGGTTTGCGTCTGACTGGTCATGGGTTACTCGTTATTTGGTTTATTCGTTATCTGGCACGGCTTGTTGTTATTCGGCCATGCCATTAAAAAACTATTAAAAGGCTAAATCTAGTTGGCTTTGCCACCGCTAATTTTAGAATTCAATAACACCACGATGATTACTAATAAAGCCGCGGTGAAGTTGTGTGCCACCGCCAAAACCAAGGGCAAATGCAACACTAAATTGCTTATGCCCAAAGCGATTTGCGTGATCAAAGCACCTAACAATAAAAAGCTCCAGCGTTGTAATTGCCAGTATTTTAAAGTAGTTAAGCCCAGCGTGCCCAAGTAAATAAAGCTCACCAACGCTCCGACGCGGTGTGTCCATTGAATCGCCGTTAACGAGGCCAATGACAAGGTGCTGCCGTCTTTGCTTAAGCCCAGTTCGCGCACCATGTGGAAGGCATCGCTAAAGTCCATGTCAGGCACCCAAGCGCCATGGCAAGTAGGGAAATCGGTGCAGGCTAGGGCTGCGTAGTTGGTGCTGGTCCAGCCGCCTAAAAAGATCTGCATGAACAGCAAGACTAAAGCCAAGCGGATGGCCAAGCGCAAGCGCTGGCAGGTCACGATGCTGTCAGAGTAGTATCCCCAATGCCTGTGCGCGAGCCAACTTAGCAACGCCAAAGTCGACATGCCACCTAGCAAATGCCCGCTGACGATGGCGGGTTTGAGCAGCATGGTCACGGTCCACATACCAAGCATGGCCTGAAAGCCTATCAGCAACAGTAAGAAGCTGGAGGTGTAGGGCGAGCTTTTGATTTCATTGCGCGCTTTCCAGCCCAACACAAATATCGACAACACAAACAAACCCAACGTGCCGGCTAAATAACGGTGCGCCATTTCACGCCAGGCTTTGCCCACTTCTACGGAGCTGTTTGGGTAAGTGGTTTGTGCTTGCAATATGGCCGCTTCACTTTGTGGTACGGTTAAGGTGCCGTAGCAGCCTGGCCAATCCGGGCAGCCCAAACCGGCATCGGTTAAGCGCACGTATGCGCCCAATGACACCACGCACAAAGCCAATAGGGTGGCCGCTAACACCAGGCCTTTAAAATAACGGAACGCGTTTGAATTAGGATGCATGCTTAGCCCGCCCATGAAAAACGCAATAAACGCGCGACGTCTTTACGCACAGTGGCCAATGGCATATCAGACTTGTAACTCATCATAAAATGGCCTAGCGGGTCAACCAAATATAAACGCTTGCTAGTCGCCACGTCTTCCTCCGCCACTTTGAACTGCGCAGTAAACGGTGCCAAATGGCCAACCGGTTGGTTTAGCACAATCAAATCCGGGTAATCTCGTTTAATTGCAGCAATGTCTTGCGTTCGAGTAATCAGCACGCGTTGCGCGCGCGGCATGTCTTTATACAAAGACGCATGCAGTTGACGCATGTCGTGCAACTTAGCCAAGCAAGCGGCTTGGCAATCGTCGGCTATGTAGACGATGCTCCAACGCGTTTTCCAAAAATCGTCCGGCAACGCTTGGCCATTGGCTTCTTGCAAAGCCGGCTCACTGTTTAATAAGCGGGCAGGGCGCACCAAATCGCCCATACTTTCGCTGTGCGGCATCCAGTTGAATTTATACATCATCATCACCACCACCAGTGGCACCACAAAAAAGGTCAGCATCAAAATCAGCACAAGGCGGCCTTTGCGTTGCTGGACTAGATCTAAAGTTTGTTTGTCGTTTTGCATGTAAAACTCGGTGTAAAAAGTTAAGGTTAAAAATTAAATCGCACTATTGTAACTGCCGCTTGGTCAGCGGCACACTGCTAATTGCTATTTTAATCGGCCGCGCCTTCACGCCGAATGCGGCTCACGCTCATGTAAATAAAAATCAGCAAGGTGGCCACGGCAAAACCAAACCACTGATAGGCATAGCCGATGTGCGTGGTAATGCGCTCGGCCGACACCGTCCAGTTTCTAACAAAGCCACCGGCCTCACTCGCCGGGTCCAATTTAATCGCCATGGTCGACACGCTAAACGGCGCGCGCGCTTGGTATTCATCTAGGCGCATGTGCTGCCACACGGTTTTCCAAGGTTGAGTTTGACCCAATTCGCTGGGCGGCGTTTTGGCCTCTAAGCTAAATATTTTTTTGCTAGGCACCCATACTTGCCCCACCAACGTTTGCACGCCACTAGGGGTGGCCACACTTGGCACCTCGCTGTGCGTGCTGCTGCCGGCTACCCAGCCGCGATTGACCAACACATGCTGCGCCGTGCCGCTGATCTTTAAGGGCGTAATCACATGAAAACCGACGCGGTTGTCTTCCACCTGGTTGTCTAATAAAAACTGGTATTGCGGCAAGTATTCACCGCTTACCGTGACCTTTTTGTATTGCCAATCGGAGGCAGTTAAATCGCCTTGCAACGTCGTTGGGAAAGGCAACGCGCCGTTTATCTTGCCCTGCTCGTAAACCGCCTGTATGGCTATTTTCTTTTGCGCTTTATTGTATTGCCACAAGCCAAAATTAATAAACAAGGGTATGCAAACCAAGCAGACCAGGCTGCCGACTAAGGACGGTTTAAAGCTAAATTGAAATACCTTACATTGCATGGCGGGCATCACCGATTTTTTCCAGATTGAATTTGTCTGCTTTCTGACCCATAATGGCTGTTCAAATTCATCCTTAGGTATAAATTATGTTAATAAAAGTCTTCATTGTATTAACGCTATTGGTCATCGTGGGTAGCTTGTTCTCCGCCCTGTTTTTTTTATCTAAAGACAAAAGCGGCGGCGACCGGACAGTTAAAGCCCTAACCGTGCGCATTGGCTTGTCCATCACGCTGTTTCTCATACTCATGATAGGCTACTTCTTTGGCTTAATCGGCCACTAGATATCCCATGGTATAAAAACTGTATCGCGCATTATCCGCTATAACACTGAAAAAGCCACCCCAAGGGTGGCTTTTTTATTGGCACTAAGCCCAGCGACCGGTTTATTTGTCGCTGTTTTTCTCGCCTTTTTCATAAAGCTTTTTTAGCCTGCATGGTGCAATGCTCTGGGTCATGGCCTTTGCTATCGGCTTTACCGGTCATTTTGCCGTGGCCGTGTATCGCTTTACGCTCTGCAGCATCCACTTTGCCGTCGTTGTTGCTGTC
>CALQUO020000020.1 GCA_943333775.2 Methylotenera oryzisoli
AATTGAGGCCTTGACTAGGGTGAAAGACAGCTTTAATTCTTACCCTGTAGACCGCTTTGCCTCCGCTGGCGCAATTGCTGCTATGCAAGATAGCATCTACTTTCAAGATACTTGCGGTAAAGTGGTGGCTACCCGTGAGGCGCTGATTGCTGAATTAGCCAATCTAGATTTTGAGGTCTTACCATCCGGTGCTAACTTTATCTTTGCAAAACACCGGATACTAGGCGGGGCCGAAATTACTGATATGCTTAGGCAAAAAAACATTATTGTTCGCCATTTCAAAGCCCCCAGCCGCATTGCGCGCTATTTGCGCATTACCATAGGCACGGATGCGCAAACTGTTTTGTTACTTAAGGCATTGCGTGAAATAGTCAGCCAGCCTTGATGTTTTTTAAATGAGCAAAATCCAAAAAAATGGCTATTTTTGCGGTAAAAATGCTTATAAAAACCGGAAAAAGTTCCTCGTAAGCAAAAAAATTCTTAATTCCACAATCGCGCCGTGTTATTATCCCGAAATGTGTGATTTCCGCACAATAAATTATTTAATTCGTATTTTTAATCTTAAGTAAACGCACATGGCGTTTATTTTTAGTTGGAGGATGTAGCATGGCACAAACCCAAATGGCATTAGATTCATTAGATTTCGACGGTACCGTCGCTTTAGCAACTAAAGTTGCCCCACATGTAGATATTTTAGAAATTGGTACACCTTGTATTAAGCATAACGGTATCAAATTACTTGAAGTGTTGCGTGCTAAATTCCCAAAAAACAAAATCTTGGTTGACTTGAAAACGATGGATGCTGGTTTCTACGAAGCCGAGCCATTCTACAAAGCCGGTGCAGATATTTGCACGGTATTGGGTACAGCAGACATCGGCACTATCAAAGGTGTCATCGATGTAGCCAACAAATACGGCAAAAAAGCACAGGTTGACTTAATCAACGTGGCCGATAAAAAAGCACGCACTATTGAAGTGGCTAAATTAGGCGCACACATCATTGGTGTGCACACTGGTTTGGATCAACAAGCAGCTGGCCAAACACCGTTTAACGATTTGTCTATGGTGGCTGGCCTTAAATTAGGCGTAGAGATCTCAGTAGCGGGTGGCGTTAAAGCAACAACCACACAACAAGTTAAAGATGCTGGCGCAACCATCATTGTTGCTGGTGCAGCTATCTACGGTGCTAAAGATCCAGCAGCAGCAGCGGCTGAAATTACAGCCATCGCTCACGGTGGTTCTGCCAGTGCTGGCGGTGTTAAAAAACTATTACCTTGGCTAATCGCTGCCGTTGTAGCGCTAGTGTTGCTTTCTGTATTCAACAAAGCACCGGCACCAGCTGATGCACCTGCAGAAGTAGCACCAGCAGCAGAAGTAGCGCCAGCTGAAGCTGCCCCTGCTGCGGCTCAATAATTAACGTTTTTTCAAGCTAAGCCAAGTGTTCATGCACGGTGTTTAGCAGTTGAGACGGTAATTAGCGTAAGTAAACTAAAAGCCTAGTTAAGATAATTCATCTTGCTAGGCTTTTTTTATTGATGAGCCCATTGCGATAAAAGGCTAGGGCTGAAAATGTTGTTCAGAGGATGTGCGCAAAAGAACCAAGCCCAGCCGCTTTAGGTTAAAATAGCAAAATTCATTTTACACATTCTTTTATTTAGTGACTTCCTATGCGCATAGCTGAAGTAGTAAGAAATACATTGGAAACGCAAATCACGGTTAACCTTAATTTAGAGGGTACCGGGGTTTCAAAATTTGATACCGGAATAGGTTTTCTCGATCACATGCTCGATCAAATCGCGCGTCACGGCATGATGGACATAGCCGTTAACGCAAAAGGCGATTTGCATATTGATGCGCACCATACGGTTGAAGACATAGGCATCACGCTAGGTATGGCTTTTACCAAAGCTTTGGGCGATAAAAAAGGCATACGCCGTTACGGCCATGCTTATGTGCCACTAGATGAAGCCTTATCCCGCGTGGTGTTGGATGTGTCTGGTCGTCCTGGCTTAACGTTTTCTTGTGAATTTACCCGCGCTGCTGTTGGTGAATTTGACGTGGATTTGATACACGAATTCTTCCAAGGGTTTGTTAATCATGCCAACGTAACCATGCACATAGACAATTTAAAAGGGCACAATGCCCATCATCAGGCCGAGACAATATTTAAGGCTTTTGGCCGCGCCTTGCGCATGGCCGTTGAAATGGATGCACGCATGGTAGGCATTATGCCGTCTACCAAAGGCAGTTTGTAAGCTTTTTTGGCAGGGCCGTTCAGCTCGACGAATGAAAAATACAGACATAGCAGTGGTTGATTACGGCATGGGCAATTTGTGCTCCGTGGCCAAGGCCTTGGAGCACGTTGCACCAGGTAAATCGGTCGTGATTAGTAGCAATCCGGATGAAATTGCCAGCGCCAGTCGCGTGGTGTTTCCTGGCCAAGGCGCCATGCCCGATTGTATGCGTGAATTGGATGCGCGGGGTTTGCGTGATTCCGTTTTGGATGCGGCCAACAACAAACCATTTTTAGGCATATGCATAGGCTTGCAAATGCTATTCGAGCACTCTGAGGAGGGCGATGCGGCTGGACTAGGTTTGTTCAAGGGGCGAGTTCGACGCTTCGCAACGGTCGACATGCACGACCGCCATGGCGACAAATTAAAAGTACCGCACATGGGCTGGAATCAGGTTTACCAAAGCCGTGATCAAGGCCGTGCTCCCCATGCCTTATGGCAAGGAATCGAAGATGGCGCAAGGTTTTATTATGTGCACAGTTATTATGTGCAGCCAGAAGAGCTATCCTTAGTGGCCGGTTACAGCGAATACCCCAATTCATTTACCAGCGCTATCGCGAAAAACAATTTATTTGCCGTGCAGTTTCACCCAGAAAAAAGCGCAAGTGCCGGTTTGCAAATGCTAAGCAATTTTGTAAACTGGTTACCGTAAATCCACAAATTAATAGACCAACTTTTAATTATTTTTTGATATGACTATGTTAATTATCCCTGCAATCGATCTTAAAGACGGCCACTGTGTGCGGCTTAAACAAGGTTTAATGGAAGAGTCCACGGTTTTTTCCGAGGATCCGGCTGCCATGGCTAAGCATTGGGTTGATTGCGGTGGCAAGCGCTTGCATCTAGTGGATTTGAACGGCGCCTTTGCAGGTAAGCCGGTTAATGAAGCGGCCATACGCTCTATTGTTAGCGCAGTTGGGGGTGATATACCTATTCAGCTGGGTGGCGGCATACGCGATTTAGAAACCATAGAACGCTATTTAGACAATGGCATCAGCTACATTATTATAGGTACGGCGGCTGTTAAAAATCCGGGCTTTTTGCACGAGGCCTGCGACGCTTTCCCTGGCCAAATCATAGTCGGCTTGGATGCAAAAGACGGCAAAGTGGCGGTAGACGGTTGGTCTAAATTGACCGGCCATGATGTCATCGACTTGGCCATGAAATTTGAAGATTACGGTGTCAACTCTATTGTTTACACCGACATCGGCCGAGATGGGATGTTGACCGGGGTCAATATCGAAGCCACGGTAGCGTTGGCGCAAGCGTTAACTATTCCTGTTATTGCATCAGGTGGCGTGACCAATCTGGATGACGTGCGTCGTTTGTGCGCAGTGGCCGATGAGGGCATCATAGGCACCATTACCGGCCGTGCTATTTACGAAGGCAGTTTAGATTTTGCGGCCGCGCAAAAACTTGCGGATGAATTAAGTGCTAGCTAAACGCATCATTCCTTGTTTGGATGTGACCGATGGTCGGGTAGTAAAAGGGGTTAATTTTCTGGAGCTAAGGGATGCCGGAGACCCAGTGGAAATAGCCAAGCGCTATGACGATCAAGGCGCGGACGAGCTCACTTTTTTAGACATTACTGCCAGCTCCGATAACCGCGGATTGATTTTGCATATTATTGAGCAGGTTGCCAGCCAAGTGTTTATCCCTTTAACTGTAGGTGGCGGTGTGCGTGAGGTTGATGACGTGCGGCGCTTGCTTAACGCGGGAGCCGATAAGGTTAGCATTAACACCACGGCAGTGCTTAATCCACAGATGGTGGCTGATGCTGCCCAACGCTTTGGTTCGCAATGCATAGTGGTGGCGATTGATGCCAAAAAAGTGGAGAATCAGCCATTCGAGTGGGAAGTGTTTACTCACGGAGGGCGTAAGGCAACCGGCTTGGACGCCGTTAAGTGGGCTAAGCACATGGCCAGCCTTGGTGCCGGTGAGCTTTTAATCACTAGCATGGACCGTGATGGTACAAAAATAGGCTTCAACAACCCTTTGAATAAAGCTATTTCAGACGCCGTTGAAGTGCCAATTATCGCCTCTGGTGGGGTAGGTAATTTGCAGCATTTGGTGGATGGCGTGAAACTGGGTGGTGCCGATGCCGTGCTGGCCGCCAGTATTTTTCATTATGGGGAATACACGGTGAAGCAGGCCAAACAATACATGGCACAACAAGGCATAGAAGTTAGGTTATGACTTGGTTAGATGACATTCACTGGGATGCCAATGGCTTGGTGCCGGTCATCTTACAAGAGCACCATACAGGCCGCATACTCATGTTTGCTTGGATGAATCGTGAGGCCTTGCAATTGACCAATGATACCAAGCAAGCAGTTTATTGGTCGCGCTCGCGTAACAAGTTGTGGCATAAAGGTGAAGAATCGGGACATTTTCAACACGTGCATGAAATTCGCATAGATTGCGATGAGGACGTGGTGTTGATTCAGGTTGAGCAGGTAGGGGGCATTGCCTGCCATACTGGCCGGCACAATTGCTTTTTTAAGAAATTAGATAAAGGTCAGTGGATAATCGATCAAGCCGTGATTAAAGACCCCAAAGATATTTATTAGGCCGACTGAGATAAAAATGAACGATACATTAAACCGTTTGGCACTATTGTTGGAGCAACGCAAAGACGCTGACCCACAAACATCGTATGTGGCGAAACTGTATGCCAAAGGCATGGACAGTATCTTGAAAAAAGTCGGTGAAGAAGCTGCTGAGACCATCATTGCCGCTAAAAATCCCAACAAACAAGACTTGATATACGAAACAGCTGATTTATGGTTTCACACCTTGGTGATGCTAGCGCATGCCGGATTAAAGCCAGATGACGTGTTGGCAGAATTGGCTAGGCGCGAAGGACTGTCTGGTCTAGAAGAAAAAGCATCCAGACAAGAAAGTAGCAAGTAAAAATGTGTGACAACTGCATATTTTGTAAAATTGTAAGTGGCGCAGTCACTTCCACAAAAATATACGAAGACAATGATGTGATAGCCTTTAATGATATTAGGCCATCTGCTAGCGTACATTTTTTGATTGTGCCAAAATTACACATAGATAGCTTAGCCAGCTGTGAAAACGAACATCAGGCATTATTAGGCAAAATGCTATTGCTTGCGCCGAAATTAGCAAAACAGCAAGGTTTAGCAGGATTCAAGACCCTAATAAATACAGGTGTAGAAGGTGGTCAAGAAGTGTTTCATATTCATGTGCATGTAATGGGCGGTGGCGATAAGTCACGCAATAACTAACTTTAATATTTTAGGAGTATCGTCATGGGATCATTAAGCATTTGGCATTGGTTAATTGTATTGTTAATAGTGGTGCTGGTTTTTGGCACGAAGAAATTACGCAACATGGGCGGCGACGTTGGGGGAGCGGTTAAAGATTTTAAAGATGCGGTCAATGAAGGCAAAGCCGCTTCAGACAAACCCGTTGCGGCAGCGGCTGTGTCGACAGCCAAACCTAAAGCAGTCGCAAAAAAACCGGCCGCTAAACCAAAGGCAAAAGCAGCCGGCGCCGCAACAGCAAAAACCACTGCCGCAAAAAAACCGGCCGCCAAAAAACCAGCAGCAGTAAAGAAGCCAGCCGCAGTTAAAAAACCAGCAGTTGCTAAAAAGCCAGCTGTTAAAAAACCAGCCGCAGTAAAAAAACCTGCAGTAGCTAAAAAGCCGGCCGCAGCAAAAAAACCGGCTACTAATAAACCAGCCGCGCAGTAATTTTTCAATCTGATTTTACGTGTTTGATGTTTCATTTTCTGAGCTGCTGGTCATCGCATTTGTTGCGTTGATCGTCATAGGCCCAGAAAAATTGCCGAAAGTCGCGCGCACGCTTGGCGCGCTTGTCGGACGCATGCAGCGTTATCTGGCGGAAGTCAAAGAGGAAGTCAATCGCGAGGCGCGCTTTGAAGAGTTGCAGCAATTGCAAAATGAAATAAAGCAAAGCAGCCATAAGGCCCATGCTAAAGCGCAGCGTAAAGTCAGTGAGCTGACGCAGCAACTGGATTTTCAAGAATTGGATGCCTTAGAAGCGGTTTCGGCAAAAGAGCCGTCAGCCAAAAACTAACTTCACTCTGTGACCCCAACCGAAAATTTCATTAGCCATTTAATTGAATTGCGTGACGTTTTGTTGCGCACGCTGATTGGATTTGCGCTGGTCTTGCTGATGCTGTTGCCGTTTGCCAATAAAATATACAGCCTATTAGCTGCACCCTTGCTCGCACAATTACCCAGTGGTGGGCAGATGATAGCCACGGCGGTGACCACGCCCTTTTTTGTGCCCATGAAAGTTGCCATGATGGCGGCATTCATCATTACCCTGCCGCATACCATGTATCAGGCTTGGTCTTTCGTTGCGCCGGGATTGTATGCGCATGAAAAAAAAATCATGGTGCCCATGATAGTGGCTAGCTGTTGCTTGTTTTTAATGGGCATGGCGTTCGCCTACTTCCTGGTGTTGCCAGTCATTTTTGGATTTATTATTAGCGCTGCCCCCGTTGGGGTGGCAGTCATGACCGATATAGCCAATTACCTAGACTTCGTTATCGGCCTGTTTTTTGCATTCGGTTTAGCGTTTCAAGTGCCTATTGCCGTTATTTTGGTGGTGTATTTTGGCTGGTTTGATGTAATCCAGTTGAAGGCCATGCGAGCTTATGTGGTGGTGGTGGCGTTCATCCTTGGGGCTATTTTTACCCCGCCTGATGTGGTTTCGCAGTTTATGTTGGCGCTGCCCATTTGCATGCTCTACGAGCTGGGGATTTTATTGGCTGGTTTCATCGCTAAAGCGAAATTTAGCGAGCCTGACATGCCCGCCTAGGGCTATTTTTTGGCGAGTGGTTTTGGTCGCTTACCGACCTTTACCATTAAATTCAGGTTTTTTTCAGCTCGGGCAATGTTGAGGCTGGCTTTTTGATTAGGCGTCAAGGCCGCAATTAAATTAAGCATGGAGCCCGTGTCGTAAATGGGCTTTCCGTCTATGGCTAGCAATATATCCCCTGCCAGTAAGCCGGCTTTATCAGCAGGCCCGCCTTTAAGCACCCCCGCCACCAAGGCCCCTTGTGCCTGTTTTAGCTTGAACGATTCGGCTAATTCAGGCGTTATGTCCTGCGCTTGTATGCCTATCCAGCCGCGCGTGACGTTGCCTAGGCTAACTATTTGTTCCATTACTTGGCGCGCTAAACTAGCTGGTATGGCAAAGCCTATTCCCATGGAACCTCCACTGCGGGAGTATATCGCACTGTTAATGCCGACTAAATTTCCTTCGGTATCGATTAACGCGCCTCCTGAATTGCCTGGATTAATCGATGCATCTGTCTGAATAAAGTTTTCAAAGGTATTGATGCCTAAATGCGTACGACCAAGGGCGCTAATGATTCCTTGCGTGACCGTTTGACCAACCCCAAACGGATTGCCTATGGCCAGCACTACGTCGCCTACGTTTAATTTTTCTGTACTGGCAAAGATGATGGCAGGTAAGTTTTTGGCGTCTATTTTAATCAGCGCCAAGTCGGTTTCAGGATCGGTGCCGACGACTTTTGCTGACATCTTGCGACCGTCAGACAGGGCGATGTCAATTTCATCGGCGCTAGCAATCACATGGTTATTGGTCAGTATGAGGCCTTGCTCGCTGACAATGACGCCAGATCCTAGGCTGTTTTCAGGTTGATTTTGACCGTCGTTATCATCAAATTGATCGCCAAAAAAATGCCGGAACATTGGGTCGTCTAAGTATTTTTGATGCGGGTTGTCGGCGGCTTTTTTGCTCGTAAATACATTCACCACGGCTGGCATGGCTTTTTTTACTGCAAGACTATAGGAGCCTGCCGAACGCACACCTAAGCTAGGCTCGGCGTATTTAACCAATACGGCTGAGTTTTTTTGTGGGTTTAGCTTTTCTAGTAGATGCGGCGCAAAGGTGCGCAACACAAACAAGACCGCTAAACACAGGGTCGTAGTTTGGGCAAAAATGAGCCATAGTTTTTTGCTAAGCGATGGGTGCATGGTTGTGAATTAATGGTGGGTGAAATGTGCAAAATACATGGGTAAAATTTAACGGTAATAGTGAGTGCTGAATATGGTTTTTACTTTGAGCAATGGCGCTTTGCATTGTAATATCAGTCTATTGTAGCGAATATTCAAGACCTAAGTAATAAAAAAGGGCGCACGCCATGGTTAAGCTTAATGATTTGATCGACTATACCCAGCAATTCATGCAAGTGGATCGCCACAAAGACTATTGCCCAAATGGCTTGCAAGTTGAAGGGCGTGCCGAGGTGGGCAAAATTGTCACTGGGGTCAGCGCCAGTTTGGCATTTTTACAGCAGGCCGCCGAGCATGGTGCCGATTTGGTGTTGGTTCATCATGGCTATTTCTGGCGCAATGAGGACCCAAGAGTCGTTGGCATTAAGCGCAAAAGACTGGCCTTTTTGATGGATAGAAACATCAGTTTGATGGCCTACCACCTACCCTTAGACGCGCACCCTGAAGTGGGCAACAATGCTACTTTAGGCAGTAAGTTAGGCCTAGTGCAAACTGGGTCAGTTGGCGACGCCAACTTGATTTGCTATGGCATCCTTGAACAACCATGCAGTTTAGCGGTATTTGCTAAACGGATAGACGCTGCATTGCAAAGGCCAAGCTTAGTGATTGGTGATTTTGATAAAAAGCTTAAAACCGTTGCTTGGTGCACCGGCGCTGGCCAATCTTATATTGAAGAGGCGATTAGCTTGGGTGTCGATGCATTCATTAGTGGGGAAATATCGGAACAGACCACTCACTTAGCTCATGAGTCTGGCGTGGCCTATATTGCTGCTGGCCACCATGCCACTGAGCGTTATGGCGTTCAGGCATTAGGCGAGCATTTGGCAAAAAAATTCGCGCTAGAGCATGAATTTATAGATCTATATAATCCAGTTTAAATGTTATATTTCAATGACTTATAAAATAAACCTTTAACTAATTAACAAAAAATTGTACAATACAGCCGATTTGAAATTAGCAGGCCTTTAAAGATTAAGCATAGTGGTTAACGATTAAAAGAATTTATTGTGTAAGTGGCTGAATTATTAAGCATCCTAGCCATCCAATCCAGTCAATCCAAATTAGTTCATGAGGAAAACATGTCAGATACACCAAATGACAAGAAAAAAAATGCAGCGCATGCCAATCAAGTCAGTGCAGTGGATGCAGAAAAGCGTAAATTTTTAATTGCTACTTCCAGCGTTGGTGCATTAGGTTGCGCCGTAGCAGCCGTGCCCTTTGTCTTGAGCATGACGCCAAGTGAGCGCGCGAAAGCCGCCGGTGCACCAGTGGAAGTGGATGTGAGTAAAATTGCGCCTGGCAGCATGATGACCGTGGAATGGCGTGGTAAGCCGGTTTGGATTATCAACCGTACCGAAGAGATGACGGCCGAGTTGGCTAAACACGACGATCAGTTGACCGATCCAAGCTGCGACGTGGTGTCACAGCAGCCGGATTATTGCAAAAGCACAGACCGATCCATTAAGCCAAATTTAGCGGTCATGGTGGGTATCTGTACTCACTTGGGCTGCTCCCCATCCGCAAAGCTTCAGCCTAAAGGTGACATGGGTGACAATTGGACAGGTGGTTTCTTCTGCCCATGCCATGGCTCAAAATTTGACTTGGCCGGCCGCGTTTTTAAAGGGTCGCCGGCACCAGTGAATTTGGTGGTGCCACCGCATAAATACTTAACGGATACTACCTTGCTGATTGGTGTGGATACAGAGGATAAGGCTTAAGTCATGACAAATAAAACGAACACAGATGCAAAACCAGTGGCAGGCAGCATTTTTAGCCAAGGCTTGGATTGGGTGGATGCCCGTTTCCCCTTGAGTAGTAATATTAAGGCGCATTTAACCGAATACTATGCACCGAAAAATCTAAATTTCTGGTACTTTTTTGGCGGCTTATCCTTGTTGGTGCTGGTACTGCAAATCTTGACTGGCATATTCCTGACCATGCACTACAAGCCGGATGCTATGCTGGCTTTTGCTTCCGTTGAATACATCATGCGTGACGTACCATGGGGTTGGTTGTTGCGTTACATGCATTCCACCGGTGCTTCCATGTTTTTTGTCGTGGTCTACATGCACATGTTCCGCGGCATTATTTATGGTTCCTACCGCACCCCGCGTGAGCTTATTTGGTTGTTTGGTGTGGGCATTTTCTTGTGCTTAATGGGTGAAGCATTCTTTGGCTACCTATTACCATGGGGTCAAATGTCCTATTGGGGTGCGCAAGTGATTGTGAACTTATTCTCAGCCATTCCATTTGTAGGCCCGGATGTCTCTGAGTGGTTGCGTGGAGATTACTTGGTGTCGGATGCCACCTTAAACCGATTCTTTGCTTTTCATGTTATTGCCTTGCCATTTGTGTTGGTCGGCTTGGTTGCGGCGCACATTATTGCCCTGCATGAGGTTGGTTCGAATAACCCAGATGGCATAGAAATTAAAAAATTAAAAGACAAGAAAACCGGCATTCCACTGGATGGCATTCCTTTTCACCCGTATTACACGGTGAAGGATATTGTTGGTGTGGTGGTGTTTTTGATGGTGTTTTCTACCATAATCTTCTTTGCGCCAGAAATGGGCGGCTACTTCTTGGAGGCCAATAATTTCGTACCAGCTAATCCGCTGGTCACACCGGCTCACATTGCGCCGGTTTGGTATTTCACCCCTTATTACTCCATATTGCGTGCGGTTCCACCGTTTCCTGGTGTTGGCTTTTTGGGCATACCGCCATCACTGTTCCCGGGGGTAGCGGCCATGGGTCTGTCTGTTCTGGTGTTCGCATTGCTGCCATGGTTGGATAAGAGCCCAGTGAAATCCATACGCTACCGCGGTCGCTTGTATAAACAATGGTTAGCGGCTTTTGTGGTGAGTTTCATTGTGCTAGGTTACCTAGGTACAGAGCCATCAAACGTCTGGGGTCAATTTGGCCCTTGGCTTGGCAATGCAGAGCGTGCCACGGTAGTAGCGCGTATCTTCATGCTGGTCTATTTTGCATTTTTTATACTTATGCCTTGGTATACCAAAAAAGATAAAACCTTAGCGGTACCAGATAGGGTGACAGGATAATAATCATGAAAATCAGCATTAAACTAGGCTTAAGCGTTTTATCCGTATTGTCGGCATTGTTGTTTGCTCAGCATGCCTTAGCGAACGCTGCCGTGCATTTGGATAAAGCACCCATCGACGCTTCCAACCATGAGTCTTTGCAACGCGGCGCACGCACTTTTGTGAACAATTGCTTAAATTGCCACAGCGCCAATTACATGCGCTACAACCGTTTGCTAGCCATAGGCTTGACCGAAAAGCAAATCAAAGACAATTTGTTATTTGCCGGTGAAAAGGTTGGCGACACCATGAAGGTGGCCCTTAATCCAGAAGAGGCAAAAAAATGGTTTGGCGTGGCGCCGCCTGATTTGTCAGTGGAAGTGCGTGCCCGTGGTGCCGATTGGGTTTACAGCTACATGCGTGCTTTTTACCGAGATGAGACCAGTACAACGGGTTGGGGTAATTGCGTGTTTGATCCGGTGAGCTGCAAAGTCTCAATGCCGCATGTTTTGTATCAATTGCAAGGTGAGCAAATCATGAACCACGAAACGCATCAACTCGAGCTAAGCAAGCCTGGTAAATTGGCCCCAGCTGAATACGATGCTTTGGTGGGTGACTTAACGAATTTTCTAGCTTTTATGGCTGAGCCGGCTAAACAGCAGCGCAATCATTTAGGTTGGATAGTATTACTCTTTTTGTCAGTGTTGTTGGTACTCACCTACAAACTCAAAAAAGCCTATTGGAAAGACATACACTAAAATGATGACATTATATTCAGGGACAACCGATCCCTATAGCCACCGCTGCCGTATCGTATTATTTGAAAAAGGCATGGACTTTCAAGTAATCGATGTAGATCTGGCCAACAAACCTGAAGACCTTGCGGTCATCAATCCGTATAACCAAGTGCCGGTTTTGGTTGAGCGTGATTTGGTATTATCCGAAGCCAATATCATCAATGAGTACATAGATGAGCGTTTCCCACACCCACAATTAATGCCGCCCGATCCGGTGATGCGAGCGCGTGCTCGCTTGTTCTTGTATAACTTCGAAAAAGAACTGTTCGATCATATCAAGGACATCGAGTCCGACGATGAACAGCTTGCGGATAAAGCACGCCTTACCGTGCGCGATAATTTGACGCAATTGGTGCCTATTTTTTCTAAGCAAAATTATTTGCTAGGTGACGATTATTCCATGTTGGATGTTGCAGTAACGCCGTTGTTATGGCGTTTGGATCACTACGGCATCGTCTTGCAAAACCAAGCCTCACCGATCTTAAAATACGCCGAACGTTTATTTTCCAGACCGCTTTACGCTGAGGCTATGACCCCATCAGAAAAAGTCATGCGCAAATAATTAAGCATGTGTTACTAACATGACCACAGAGCAAGCATCCACTAAGCCCTACCTGCTTAGGGCTATACACGAATGGTGTATGGATAATGGCTACACCCCTCACTTGTTGGTGGCAGTTAATGCTCAAACACGAGTGCCTATGGGCTACGTTAAAGCAGGTGAGATAGTACTAAACCTAAACTACACCGCCACCAAAGATTTGCTCATGGATAATGAAGCGGTTAGTTTCTCGGCCAGGTTTGCTGGGGTGTCGCAGAATTTATACGTGCCCATGACGGCAGTAAAAGGGCTGTTTGCTAGAGAAACCGGGCAAGGCATGTTTTTTGAAGTCGACCACATGCCAGCGGATGAAGTATTATCCGATTCGGCTAGCCAAGTAGCAAAACAATCCGATGCAAGCAAGCCAGTCAATAGCAAGAAACCAAAGTTAACTATTGTAAAGTAGCTTAACTTTTTTCAAAAAGTCAGTATAATACGCGTCTCAAATAAACGCCGGATTAGCTCAGTTGGTAGAGCAGCGCACTTGTAATGCGAAGGTCGTCAGTTCGATTCCGACATCCGGCACCAAATTCTAGTACAAATACCCTTTTATAGATTTGACAGTAGTTCAAATTATCAGCATAATCGCGGGTTCGGTTTGGAGGGGTGGCCGAGTGGTTAAAGGCGACGGACTGTAAATCCGTTCTCTCAGAGTACGAAGGTTCGAATCCTTCTCCCTCCACCAAAGTTTTTAATAAGCAGTAAGTAGGGCCTGTTGGCGTTGGTTTAGATGGGTACGCGGGTGTAGCTCAGCTGGTAGAGCTTCAGTTTTCCAAACTGAATGTCGCGAGTTCGAGTCTCGTCGCCCGCTCCAAGTGCGATCGTTTAGCGCTTGCTGTTGAGTAATTAACGCCCATGTGGCTCAGTGGTAGAGCACTCCCTTGGTAAGGGAGAGGTCGCGGGTCCGATTCCCGCCATGGGCACCACGATATAGTTTTAAGGTAGTAAAACGGCAGTATCATTTTAAATGTGTACAAGTTTTATTAATTCTAATAAAACTTATAGTTAATAAAATTTTGTAAAGGACTGAAGCAATGGCAAAAGGTAAATTTGAGCGGACCAAGCCGCACGTTAACGTAGGTACGATTGGCCACGTTGACCATGGTAAGACAACATTAACGGCAGCGATCACAACGATCTTGTCTAAGAAATTTGGTGGTGAAGCGAAGGCTTACGATCAAA
>CALQUO020000021.1 GCA_943333775.2 Methylotenera oryzisoli
ATAGAGCCGTTTGAGCCTAAACAAGTGAAGCAGAATGCACAAGGCGAACGCTTGGTGTCTTACGGCACCTCAAGCTACGGTTACGACATAAGATGCAGTAAGGAATTTAAGCTGTTCACCAACATCAACAGCACCATCGTTGATCCTAAGAATTTCGACCCCAACTCCTTCGTTGAGGTGAATGCCGATTACTGCATTATTCCACCCAACTCATTTGCTCTAGCCCGTACAGTGGAGTACTTTAGAATTCCTCGCAATGTATTAACCATTTGCCTAGGCAAATCCACTTATGCACGCTGCGGCATCATCGTCAACGTGACACCATTTGAACCCGAATGGGAAGGCTACGTTACCTTGGAGTTCAGTAACACCACGCCGCTACCAGCAAAAATATACGCCAATGAAGGCTGTGCCCAAGTGCTGTTTTTTGAAGCCGATGCCGACGACGTTTGCGAAACCAGCTACAAAGACCGTGGCGGAAAATACCAAGGTCAAGTTGGCGTCACCTTACCCATGATTTAATTTTAGGAAATTCCATCCATGAAGTTTCGCTTCCCTATCGTCATCATAGACGAAGATTTCCGCTCAGAAAATTCCTCAGGTTTAGGCATACGCATGCTAGCCAAAGCCATAGAAGCAGAGGGGTTTGAGGTACTAGGCGTCACCAGTTACGGTGACCTAACCTCGTTTGCGCAGCAGCAAAGTCGTGCATCCGCGTTCATCTTGTCCATAGACGATAATGAATTCGTGGAAGAAAACCGCGATGCATTGGATAACTTGCGTAGCTTCGTTGATGAAATTCGTTACCGCAACGAAGAAATTCCTATCTTTTTGCACGGTGAAACACGTACTTCACGGCACATACCCAACGAAATTTTACGTGAGCTTAATGGCTTCATTCACATGTATGAAGACACGCCGGAGTTTGTTGCCCGCTATATATTGCGCGAAGCACGCACCTATTTAGATAGCTTGCCGCCGCCATTCTTTAAAGCGCTAACAGAATATGCGGCCGATGGCTCCTATTCCTGGCACTGCCCTGGCCACTCAGGTGGCGTGGCTTTTCTAAAATCACCAGTAGGGCAAATGTTTCACCAATTCTTTGGTGAAAACATGCTACGCGCCGACGTCTGCAACGCGGTCGATGAACTCGGACAATTGCTAGACCACACTGGCCCAGTTGCCGCCTCCGAGCGCAATGCCGCAAGGATCTATAATTGCGACCACCTGTATTTTGTCACCAACGGCACTTCAACCTCCAACAAAATGGTATGGAACAGCACGGTAGCCCCGGGTGACGTCGTCGTCGTCGATCGCAATTGCCATAAATCCATATTGCACGCTATCATCATGACCGGTGCCGTGCCAGTCTTTTTAATGCCAACGCGTAACCATTTCGGCATCATAGGCCCGATACCGAAGAGCGAATTTTCCTGGGAAAACATCCAAAAGAAAATCGACATCAATCCATTTATTACCGACAAAAAAGCCAAACCGCGTGTGCTGACCATCACGCAATCCACATACGACGGGGTTTTATATAACGTAGAAGAAATAAAAGAAATGCTGGATGGCAAAATTGATACCTTGCATTTTGATGAAGCTTGGTTGCCGCATGCCACCTTCCATGACTTCTACGGCGACTACCACGCCATAGGCGAGGGCCGTCCTCGTTGCAAAGAGAGCATGGTGTTCTCCACCCAATCCACCCATAAATTGCTAGCGGGCTTAAGCCAAGCCAGCCAAATATTGGTGCAAGATGCAGAAAACAACAAGCTGGATCGCGACATTTTCAATGAAGCCTATTTGATGCACACCTCGACCAGCCCGCAATACTCCATCGTCGCCAGCATAGACGTGGCCGCGGCCATGATGGAAGCGCCAGGCGGCACGGCCTTGGTTGAAGAAAGCTTAATGGAAGCCTTAGACTTCCGCCGCGCCATGCGCAAGGTCGACGAGGAATGGGGAGCCGATTGGTGGTTTAAAGTATGGGGCCCAGACGATTTATCTGAAGAAGGCTTAGAAGAACGAGACGCTTGGATGCTTAAAGCCAATGAAGCCTGGCATGACTTTGGTGATTTAGCCGAAGGCTTTAACATGCTTGACCCTATCAAGGCCACCATCATCACCCCTGGTCTGGATATTAAAGGCAATTTTTCCGAAAAATTTGGCATACCGGCCGCCATAGTCACCAAATACTTGGCTGAGCACGGCGTAATCGTTGAAAAAACCGGCCTGTATTCTTTCTTCATCATGTTTACCATAGGCATCACCAAAGGCCGTTGGAATACCATGGTAGCGGCCCTGCAACAATTTAAAGACGACTACGATAAGAATCAACCTCTATGGAAGGTTTTGCCGGAATTCATCCAAAAACAACCTAGGTACGAAAAAGTCGGCCTACGGGATTTGTGTGAGCAAATTCACGCGGTCTACAAAGCAAATGACGTGGCGCACTTAACCACCGAAATGTATTTGTCCAACATGGTGCCGGCCATGAAACCAGCCGACGCCTTTGCCAAAATGGCCCATAGGGAAATTGACCGTGTGGCCATAGACGACTTAGAGGGAAGAATTACCGCGGTGTTGCTCACGCCCTACCCACCGGGCATCCCCTTACTCATACCAGGCGAACAATTTAACAAGGTAATCGTAGATTACTTGAAGTTTGCCCGTGAGTTCAATGAGAAATTTCCCGGCTTTGAGGCAGACAACCACGGCTTAGTCAAACAAGTGGTGGATGGCAAAGCCAACTATTACGTGGATTGCGTAGCGCAGTAGTGCTAGAGAAGCCTGCTTTAGCTCGCTTGACGTTGGTAGGTCAGGTAGCTAAAAGGCAGGCCTTGTGCACTAGTGTGCGCTTCACTGGCAGTTTGTTGCCATTGATTTACATCCCATTCAGGAAAATACGCATCGCCTGTCACCTCTAAATCGATGGACGTAACATACATTTTTTGCGCCAGATTTAAGCCCGCTTGATACAGCTCGGCTCCCCCAATTAAAAACGCTTCATCGTCGTCATGGCATAAAGCTAAAGCTTGTTCTAGACTATGGGCAATCAATGCCCCATGTACTTGGAAATTCGGATTGCGCGTCACAATGACCGTGGTCCGGTTAGGCAACAATCGACCCAATGACTCGTAGGTTTTTCTTCCCATTATAATGTGGTGGCCAGTGGTCAAGGCGCGAAAACGCTTTAGATCTTCTGGCAAATGCCAAGGCAGGGCGTTATTGACGCCTATGACACGGTTGTTAGCCAATGCCACAATCAAAGAAAGCGTCATGCTAAACGGCCACCACGCCTTTTATGGATGGATGTGGGTCGTAATTCTCTAAAGTAAAATCGTCAAACTTAAAGCTAAAAATGTCCTTGACCGCAGGATTAATGCGCATGGTTGGTAAAGCGCGCATGTCCCGACTTAACTGCTCGTGCACTTGCTCCATGTGATTGCTGTATATGTGGGCATCGCCTAGCGTGTGCACGAAGTCACCTAGCTTGAGTCCGCATACTTGGGCCACCATCATGGTCAACAAGGCATAGGAAGCAATATTAAACGGCACGCCTAAGAAGATATCGGCACTGCGCTGATACAGCTGGCAGCTTAGTTTGCCGTCGGCCACATAAAACTGGAAAAAAGCATGACAAGGCGGTAATTTCATTTGATCCACGTCGGCCACGTTCCAAGCAGACACGATCAAGCGCCGTGAATCCGGATTGGTTTTAATGGCCTGTACCACTTGGCTTATTTGGTCTATGTGGCTGCCATCGGGCTTGGGCCAATTACGCCATTGGTATCCGTATACAGGGCCTAGGTTGCCATTTTCATCGGCCCATTCGTCCCATATGCGCACGCCGTTTTCTTTTAAATAGGCAATATTGGTGCTGCCCTGCAAGAACCACAACAACTCATGGATGATGGATTTTAAATGGACTTTTTTCGTGGTCAATAAGGGAAAGCCATCCGCCAAATTAAAACGCATCTGGTAGCCAAATACCGATTTAGTGCCAGTGCCGGTGCGGTCCTCTTTGTTATGGCCGTGCTGCAATACGAGCTTGAGTAAATCGTGATAAACCTGCATACGCTAGCTCACTTTATTAACGATGTATTGTTTAATGGCGGCCACATCGAAATCCATCACATCAAATCGTTGTGGCAAGGCTTCTATACCGATTAATGCGCTGGGGCGTTCTGGCACGGCGCCAAGTGCTTCGACCATGGCATCCTCAAACTTAGCCGGCAAGGCGGTTTCCAAAACCAACATAGGCACTTTGGGGTCACGTCTTTCCAATGCCACTTTCAAACCGTCGGCCGTGTGCGTATCTATGCTGATTGCGTGTTTTTTGTGCGTGTCGCGTATGGTCTGCATACGCTGCTGATGATTGCTGCTGCCAGAAACAAATCCGTATTCCGCCACCTTAGCCATCAAAGCATGAATGTCAAAGGCGCCGCCTTGGTCGACACTGGCCCATAATTCCCGAACCTTAGCGCTGTCACGCCCAACAAGGTCAAAAATAAAGCGTTCAAAGTTAGAGGCTTTGCTGATGTCCATTGAGGGGCTGGAGGTTTGGTAGGTGTTCGCCGAGCCGCGTGGTCTATACACCCCGGTTTTAAAGAACTCGTCCAACACGTCGTTCTCGTTGGTCGCCACCACCAATTGATCGATGGGCAAGCCCATCATGCGCGCGATGTGGCCGGCACAGACGTTACCAAAATTGCCCGATGGCACAGAAAAGCTGACTTTTTCACGATTGCTAGTTGTCACCGCAAAATAGCCTTTGAAGTAGTAAACCACTTGCGCCACAATGCGACCCCAGTTGATGGAGTTAACGGCGCCTATCTTATAGTGGGCTTTAAATTGGGCATCATTGGATACCGCTTTAACCATGTCTTGGCAATCATCAAACACGCCATTAACGGCTATGTTGTGTATGTTTTCGTCTTTTAAGCTGAACATTTGCGCCGCTTGGAAACGGCTCATTTTTTTATGCGGCGACAGCATAAACACGCTCACGCCTTTTTTACCGCGCATGGCGTATTCTGCTGCCGAGCCAGTATCACCGGAGGTTGCGCCTAATATATTGGTGGTTTTTCCGGTTTTAGCCAGTACGTACTCGAATAAATTCCCTAGCAATTGCATGGCCATGTCTTTAAAGGCCAAGGTAGGACCATTCGACAAACACAGCAAGTAAAGTTGCTCTTCTAGCTTTAAGGTTGGAGTAATGTCGGCCGCGTTTTGGCCTGGACGAACATAAGCGTAAACATCGGCTCGGTAGGTTTTATCTATGATGGCCTTTAAATCAGCTGCAGGAATGTCGTCAATTAAACGGCTAAGAATAGCAAAGGCCAAATCGGCGTAATTCATCGCGCGCATGGCGCTTAAATCGGCATCACAAAACTGCGGGTATTGCTCAGGCAAATACAAGCCGCCGTCCGGTGCTAGACCACCCAATAATATTTCACTGAAGCTTAATGCAGGTGATAGCCCACGGGTACTGATGTATTTCATTTAAATCTCTCAATGTAAGGGGTGATTTGACCCCAGTCGTCATCAAGCCGCCTAGGCCGATTTATTTGCCTAACTCTTCCATACGAATTTTAACCAGCTTGCCAACAATGGCAGGCAGAGCTTCTATTTCGGCGATACCGGCATCCATGTTTTTTTCTTGGGTTAAATGCGTCAAAATCACGATGTCTGCTTCGGTCTCATTGTCAGCCGGCTCTTTTTGCAACATGGCATCAATGGAAATGTTGCGATCGGCCAAAATTTTGGTCACACCGGCTAACACGCCTGGCTTATCGCTGGCGCGCAAGCGCAAATAATAGGCACTGTGGATGGCGGCTATGGGCAATATAGGCAAATCATTAAGCTGACCGGCTTGGAAACCTAAATACGGCACGCGTTGCGCTGCGCTGGCATCCGCCAATCTAGCGACGTCCATCAAATCCGCCACCACCGAACTGGCCGTGGGTTCTGCGCCTGCGCCTGCGCCGTAATACAAAGTTGGGCCAACGGCGTCGCCTTTAACCACGACCGCATTCATGGCGCCGTTGACATTGGCCACCAATCTTTTTTCTGAAATCAGTGTCGGGTGCACGCGCAATTCCACGCCGGCCTCACTGCGTTTAGTGATACCCAATAGCTTCACACTGTAGCCCAGTTCATGCGCGTACTTAATGTCGGTTTGCTGTAATTTACTGATGCCTTCCGTGTAGGCCTGATCAAACTTCATGGGCATACCAAATGCGATTGCCGACATAATGGTCAGCTTATGCGCGGCATCTATTCCCTCTACATCGAATGTGGGATCGGCTTCTGCATATCCTAAACGTTGCGCTTCACCCAACACGTCGATAAATGACAGGCCTTTTTCACGCATTTCACTTAAGATGAAATTGGTCGTGCCATTGATGATGCCGGCCAACCATTCAATTCGGTTGGCGCCCAATCCTTCACGCAAGGCCTTGATAATGGGTATGCCGCCGGCTACGGCAGCTTCAAAGGCCACCATCACGCCACGTGCTTGCGCCGCAGCAAAGATTTCATTGCCGTGCACGGCTAATAAAGCTTTGTTGGCAGTCACCACGTGCTTGCCGTTTGCGATGGCTTGCAATACCAATTCTTTGCTTAAGGTGTAACCGCCTATCAGCTCAACTACCACGTCCACCTCCGGATTGTTGACCACCGCAAACGCATCGTCTGTTAGCGGCACTTTGCCGTCTGTCACGCTCTGCGCTAGGGCTAAATTTTTATCGGCCACTTGCACCACGTTGATGGCACAGCCACTACGACGGGTAATTTCAGCTGCATTGCGTGTTAACACGGCATAGGTGCCACCGCCTACCGTACCCAGTCCTAGTATCCCTACATTAAGTTGCTTCAAGCTTTAGCTCCATCTGATTTTGCGTGTTTTTTTCTGTAGTTTTTCAAAAAGCGTGCTATGCGATGAATCGCTTCGGTCAAATCATCGACATTGGGTAAAAAGACCACCCGGAAATGATCCGGCGCATGCCAATTAAATCCAGACCCCTGCACCAATAAGACTTTTTCTTCCAACAACAAATCCAAAATGAATTGTTGGTCATTTTCAATCGGGTAAATGGCTGGGTCTAAACGAGGAAACAAATACATGGCCGCGGCTGGCTTACTGCAAGTAACGCCAGGGATGGCCGTTAATAATTCGTAGGCCACGTCACGCTGTTTGCATAAGCGGCCCTCAGGCGCCACCAACTCGTCTCTGCTTTGGTACCCGCCCAGTGCCGTTTGTATGGCCAACTGACCCGGAACGTTCGCGCACAAGCGCATGGAGGCCAACATATTCAAGCCTTCTATGTAATCTTTAGCGTGCTGCTTCTCCCCGCTTAATATCATCCAGCCGGCACGGTAGCCGCAGGTACGGTAATTTTTGGACAAGCCATTAAAGGTAACGAATAAAATGTCATCGGCCAAAGACGCGATGGACGAATGGGTGTGTCCATCGTAGAGCACTTTGTCGTAAATTTCATCGGCAAAAATGACCAAGCCGTGGTGCCTGGCAATCTCTATGATGCCTAGCAAAATCGCCGGTGGGTACAATGCGCCTGTCGGGTTGTTTGGGTTGATCACCACGATGCCACGGGTGTTAGCGGTAATTTTCGCTTCTATGTCTTTTAGGTTTGGCATCCAACCGCTGGCTTCATCACACAGGTAATGCCGCGCGGAACCCCCGGCCAAGGTAACGGCGGCCGTCCACAAGGGATAATCTGGCATGGGCACCAGCACTTGGTCGCCATTATTTAACAAGCCTTGCATGGCCATCACAATCAGTTCAGACACGCCGTTACCGATAATGATGTCGTCTACCGTTACGCCTTTTATATGCTTAGCTTGCGTACTGTGCATGATGGCTTTGCGTGGTTCAAACAAGCCTTTGCTATCGGTGTAACCACCGGCTTTAGACATGTTGCGGATGACGTCTTGTTGAATTTCCTCAGGCACTTCGAAGCCAAATGCCGCCGGGTTGCCTATGTTCAACTTGATGATGCGCTGGCCTTCTTCTTCCATTTGACGGGCACGTTGCAATACCGGGCCACGTATGTCGTAACAGACGTTGGCCAGCTTATTGGATTTTTCTAATTTTTTATGGTTGGATGCTTGCATGATGCCAGGCCAGCTTATTAATTTTTAATTAATAAAGCGCAATAGTTAAAGGCGTTAGTTTACATTAGAATGGCCATTTGGTTCAATGTAAGCCCATTAAGACCGGCACTAATAGAGATTAGCAACGCCCATGAAATTGCACCTAAACACGCAGGAAAACTTAAATTTAATTACTGCCTACAGCGAGGCTTACATCGAAATCAATAAGCAGCGTTTTGGCCACAGCCTTATCGTCATGCCAGAACTGTGTTTGCACGATTGGGACGTCAAAAATTGTACAGAGATTGGGCTTAGCCAAGTCGCTAAGCTGATCGAATTGCACCGCAACCATAAGATCGAAGTCTTGCTTTTTGGCACAGGCGAAAAGCAGCATTTTTTGACGGGTGCGCCTTACTTCGCACTAGCAGAAAAAAGCATCGCCATAGAATGCATGAGCACGGCAGCGGCCTGCCGAACCTATAACATTTTGATGAGTGAAGGCCGGCAAGTCATGGCTGCCATAATAGTCTAAAACGACTAATTATGGCTGGATGATGCGGCTAAAGGTAATTTGCAAACCGCGATCGGTAATTTGCATGGCTTTGACTTGGTAATAGTCGTTGCCAAATTTCAAATCTTGTGGCTTGAAGGCATATAGACTGATGCCATTTAATTTTTCCGCAGCCAAGCTTTGCGCCACCACGTTGGCAAATTCCATGTGGCTAGTCTTCTCGCCGTCTAAACTAAGCTGATCGACTTCCACCTCATTTAACACAATGGCATTGGTCACGGCGTCAAATTGCAAGGCGCCCGAGACCATGACCTTGCCGCTGTAGGCCTTACCGCTTGTTGTATGGCTGAGCTTCACATCAAAACGGGTTTCCATGCGACCGTTTTTTTGCTCAAACCTAACCACGGGATTGAGTAAGTAAACTTGAAAAACTTTGAGCAGGGGAATGGGCGCGGTGAAGCGCTCGTGTATTTTTCTCTGAACTTGCTGTGGACTTAGTTGATAAGTGCGCTCTGGCAAACTAACGCAGGCCACCAGCAAGCTGGCGGCCAATAAAACAACAGCGTAACAGCGCGTCATCCCAACTTAAGCTTGCGCTTGACTAGAGATTTTTAGTGGATAAGGTCAGCGTGGCGTTGGTGCCGCCAAAACCAAAGCTATTGGACAAAGCCGTCTCTATTTTGACGTTGTCTAGTCGGCTGCGCACAATGTTCAAGCCCTCGGCCGCCTGGTCCAGCGTCTCAATGTTGGCCGATGCCGCAATAAAGTTGTGTCGCATCATAAGCAAGGTGTAAATCGCCTCATTGACCCCTGCTGCGCCAAGCGCATGACCAGACAAGGATTTTGTTGAGGCAATGGCCGGTTGTTGATTTAAGCCATTTGCACCGAATACTTCGCGTATTGCTTCTAATTCTTTGGTGTCGCCCACCGGCGTGCTGGTGCCGTGGGTATTGATGTAGTCGATTTTACTGTCCACGCCCTGTAAGGCTTGGCGCATGCAACGCACCGCACCTTCGCCACTAGGCGCCACCATGTCGTACCCGTCGGAAGTGGCGCCGTAACCGACCACTTCGGCAATGATACGGGCACCACGGGCTTTGGCATGCTCGTACTCTTCCAGCACCAATATGCCGCCGCCGCCAGAAATAACAAAACCATCACGATTGGCATCGTAAGTGCGCGAGGCTTTATCCGGGGTCTCGTTATACTTGCTGCTCAATGCGCCCATGGCATCAAATAAGAAAGACATGGTCCAATGCTCTTCCTCACCGCCACCGGCAAACACGATGTCCTGTTTACCCAATTGTATTTGCTCAACGCCGGCGCCTATGCAATGCGCACTGGTGGAACAGGCTGAACTGATGCCGTAATTCACACCCTTGATTTTAGCGCCAGTGGCCAAGCAGGCCGCTATGCCGCTAGACATGGTTTTAGTCACCAAGTAAGGCCCCACGCGACGTATGCCTTTTTCACGCAAGGTGTCGGTGGCTTCCAGCATGCTTTCAGTAGAGGTGCCGCCCGCGCCGACGATTAAACCGGTACGGACGTTGGACACCAAGTCTTCAGGCAGATTAGCATCGGCAATCGCCTCTTGCATGGCCAACCATGCATAGGCATGCCCTTTGGCCATAAAGCGCAATAATTTGCGATCAACCAATTCGTCTAAATTGAGGTTTTTAATTGAGCCTGCTACGTTAGAGCGCAGGCCATTGTCTGCATACTCTTGTTGAAAAGTGATGCCAGATTTACCATTTTTCAGGCTATCTAAAACTTCCGATTGATTATTTCCTAAGCTAGAAACAATCCCCATCCCCGTAACTACGACACGACGCATCTCGCGCTCCCTTAAACTCTTTTTTATTATTGAACAGATGAATTAAAAATTATCCGTCCTGGTAAACAACCCCACACGCAAATCACTGGCTGCGTATATTTCACGACCATCTAAACTCATGGTGGCATCGGCCACACCCATCACCAATTTACGCATAATCACACGTTTCAAATTAATAGTGTACGTTGCCATTTTAGCGCTAGGCAAGACCTGACCTGTAAATTTTACCTCGCCGGCACCTAAGGCACGGCCACGACCTAGTCCCCCTGCCCAACCTAAATAAAACCCAACCAATTGCCACATGGCATCCAAACCTAGGCATCCAGGCATCACTGGGTCACCAGTAAAATGGCACTCAAAAAACCATAACTCCGGATTAATATCCAGCTCAGCAATGATTTGACCGTTGCCATACTTGCCACCGTCATCGGTAATTGACACGATGCGATCAAACATCAACATAGGAGGCAGCGGTAATTGCGCATTACCTGCACCAAACATCTCACCACGGCCGCATTTCAGCAATTCTTCTTTGGTAAAGCTATTTTGTTTTGTCATTATTTTTATAGGGCAAAGTTATTTATATTGAAAATGCCACAAATTATAAACCTGCAGCGCGCGTGTGGAATTATCCACTATTTTTATCCAATATGCTTCAATCTGAATAGCCAGCAAGGCGATTCCAGTGGAATATTTTCCTGCCATACGGCAAATCCAATAAAAATATACTAGTCTGTATACACTTTTTATATTTTGGTTTATATTAACAGTGCGTTTTTAGTGATCAAGTTACAACTGGACCATACCCAAGTCTAGGCAAAACCAGTAAACTGGTCACATTATGTTACAAATTTTAACAAATCACTTACAGGGACACCTTAAATGAGCGACACACAACTAGCCGACTGGCGCAACCACGCCCTCACCTTAGAATCCGAAGTCAATAAAGTGGTTGTCGGTCAAGAAACCCCTGTGCGATTAATCACCACCTCAATTTTTGCCCGCGGCCACGTATTGCTAGAAGGTGACGTAGGGGTGGGTAAAACAACTTTGCTACGCGCTTTTTCTCGTGGCATAGGTGGCGCTTACCAGCGTATTGAAGGCACCATCGATTTGATGCCTAATGATTTGGTTTATCACACTTATTTAGGTGAAGACGGCAAACCGCACGTCAGTGCCGGACCCTTGCTGATGTCGGGTGAGAATTTATCAATTTTCTTTTTTAACGAAATTAACCGCGCGCGCCCTCAAGTGCATTCATTGCTACTAAGGGTGATGGCGGAACGTTCGCTCACGGCTTTTAATAAAGAACATTACTTCCCGCACATGTTGGTGTTTGCCGACCGTAACCAAGTTGAAAAAGAAGAAACATTTGACATTCCTTCTGCCGCACGCGATCGCTTTATGATGGAAATTCCTATTGCCGTGCCATCCGACCCAGCCATACTAGAATCCCTGGTTTTCGATACGCGCTACCATGATGTCGATGCCTTGGTCGGCAAAGTGCCTGAGGATTTATTGCAATTCGATCAACTCAATGGCTTTGCCGCTACGCTGCAAAATAGCATCAGCGCCAGCCCTACCCTGCGCAATTACGTTTTGGATTTATGGCGTGCAACCAAAACGCCTACTGACTTTGGCGTGAAGATCGCTGGCGTAGACATGAACCGCTTGGTGCTATCTGGCGCCAGCCCTCGAGGCATGGGCATGGTCTTACGTGCCGCTCGTGTCAACGCGTGGTTGAATAACCGTACTGCGGTATTGCCAGAAGACGTTCACGCCGTGTTTCATTCCACCGTGGCCCATCGCTTGGTATTTAGCCCGGTTTACGAAATGCGGCGCACGGAAATTGCTAGAGAAATGCTTAGCGGCATCATCAACGCGATTGCTGCGCCATAAGCTAGCATCATCAGCGGCCATTCAATGCCTGAACAGCACATCAAAGAGTTTAGCTACCACATTGGCTGGCGTTCGCGCTCCCGTCGTCCTGGTCGCCATAAAAGCAACCAGCGCGGCATGGGCATGGAGTTTCGTGGCCATACGACGCTGTTAGCCTACCCGGATCCTAGACGCATAGACATTAGGCAAACCATACGCGACCCATTGGAGCAAATCCATGTGCGCTTGTTTAACCAAAAAAGCGTCACCCCAGTTTTTGTCTTGTGCGATCTATCCGGCTCCATGCAATACGGCGCCAAACAAAAAAAATTAGCCGTGGCAGCTGACATTGCCCAATCGGTCGCCCAATCGGCCACCCGCAACCGCGACTTAGTAGGATTCATAGGCTTTGATGACGTGGTTAGGGAAGATTGGCTGTGCACGCTATCCGCCAGGCCACACAGCACTGTGGAAATGGCAGAAAACCTGCGTGATTACCAAGCCGCCGAAGTGGGCAGCCGCGGCGTCATCGACACCGTTCGTTTATTGCCTCGTGAACGCTCGCTGATTTTTATGGTGTCCGACTTTCACATGCCCATCAGCGATTTAGAAGAATCCTTGGTGTTAATGCAACGCCACCATATTGTCCCGGTGGTTTTATGGGACTCCACTGAATACACGGATTTACCAGAATTTGGTATCACCAATGTCACCGACCCCGAAACCGGGGCCAAACGCACCCTGTTTTTGCGCAAAGCTTACCGTGAGCAAATATTACAAAGCTTTGCTGAACGTCGCGAACTCATCAAATCCTTGTTTTCGCGCTACGACATGGAGCCTTTTTTTGTGGAAAACCACTTTGATGCCGATTTACTTACCGACTATTTCCACCAATACGTGGCAGCCTAAATTAATGAGTATTTTTATGCGAAC
>CALQUO020000022.1 GCA_943333775.2 Methylotenera oryzisoli
CGGCGTGCCGTATCTTCTAACTTAAACCAGAGCGGCGTGTGCTCGGGCAAAATATCGTAAAAGCCTTTGATGCTTTGGAATTTATTGGGCTTGGTTTTGCTTGTGTTATCCGGCATGCTTAAATGGCTTTAATGGGTATGGTTTTTTGGCTGACAGAGCTGGCACTAGGCTGATGCAATTTTCCGCCTAGGGCGAAATGGGTTTGCACATAATCCTCCACTATGGCTTGAAATTCCTCGGCGATGCGATCACCTTTTAAAGTCACGGTTTTTTTCCCATCAACAAACACTGGCGCTACAGGGGTTTCGCCTGTGCCTGGCAGGCTAATGCCAATGTTGGCTAACTTCGATTCACCCGGGCCATTGACCACGCAACCCATGACCGCAACGTTTAAATTTTCCACGCCAGCATAATGACCGCGCCAGTGCGGCATTTGCTGCCTAAGGTAGGATTGAATTTGCATGGCTAATTCTTGGAAATAGGTTGAGGTAGTGCGACCGCAGCCCGGGCATGCAGTGACCAATGGTGTAAACGAGCGTATACCCATAGTTTGCAAAATTTCTTGCGCCACAATGACTTCTTTGCAGCGCGACTCGTTGGGCTCTGGCGTCAGAGACACGCGTATGGTGTTGCCTATGCCGCGTTGCAAAAGTAAGGCCAATGCAGCCGTAGAGGCGACGATGCCTTTAGAGCCCATGCCAGCCTCCGTTAGGCCTAAATGCAAGGGGTAATCGCAACGACTGGCCAAATCGGTGTAGACGGTGACCAAATCTTGTACATTGCTGACTTTGCAAGAAATGATGATTTGATTGGGCGACAAACCCAATGCGATGGCTTGCTCACTGCTTTCTATGGCTGATTGGAGCAAGGCTTCACGCATCAGCGCATCAGCGCTCAGCGGCGTAGCCAACTTAGCGTTATCGTCCATCATTTGCGCCATTTTCACTTGGTCTAAACTGCCCCAATTAACGCCTATACGCACGGCTTTATTATAAGTAATTGCTGCTTCTATCATGGCAGCAAACTGCTCATCCCGTTTGGAGCCTTTGCCAACGTTGCCTGGATTGATACGGTACTTGGCCAAGGCCATGGCGCATTCAGGGTATTGCGCCAATAATTTATGGCCGTTGTAGTGAAAATCGCCTACCAATGGCACGTTACAGCCCAGCGCGTCCAAGCCTTGGCGTATAGTGGCGACTTGCGCTGCCGCTTCAGGCGAATTAACCGTAATGCGAACCACTTCGCTGCCGGCTTGCCATAACTCAAACACCTGCACTATGGTCGCCTTAGCGTCCGCGGTGTCGGTATTGGTCATGCTTTGCACCACGACCGGACTCGCTATCGTCCCGTTCAAGCCACCGCCTACCGGCACGTGGCCCACCATAACTTGGAGGGTTGGACGGGGGGCTTGCAGTTGTGATACGTTCATGGTGGTCACTTTCTATTACTCGAGGGTCAAACGGGCGATGTTATTAAAGGTTTTGCTGACCACGTCCACCGGTTGGCCCATGTAGTTTAAGGAGGTGGCATTAGCATTGCCTAGCCAAATAAACAAGGGCGGCTGCGCATCCAAAACATCACTGCTATTGGCGGAGAGTATCTTCTCATAGAGCACGCCACCGGATTTATCCTTTACCTGCACCCAAGCCTTATCCGATACCGACACGATCAACATTTTACGGGTGCCGGTGGCATTGGTATTTACCACGTTTGCCGGCTTCATGTCAGCGCTAGGCCTTAATTGCAAGCCTGTGGTGCTTTCAGGCACTACGGTTGTTTTAGCTGCAGCCATGGGCTTCACCGCTACCAGCTCGGACCCTGCTTTGCTCATTGCGGCATCAGGCAACATAATCAGTGATTGGCTTTTCACAGTTTGATCCGAGACGGCTAAATTTGCACTGCCTGCATCCACCGCCGCATCAGTCGCTTCAGCAAAAGAGGCAGGCGGCAAAGCAGCATCTGGTAAGGATACAGTGGACACTACTTCATTATCCGTTGTGTCATCCGTCCCGATCGATGCAGTCTGCTCTAATTGGAAAAACAAAACCATTAAAACAAGCGATAGAAAAATTGCCGCGTATTTTAACCAAAGCCTATTCTGTTGAAATAACTGTACATGCGGTATCGAGGTCTGCACATTGAGACTGGTCGGCGCGTTATCCGGTACGCGCTGACGGTAGCTATCAAGAAAAGGCTCTGCATCCAACTCTAATAAACGCGCGTAATTACGAATAAAACCACGCGTGACCATGGGCTGTGGCAATGCTGAAAAATCATCGCTTTCCAATGCGCTGATTTGTTTTAGGCTTAAACGCAAGCTGTCTGAAACGGCTTTCACGCTAAGGTTTTTAGCATTTCTAGCAGCGGCCAAGGCTACCCCTAATGGCGGCCATTCTCCGGCCTGGCTGTTCTCGTCTGTCATGGTCTTATACCCTGTAATAACTGAGCTTGCTCTGGTTCTAGATAATTCTGCCTTTATTCTAACGCATAACTGGCTTCAAGATTTGAATCACCCAGCGCGTTCAATTTGAATGGCCAACCACAGCATATCGGCACTGGCTTTTGACAACAAGGCCAGCACTAGGCTAGCCATTATTAGAGCATGTGGACTACACGCGAACATGGTTAAACTGCCTCAATGACGATGTGCTTGGCACTGCGATTGGTTTTATCCAAGACTTTGCCAGCCAACTGCCCACATGCTGCATCGATGTCTTCACCGCGAGTTTTTCGCACCGTTACAACAAAACCTACTTGCATCAGCAGGTCTCTAAAAACCCTCACATGATTTGGCTGAGAAGTACCGTAGCCACTGTTAGGAAAAGGATTAAACGGGATTAAATTGAATTTGCAAGGCACCTGTTTGACCAACTGTATCAATTGCTGAGCATGCTCAACCGTGTCATTGATGCCATCCAACATAACGTATTCGAAGGTGACAAAGTCACGCGGGGCTTTTTCTAAATAACGATTGCATGCCGCCATCAAGTCTTTCAATGGGTATTTTTTATTGATCGGCACAATCACATCGCGCAGCGCATCGTTAGGTGCATGCAAACTCACTGCCAAGGCCACCGGGCAGTCTTCTTTGAGTCTGTCCATGGCCGGTACTAAACCACTGGTGGACAAGGTGACCCGCCTTCGACTTAAACCGTAAGCGTTATCGTCCAACATGATTTGCATGGCGGTGACGACATTGTCGTAGTTAGCCAAAGGCTCACCCATGCCCATCATCACCACATTGCTGATAATCCGCTCATCGGCCGGCAACATATCGTAGCCCGGCTCTTGACGCAAGGAACGGTTGGCAATGGCCAACTGGCCTATGATTTCCGCCACACTTAAATTGCGATTAAAGCCTTGGCGACCGGTACTGCAAAACGTACATTCCAACGCACAGCCCACTTGTGAGGAAATGCACAAAGTGCCTCTGTCGTCTTCCGGTATAAACACCGTCTCTATGCTGTTGGCGGTATCGGTACCGATCAACCATTTGCGCGTGCCGTCATTGGACACTTGCTCCAACTGCACATTAGGCAAGGTAATTTCCGTCTCACTGGCTAATTTTTCCCGCAACACCTTGGCGATGTCCGTCATCTGCTCGAAATCGTGCACGCCAAAACGGTGCATCCAGCGCATTAACTGTTTGGCGCGGAAAGGCTTCTCACCTTGCTCGGCGAACCAAGTAGCCAATTGCGGCTGATTAAAATTAAGTAGATTGATCAAAGTCGGGTCTCAAATAAATTAAGCACAAATAAACAAGGCGTCTCTAACGTATCTTGTTTACCGGTGCTTAATCTAGTGCTTAGTCTTATGGCATTTAATTAAACACCGGCTTTACATAAACACCAGGCCTAATTAAATACAGTGCATTAACCAAAGAAATATTTGATTTCGATGGCCGCGTTCTCGGCTGAATCGGAACCGTGCACAGCATTGGCATCAATACTTTCGGCGAAGTCAGCGCGTATGGTACCGGCAGCCGCTTCTTTTGGATTGGTGGCACCCATTAAATCGCGGTTCACTTGCACGGCATTTTCGCCCTCTAAGGCTTGTATCATCACTGGGCCAGAAATCATGAATTTAACCAAATCATTGAAGAATGGACGCGCTGCGTGCACGGCGTAGAAACCTTCGGCTTCGGCTTTAGTTAATTGTGCCATTTTTGCTGCCACCACTTTTAAACCAGCGTTTTCAAAACGGGTGTAGATTTTACCAATTACATTTTTTGCCACGGCATCAGGTTTGATGATAGAAAGCGTGCGTTGAACAGCCATAATTACTCCATTTAATGAATACATTGAAAGAACGATAAAATACCATTTTTGACGCTTAAAATAAACCTAAATTGCATGTACAGCGCTTGTTTTAAGCGCAAATAAGTACAATGTGGCAAAATTACGCTAAATGACAGTCGCTAACCCACCCATTCCAACTTCACACCACACTTGCCCAGCTTGCGGTTTGCTGTGTGATGACTTACCTTTAGATGGCCTAGGCAGCATTAGCGCGAGCTTTTCCTGCGCAAAAAGTCAGCGCTATTTTAGCCAGGCGGCAACTGCGCCTAGCCAACCAGCCAGCGTAAACGGACAGGCCTGCGATCTTAATACCGCCCTAGCAGCCGCCGCCAAGATTCTACAAAACAGCCAGCAAACCTTATTTGCAGGACTGGGCACGGACGTACAAGGCATGCGTGCCATTCTGCCATTAGCAGAAAAATGCCAAGCCACCCTGGACCACATGCACAGTGAGTCCAGCGTGCGCAACACCTTGGCCATGCAAAATAGCGGTTGGCAAACCACCACCTTGAGTGAAGTGAAAAATCGTGCTGATTTAATTCTAGCCATAGGCACCGACATCGTCAGCAGTCACCCGCGCTTTTTTGAAAAACTGGTCTGGAATAAAGACAGCTTGTTTAACAAGGGCACGCCCCATGTAGTGTATTTGGCGGTCGACGAGGCCGACACCCAAGCCGGCGTGGCGCCCGATGGCACAAGCCCCACCGTACTCGCGGCGGATAAAAAAGCCTTGCCGGCAATACTGAATTCGCTTATTGCAATGTGCAACCCGGCTTATGCAAAATCCAATAAAGCCGCATCGGTGGCCGGCCTAAGCATGGCCGCCTTAAAAGCTTTATTGGAAAAAATACAAGCAGCCAACTATGCCGTCGTGGTTTGGTCAGCCAGTGAATTGGCTTACCCGCATGCGGAATTGACCGTGCAGAGCATTACCCAACTGATCGCTAAACTTAACGAGCAAACTCGCGTTGCCGGCTTGAGCCTAAACAGCGGTGACGGCGACATCAGCGTCAACCAAACCAGCACCTGGCTTAGCGGCTTCCCCATTCGCAATCGCTTTAAGCACCAGCAAGTGAGTTATGACACGCAGCACTACAGCACCGCCGTTCAACTTAAAAGCTGCGACGCCTTGTTATGGGTCTGCACGTTTAATCCCAAGCCACCGCCCAATTTTGCCGGTCCTAGCATCGTCATCGGCCATCCAAACACGCAGTTTGAGCGCCCACCTGCGGTGTTTATTCCAGTCGGCGTGCCAGCGGTGCACGACAGCGGCACGGTATTTAGAATGGATGGCTCAATAGCCCTGCAGGTTAAAAAACTACAAGCCTCTCAGCACCCGCGCTTATTCGAGGTGATCAATCAGTTGGCGGGGTTAATGCCATGATTACCCAACTTAAAAATGCACGCGTCTTCGATCCGGCCCACAAAAAAAATGGCGTGGTGGAGGACATCTACATCAGCCAGGGTCGCATCGTAGCTAAGCCATCCGATACCATCAAAATAAGCACCAGCCTAGACTTAAGCGGCAAAGTGGTGATGGCCGGCGCAATTGACATGCACAGCCACATAGGCGGCGGCAAAACCAACATTGCCCGCATGCTCTTGCCAGAATTTCAGGCCAGCAAACACTACAGCGAACCGGAGGCGCACATTTGCACGCCGGGCTGCAGCCATTTTGCTACGCCCACCAGCACCGAGACCGGCTTTCGCTATATAGAAATGGGCTACACGGCCGCCTTTGAACCGGCCTTGATGCCAGTTAATGCTAGGCAAGCGCACTTGGAGATGTGCGACACGCCCATGATAGATAAAGGCGCTTATGCCTTATTGGGAAATGACGATTACTTTTTGCGCATGCTGGCCAGCCAACAAGACCAAAAAGCCATCAACGATTACGTGGCTTGGATATTGCACAGCACCCAATCCATAGGCATTAAGGTGGTGAACCCGGGCGGCATTAATGCCTTTAAATTCAATCAACGCAGATTGGATTTGGATGAAAAAAATCGCCATTACCAAGTATCACCGCGGCAAATTTTACAAAGCCTAAGTCGCGCCGTGCATGAGCTGGGCGTGTCCAAACCACTGCACGTGCATTGCAATAACTTAGGTGCAGCCGGTAACTTTCAAACCACACTGGACACCATGCGCGCCTCCGATGGCATACCCATGCATTTGACGCACATCCAGTTTCACAGCTACGGCAAAGAAGGCGACAAACAATTTTCTTCAGCTGCAGCAGAAATTGCCGAGGCACTGAATAAAAACAAACACATCACCGCCGACGTCGGGCAAATTCTTTTTGGCCAAACCGTTACTGCGTCGGGTGACAGCATGATGCAGCACTTAAACGCGCGTCACGCCAATCCCAAAAAAGCCGTGTTGATGGACATCGAATGCGATGCCGGTTGCGGCGTAGTGCCTTTCAAGTATCGCGACCAAAACTACGTGAATGCCCTGCAATGGGCAATAGGCCTAGAACTCTTCTTATCCGTGGAAGACCCTTGGCGCATCTTTTTAACCACCGACCACCCGAATGGCGCCCCGTTTACCAGTTACCCGCATCTAATTCGCCTATTAATGGATAAAAGCTTTAGAAACGATGCCTTTGCTAAGCTAAATTTAGACGCACAAGCCATGAGCAATTTATTGAGCTTGGAACGCGAATACAGCCTGTATGACATCGCTATAATGACCCGTGCCGGCGCAGCTGGGCTGATAGGCTTAAAAGACAGAGGTCATTTGGGTATAGGCGCGGCGGCCGACATCACGGTTTACACCGACCAAGCTGACCGCGAAGCCATGTTTAGCAAGCCCGATTACGTTTTTAAAAATGGTGAGTTAGTGGTAAAAGACGGCAAAGTAGTTAAAGTCGTTTGGGGTGCCACCCACACCAGCAAACCGTCATTTGATGTCAGCGTGGAAAAAGACTTGAGCGATTACTTTAACAAATACCAAACCATGCAACTGGCCAACTTTAAGATTAATCCCGACGAAATAGCCGATGATGGCCGTGGTAGCATCGTCGTACACAGCGGCAAGCACTCTGATGAAACCGCTTAATTTTTGCATGAGTCATATTTAAATGATCATTAACGGCATACAGATAGACGACACCTTCGCGGAAGCCTTCAACATGCGCGGCACCCGCGTCATCATAACCGCACAAAATCTTAAATGGGCTCACCACGCCGCCCATGCCATGACAGGTTTTGCCACATCGGTAATAGGTTGCGGGGTGGAAGCCGGCATAGAAGCCGAAATTAGCAGCGAGCTCAGCCCAGACGGCAGACCCGGTGTTTCCATTTTAATGTTTGCCATGGGCAGCAAAGTGCTTATGCAACAACTTGAAACCCGCATGGGCCAATGCGTGCTAACTTGCCCTACCGCCGCCGCCTTTGCCGGCATCGCCAGCGACGAGCCCATCAATCTTGGTAAAAATTTACGCTTTTTTGGCGACGGTTTTCAAACCAGCAAACTAATAGGCGGCAAACGCTATTGGCGTGTACCGGTGATGGACGGCGAATTTTTATGCGAGGAGAGCACCGGCATGGTGCGAGCGATAGGTGGGGGGAATTTCTTAATTCTTGCCACCTCACAAAGCGCGGCTTTAGCCGCTGCCGAGGTGGCGATTGCAGCCATGCAGCGCCTGCCTAATGTCATCATGCCTTTCCCTGGTGGCGTGGTGCGATCTGGCTCCAAAGTGGGTAGCCGCTACGCCGCCATTTTTGCCTCCACCAACGATGCCTTTTGCCCAACGCTCAAAGGCGTAACGCAAACCGAACTATCAAGCGACATAGAAAGCGTGATGGAAATTGTCATAGACGGGCTAAGTTTTGACGACATCGTCTCGGCCATGCACACTGGCATCGGCGCTATCTGCGCATTGGGCAGCGCCAGCGGCGTTAAACGCATCTCGGCCGGTAATTACGGCGGAAAACTGGGACCGCACCACTTTAAGTTGCATACGATCATGGGCAATAAACAGCCATGAGCGCCCTGACCTTTAGCTTAAAAAAGCCTTTGCAGTTTGCTATTAACTGCGCAGCACTCACGCCCGATGCCTTAGCCAAGCGAACATTCAATCAGATTGCCGCCATCCCCCTATACCATGGCAAACAAGCCGTGCGCGTGGATGAACTATTTGACATCAGCGGCCACGATAGCGCATCGCTGCGCTTTTTAAACGCAACACATCAACTCGACTACCTAGGCGCCAACTTGCGCAGCGGGCGCATCGACATAAGCGGCGACGCGGGAGCTTATTTAGGCTTTGGTATGAAAGGCGGCGAGATACACTGCCTAGGCAACACGCAAGATTTGGCGGCCTGTAATATGCAAAACGGGTTAATGGTTATTCATGGCAACACCGGTGATTTTCTAGGTGGCGCAGCGGCCGGCTTACGCAAAGGCATGCTAGGCGGCACTGTAGTGGTAAAAGGCCATGCCGGCGACCGCGTGGGCGATCAAATGCGCCGTGGGCTCATATTAATCGAAGGTAATGCTGGCGATTATTGCGCCAGCCGCATGCTGGCTGGCACCATAGGCGTGCTTGGCAAGGTTGGCGCTTACGCTGGGTTTAGCATGCATCGTGGCACACTGCTGCTCACCACTCAGCCAGACTTGCACCCGACCATGCAAGCATGCGGCAGCCACACGCTGCCCTTTTTAAACTTGCTATTTAAATCCTTCGCGCCCTATTCCCAGGCCTTTGCCAGCCTAAAAACTTTGCGTGCAGCACGCTGGCTGGGCGATGCGGCCAATAAGGGCAACGGTGAGATCCTTATTATTAAGAATTTCTAGTCTGTATTACTTGTATTTTAAATTCTGATGAACGCTATAACGCCCTGGTGATAACATAGCGCTTTGCAAAAAAACCGATAGCCATGAATAGTCCAACTACCTACCTAACCGCTGCTTTATATAAGTTTGTCAGCTTGCCCGATTATCAAGCTTTGCAAGCGCCATTACTCAAAGCCTGCCAAGAGCATCGCATTAAAGGCACGTTGTTGCTGGCAGAAGAAGGTATCAACGGCACCATCGCCGGCTTAGCCGATGACGTGCGCGATTTACTAAGCTTTTTGCGTCAGGGCCTCATATTTAAAAACCGTTTGGCCGACTTGGAACACAAAGAATCCTACGCCAACGAGCACCCTTTTTACCGCATGAAGGTGAAATTGAAGAAGGAAATCGTGACCTTGGGTGTGCCCGGTGTCAGCCCTACCAAAAAAGTTGGCACATATGTGGCCGCTGCCGATTGGAACGCCTTAATATCCGATCCCGAGGTACTGCTAATCGACACGCGTAACAGTTACGAAGTCGACATAGGCACCTTTAAAGGCGCGATCGACCCCAAGACCACGACTTTTAGAGAGTTTCCGCAGTACATCGCTGAGCACTTCGATAAAACCAAACACAAAAAAGTAGCGATGTTTTGTACTGGCGGCATACGCTGCGAAAAAGCCTCGTCTTACATGATGGATCAAGGCTTTGAAGAAGTGTTTCATTTACAAGGCGGCATATTAAAGTATTTGGAAACCGTGCCGGAAAGCGACAGCCTATGGCAAGGTGAGTGCTTTGTGTTTGATCAACGCGTGGCGGTTAAACACAACCTAGCCGTTGGCGAATTTGATCAGTGCTACGCCTGTCGCCACCCATTATCACCCGCGGAAATGCAAAGCCCGGATTACAGCCCCGGCATCTCTTGCCCATATTGCATTGCCAGCTTGTCCGCTGAAAAACGCGCACGCCTGAGCGAACGGCAAAAACAAGTGGCGCTGGCTAAACAACGTGGCGAAATACACATAGGCGAAACCCAGTTAGCAGAGAAACGTAAGAAATAATACGGCTAAGGCGAGCAGATATCTTAAGTCTTATATAAAACATAAGATATCTGTAGAAAGACAGTAAATCATTTAATTATTGCTTGATTTGCCAGCATCTAAGGTTTATTGTTTAGGTCGCGCTTTTATTCTTAGAACCTTAAGTAATAAGGCCTTGCAAAGAATTAAGCTAGCTTATTAATAACAAGAAATTGTCTACAGAACAATGCGGGTTACCCGATAGAAACACTACATAATCAACAGCAAAACTAGAGGAGTTAGTATGAGTTTAGATCTTTTAAAAGGCCTTGGTGTAAAAATACCTTACAAAGCCAAATACGATAATTTTATTGGCGGCAAATGGGTTGCGCCAGTTAAAGGCGAATACTTTGATGTTATTACGCCTATCACTGGTAAACCATATACCAAAGCGGCTCGCTCCAGTGCAGAAGACATTGAATTAGCATTAGATGCCGCGCATGCCGCAGCAGACAAATGGGCAAAAACCGCCCCAGGCGAACGTGCCAACTTAATGCTCAAAATTGCGGATCGCCTAGAAGCCAATCTTGAGTTATTGGCCACCGCAGAAACCATAGACAACGGCAAACCTATCCGCGAAACATTGAATGCCGACATTCCATTGGCCATCGATCATTTCCGCTACTTCGCTGGCTGCATGCGCGCACAAGAAGGCAGCTTGAGTGAAATCGATGACACCATGGTGGCTTACCACTTCCATGAGCCAATTGGCGTGGTCGGTCAAATCATTCCGTGGAACTTCCCTATTCTAATGGCGGCATGGAAATTAGCACCAGCCGTGGTTGCCGGTAACTGCGTGGTATTAAAACCAGCAGAATTTACACCAATCAGTATTTTGATTTTAATGGAAATAATCGCTGACATCTTGCCACCAGGCGTGATCAACATCGTTAACGGTTACGGCCGCGATGTAGGCGCCCCATTAGCCAACAGCCGTCGTATCGGTAAAATTGCCTTTACTGGTTCAACCGGTACCGGTCGTGTGATTGCGCAAGCAGCGGCATCTAACTTAATTCCTGCCACATTGGAATTGGGCGGTAAATCCCCTAACGTGTTCTTTGAAGACATTGCCGACGCAGACGACGACTTTTTTGATAAAGCCGTTGAAGGTTTGGTGCTATTTGCCTTTAACCAAGGTGAAGTGTGTACCTGCCCATCTCGCGCTTTGATACAAGAATCCATCTACGACAAATTTATGGAACGCGTATTACCACGCGTGGCAGCCATCAAACAAGGCAACCCATTGGATCCAAACACCATGATAGGTGCGCAAGCCTCGCAAGACCAATTAAACAAAATCATGTCTTACATGGACATTGGTAAGCAAGAAGGCGCGAAATTATTAATTGGTGGCGAACGCAACATGTTAACTGGCGCATTGGCTGACGGTTATTACGTCCAACCTACTTTGCTTAAAGGCCACAACAAAATGCGCGTGTTCCAAGAAGAAATTTTTGGCCCAGTGCTAGCCGTAACGACCTTTAAAGACGAAGCAGATGCTTTAGCGATTGCCAACGACACCATATTTGGCCTAGGTTCAGGCGTATGGACACGCGATGGCAGCCGTGCTTACCGCATGGGACGTGGCATCAAAGCCGGTCGCGTTTGGACCAATTGCTACCACGCTTACCCTGCCCACGCTGCATTCGGTGGTTACAAAGAGTCAGGCATTGGTCGTGAAACACACAAAATGATGCTAGACCATTACCAACAAACCAAAAACTTGTTGGTAAGCTACAGTCCGAAAAAACTAGGTTTCTTCTAATTTTTGGGAAACTGACTTAGGCTTGTTTTGAAATTTAAACGGGCTTAGAATCAAGAGGCGGATTAATTCCGCCTCTTTTTTTGCCTTGATATTGCTATTTACTTTAATACGGAATTCATCATGCCGACAGCTCGCGTATCTGCCACCCCGTCCGCCATAGGGCTCATACATAAACTCACTGCCGAACACGGCCCCATCCTGTTTTTTCAATCGGGTGGTTGCTGTGAAGGCAGCGTGCCATTGTGCATGCCGGTCCACGAGTTCAAGCCCAGCCCATCTGACGTAGTGGTAGGCGAAATTGAAGGAGCGGTTTTTTACATGGGCCACAACCACTTTCAGTTCTCAGAAAACACCCACACCATAGTCGATGCTTTGCCCGGTTCCAGCGGTTCGTTTTCATTGGATTGCGGCAGTGGCTTAGCGTTTATTACGCGCGGTCGCTTATACAACGACGAAGAACTAAAAGACTTAGCGCCGGTGCACACTTACGGCTACTAATCCTTAACCACCCATTCTAGGGTTTGGTGACTATAGCGACACTATTGCATTCTCATTGCAACTGGGTTTTTTGCATGCGCACGCTATAATGGGCAAATGGGTAAAAAATTAGCACTAGAACGTATTATTCACAATCAAGGCTTTGGTGCCAGAAAATTATGCCGGCTCATGATATGGAATCAGGAAGTCACGGTAAATGGCCAAGTTTGCGATGACCCCGATGCAGAATTTGATTTAGACCAATTGCATTACGCGGTTAAAGGTGAGCCTTGGGATTACCGCGAGCAATCCTATTTAATGATGCATAAACCCAGCCATTACGAATGTTCGCACAAAACCCAACACCACCCCACTATATACAGTTTGCTACCGCAACCTCTAGTGGTGCGTGATGTGCAATGCATAGGTCGACTGGATGAAGATACCACCGGCTTAATCCTCATTTCCGATGACGGGCAATTCATCCACCGCATGAGCTCACCCAAACACAAGGTGCCAAAAGTCTACGAAGTCACTTGCAAGCACCCAGTAAGCGATTTGCAAATATCGCATCTTTGCCAAGGCGTGCAATTAATAGATGAAGACGCACCGATAGCCGCATTAAGCTGCGCCCGCATCAATGAGCATGTGCTGCACTTGACCTTGGCCGAAGGCAAATACCATCAAGTAAAACGCATGTTGGCCGCCATCAGCAACCGTGTTGAAGCCCTGAAACGCATCCAAATTGGCGAGCTGGTATTGCCAGCGGATTTAGCCCCAGGCCAATGGCGCTGGTTAAGCGAGACCGACATGAA
>CALQUO020000023.1 GCA_943333775.2 Methylotenera oryzisoli
CGGCATGGAAATCAGCATAGACGACTTTACCAAGGTGGATTTGCGCATCGCTAAAATTATTCATGCTGAACACGTGGAAGGCGCGGAAAAATTACTCAGATTGAGTTTAGACATAGGCGAAGCTCAGCCTAGACAGGTGTTTGCAGGCATTAAATCGGCTTACGATCCAGACCAATTAATAGGTCGATTGACATTGATGGTGGCCAATCTGGCGCCACGTAAAATGAAGTTTGGCCTCAGCGAAGGCATGGTGTTGGCGGCCAGTGACGAGGGTGGCGGTCCGTTCATTCTTAGCCCTGATGCCGGGGCGCAATTAGGGATGCGTGTAAAGTAAAACCCAATCGCTAAATAAGCTTAAGATTTTTTAGTCGCTGCTTTTTGTGACGAAGGCTTGATTGCGCTGGATTTTAGGCGCATTCAGTGTGGATAGCGATCAGCGCTTTAAGCGGGTCGGCAGCTTGCGTGATCGGTCGGCCTATGACTAAATAGCTAGCGCCATTTTGTAAGGCTTTGGCTGGGGTTACTATACGAGATTGATCGTCTTGACTGGCGCCGGTTGGGCGTATGCCTGGGGTCACCAAGCAAAAGGCTTGGCCTAATGCTGTGCGCAACATAGCGGCTTCCTGAGCAGAGCAAACCACACCGTTTAGTCCTGCTTGCTGGGTCAGCTTGGCTAAGGTCATGACGTGGCTAGGCAAATCCGCTGCTACGCCAATTTGCATCAGGTTAGCTTGGTTCATACTGGTTAATACCGTGACAGCAATGAGGATGGGCGGTTTGGCTTGTTCGTTGACGGCCGCTTGTGCCGCTTGCATCATTTCTAGGCCGCCGCTGGCATGCACGTTTAGCATCCAAACGCCTAGCTTGCTGGCTGCAGTACAAGCTTTGGCGACTGTGTTGGGAATATCATGAAATTTTAGGTCCAAAAACACACCGAAGTTGAGCTTAGCCAATTGTTCAACAAACTGCGGACCGGCTGCCGTAAACAACTCCTTACCGACTTTAAGGCGGCATAAGCTTGGATCTAACTGATGCACCAACGTGAGTGCGCTGGCGGCATCGGCGTAATCAAGGGCCACGATGATTTTAGGGTCGCGCTTGGTATGGGTGTTCTGAGTACTGGTCATGTTGTTTAGCTTTAAACGTTGGTCGGTTCAGCAGGCAAGGATTCCCACGCATTGCAGGCTGGGCATTGCCAATGGTGATACTTGGCTTTGAAGCCACATTGCTCGCAGTGATAGGTGGTTCGGTTGCCAATCGCATGGCGCACCGCTTGTTGCATAAGTTGCGTGTCTTGGGATTTTTGCGTCTTGCTGTCCTCTAACATGGTCCGTGCTTGCAATAGCTGGTCTAGGGTACTTAAGCTGGGTTTTTTTATTAACTCATTGCGGGCAAGTTTAGCGGCCTGATCTGCCCCTTGCTCTGCCAAGGTGGCATCAAACAAAACTTTCAACATTGAAGGCAGTTGGTAAGTCTGTAAATAACCTTGGAGCAAGCTTAGGCCTTCTTTTGTTTGGCCCAGGCTCTGGTAACTATGCAATAGTTTAGGTGCGATTAAGCCTAGGTATTCGGGCTTTTGATACTCGATGCGCTTCCATGTAGCAATTGCGGCTTTATGGGCTCGATCTTCAACTAACATGTCCCCCAATAAGACGTTGGCCCGTACGCAATTTTTGTTGGCGTGCAGGGCATCTTCAAGAGAGGATTGGGCTGCAGTTAAGTCGTTGGCTAATTGGAATTGCACGGCCAGTTCGCAGTGGTAGTGGGCTACTTCAACGCGAAATGGCACGCCAGATAAACGCTCTAATTCCGTGGCGGCATTAATTGCCCTAAGCCATTCGCGTTCACGTACGTAGATTTCGAGCAAGGCGCGCAGGGCAGGTTGCCGGTAGCGGTTGTCGTCCAGTGATTCAAATAATTCTTCTGCACGATCGAGCAAGCCAGCTTTTAAATAGTCTTGCGCCAGCTCGGCGGTGACGGCTAATTTTTGTTGTGGCTCTAGGGCTTTTTTTTCCAGCAAATGCAGATGAAGGTGGATGGCTCTATCCACTTCGCCACGCTTTCTGAATAAGCTGCCTAGGGCGAAATGCAGTTCTAAGGATTCTGTGTTGGCTTGCACTGCTTCGCTGAATGCCTCTATGGCTTTGTCTTGTTGGTTGGTAATGAGAAAATTTAAGCCTTTGAAATATGCGGCAGGCAGGGCGGTTGATTCGGCCAGCAATTGCTTCAAATCTACTCTAGCGGCCAACCAGCCTAGGCTAAAGAAAAGCGGTAAGACCAGCAACCACCAGAATTCAAATTCCATGGTTGATCCTTCTGCAATAGGCTAGATGGGATGAGGCGTTCATATGCTTGGCATTTTAACTTAAATTTAAAATCCAGTAAGCGCTTAATGGCAAGCGCATAAAAAAACGGCAGCCATCGGCTGCCGTTTTTTATTGATTTGCTAGGGCTAGCAAGCCGTATCTAACTTATGTTAAATCAACTCGCTCACGCAATTCCTTGCCTGCTTTAAAGTGTGGTACGTGCTTTTCTGGCACTTGCACTTTGCTGCCGGTTTTCGGGTTACGACCCAAACGCGGCGGACGGTAGTTCAAACTAAAACTACCAAAGCCACGAATTTCGATGCGCTCCCCAGCCGCTAGGTTGTCAGTCATCGCATCTAAGATAGCTTTGACTGACAGCTCCGCGTCTTTTACAACCAATTGCGGAAAGCGCTCCGCAAGCAGCGTAATTAGTTCAGATTTGGTCATGCTTATTGCCTTTATCTTGTCACTAATTACACTTATTTCTTGCTATCTAGTTTAGCTTTTAACAAAGCACCAAGGTTAGTTGTACCTGCAGATGCACCATCATCTGCCACTTTGGCTGCCGTGTCTTTAGTTTTGGCAGATTTAGCTTTAGGTTTGGCTTCGGATTTATCGTCTGTGCTGCTGGTTGCGCCAGATGGATCAGCAACCAATTGTTTAACACCTAATGAAATGCGCTCTTTCTCAACGTCTATGGCCAAAATGACAGCTTGCAATTCGTCACCTTTTTTGAAGTTGCGGATGGCTTCTTCGCCAGTTTGTGTCCAAGATAAGTCAGACAAGTGCACTAAACCGTCTATGCCACCTGGTAAGCCAATGAACACACCGAAGTCGGTGATGGATTTGATTTGACCTGATACTTTGTCGCCTTTAGCGTGAGTGGCAGAGAAATCATCCCATGGGTTGGCTTGGCATTGTTTCATGCCTAATGATAGACGACGACGTGCTTCGTCTATCTCAAGGATCATGACTTCTACTTCGTCACCTAGTTGAGCCAATTTGCCTGGGTGGATGTTTTTATTAGTCCAGTCCATTTCTGAGACGTGAACCAAACCTTCAATACCTGGTTCGATTTCAACAAATGCACCGTAATCAGTCAAGTTAGACACTTTACCGAATAAGCGTGTGCTTACTGGGTAACGACGGGTTAGTGCGATCCATGGATCGTCACCCAATTGTTTGATGCCTAATGAAACGCGATTTTTCTCTTGATCAAATTTCAAGATTTTCGCTTCCACTTCTTCACCTACCGTTAATACTTCTGATGGGTGTTTTACACGACGCCATGCCAAGTCTGTAATGTGTAGTAAGCCATCAATGCCACCTAAATCAACGAATGCACCGTAGTCGGTGATGTTTTTAACGATACCTTTAACCACTGAACCTTCAGCCAATGAACCCATCAAGGCTTCACGGTCTGCGCCAGCACTGACTTCCATTACAGCACGACGAGAAACAACGATGTTGTTACGTTTGCGGTCAATTTTAATAACTTTTAAATCGCACTCTTTGTTTTCAAATGGGGTAGTGTCTTTCACTGGGCGCACGTCTACCAATGAACCTGGTAGGAAAGCCATGATGCCATTAACAGAAACACGTAAACCACCTTTAACTTTACCGCTGACAAAACCTTTAATGATGCGGCCTTCGTTCATGGCATCTTCTAAGTCTAACCATGTTTCCATGCGTTTTGCTTTTTCGCGTGACAGTAAGGTAGAACCAAAACCGTCTTCCAATTTTTCGATCAACACTTTAACAAAGTCGCCGACTTTAACTTCAAGCTCGCCTTGTGCATTGTGGAATTCAGAAGCAGCGATCACGCTTTCTGATTTTAGACCGGCATTAACAATAACGTGGTCGCTATCAACAGAGATAACCTCGGCGGTGATTACTTCACCGGAGCGCATTTCTTGATGGATTAAGCTTTCTTCAAAAAGCGCTGCAAATGATTCCATTGAAGAAGGGGTGGATTTAGAAGTAGAAGCCATTAAATAAAAGTACCTAAAAGTAATCCCACCTAGCAGTGGGGTAATTAATAAAACTGCGTATTAGTGTAATGCGCAGACAAAAAAATTCACAAAATTTCAAAGAATGTGATTATAACTAAAACATTGAAAAATAAAAGACTATTTACAACTTTTATGCGGAAAATTGTATAAAACGTTGATAATTTTCTAACACCCGATCTACCGCTTCAACTATGCTTAAATGGTCGGTTTCAAGCAATATGCCATCCTTAGCCATAAGCAAGGGCGCGCTGGCGCGATTTTTATCTCGGGCATCCCGCTCCAATAGATCTTGCAATATGGCTTGGTAATCTGCCGTTTGTTGTTTAGCCAGCAATTGTTGATAACGCCGTTGCGCGCGGACTTCGGTGCTGGCGGTGAGGAATATTTTCAAAACGGCATCGGGAAAAATAACCGTGCCCATGTCGCGTCCGTCAGCCACTAAACCCGGTGCTTGTCGGAAATTGTGTTGCACGCTGCTTAATACTTGACGTAAGGCTTGATGAACGGCCACTTGCGAGGCGCCTTTGCCCATGGCTTCGCTGCGTATGGCCTCGGAGACATCCTTATCATTAAGCCACACTTGCTCATTCTCAAAGCGCAGGCTAAGTTGCTTCGCACACATGGCGACCGCTTCGGCGTCCGACCAAGCGATAACAGCTTGTTGCGAGGCCAGCGCCACAATCCGGTATAAGGCCCCGGAATCCAAATAGTGGAAACCCAAATGCGTTGCCACCCGCTGGGCCACGGTGCCCTTGCCCGAAGCGGACGGCCCGTCTATGGCAATGACTGGGATGGGCTTGTTCATCTTGCTATCTTGGCAAAACAAGCAAAATAGTCTGGGAAGGTTTTGTTGACGCAGGCCGGGTCGTTGATGGTGATCGGCACGCCAGCCAAAGACACCAATGAAAAGCACATCGCCATGCGGTGGTCATCGTATGTGTCTATGACTGCATTGGGCTTAATAGCAGTCGGCGGGGTAATTTGCAGGTAGTCGCTGCCCTCTACAACCGAGGCGCCTACTTTACGAAGCTCGGTAGCCATGGCCGTCAGCCTGTCGGTTTCCTTGACTCGCCAACTAGCGATGTTTCTAAGAGTACTGGTGCCGTCGGCAAACAAGGCCAAGATGGCCAAGGTCATGGCGGCATCCGGTATGTGGTTGCAATCCAAATCAATGGTTTTGATTCTATTAGCTTTTTTAGCGGTAATGTGATTTTCACCGTAGCTGATTTCGCCGCCCATTAAACTAAGTGCTTCGGCAAACCGCACGTCCCCTTGTATGCTGCGTTGCCCTATACCATCTACCGTCACTGATCCGGCTATGACTCCTGCCGCAAGGAAGTAGGAGGCACTGGAGGCGTCGCCTTCGACGCATAATTGACCTGGGCTGGTATAAACGCTGTTCGCCGCAATGGTGAAGCGTTGCCAACCATCACGCTCAACCTGCACGCCATATTTAGCCATTAAATTCAGGGTGATTTCGATGTAAGGCTTGGATATTAGCTCGCCCACCACTTCTACGCTCGCTTGCTGTTTACTTAAAGGCAAGGCCATGAGCAAGGCGGTCAAGAATTGACTGGACACGTCACCGCGTATCTTAATTGGCAAACTTAAATCCGCTTGGGCGGGGGCTATTTTTAAGGGTGGAAAGCCAGGTTGCCCTAGGTAGCTAATGTTGGCACCGGCTTGCTGTAAGGCGTCAACCAGATCGCCTATGGGGCGCTCGTGCATACGTGCGACGCCAGACAGTTGGTAGTTGCCATTAGAAAAAGCCAACGCAGCCGTTAGCGGCCTAAAAGCCGTGCCGGCATTGCCTAAAAACAAATCTGCCTGCTTGTTGTGAAAGTTGCCGGCACAGCCGTGCACGCGCCAATCATGCTCGCCAATCGGGTCTAATTTAACCCCAAGCTTAGTTAGCGATTCCAGCATGCGCGCCGTGTCATCGGAAGCTAATACATCACGAATCTCGGTGTTGCCGCTGGCTAAGGCAGCGAGCAACAAGGTGCGATTGGATATGCTTTTAGAGCCAGGTAGGGTAATGCGACCATCGGCATGACTGGCAGAGGAGAGGTTAAGTTGTTCCATGACTATTCTTTAATGTAAAGCTGACAACTAGAGTTTGCCGTCTGACCAGGCATTTCTGGCCAAACTGGCGCGGCTAAACAAGGCTTCAAGCCCAGCGCCGTCTTGATTTTGCAGCAAGGTGGTTAACTTTGCTAGTTCGTCTTGGTAAGCGGCCAATTCTTTGAGTAAAGCGTCTTTGTTGGCGATGCTGATATCGCGCCACATTTCAGGGTGGCTGCCGGCTATGCGAGTGAAATCCCTAAAGCCACTGGCGGCAAAGCCAAACAATTCGGCTGCGTTTGGTCTGGCGGCCAGCTCGTCAACCAAGGCAAAAGCCAGTAGGTGAGGCAAGTGGCTGACGCTGGCAAAAATTTCGTCATGGGCTTGGGCTGGCATGCTGCTCACCTTGGCGCCGCTAGCTTGCCAAAACTTGGTGACTCGGGCTAAAGCGTCAGCTTGCGTGTTCGCGGTAGGCGTTAACACCACATTTTTACCTATAAACAAATCCGCTCTGGCGGCGGTCACGCCGCTTTTTTCGGCGCCAGCGATAGGGTGGCCACCGACAAATTGATTAAATTGCTCGGCTAGAATCGTTTGGGCACTGGCTAGGACGTCGCTTTTAGTGCTGCCGGCATCGGTAATCACGGTATGCGGATTCAGGTGGGGCTTGATGCGGGCTAATATGCCGCTTGTTTGTGCAACCGGTGCGGCAATCAAGATGACGTCGGCGTCGGCAAGGGCAGCTTGCATATCGGCTTGCTCAATGTCTAGGCCTTGGTCGATAACGCCTAATTGCAATGCGCTGGTCAGACTGGCAGGGTTGCGGCCTAGCCCTATGATCTGCGTAGAGCCAGGCTTAGTTTGGGCTTTTTTTAATGCTAAGGCGACCGAGCCGCCTATCAAGCCCACGCCAAAAATGACAATTTTTTTCAAAGAATAGTGCTCAATGTTTTAGATACGCCGATTGTAACATTCTTACAATTAGGCAGAACTGGATGCGGCTATTTTTTTGCAGCTGAATCCTTGGGCCATTCGCCGTTAATGCGCTTTTCCAAAGGCTGAAAATTTTGTTTGTAAGCCATTTTTTTGCTGTCTTCAATCCAGTAACCTAAATAGAGATATGGGAGATGCAACGATTCTGCCCAGGCAATTTGCCAGAGTATGTTATAGGTGCCGAAACTGGCTTTTTTATCGCTTGGGTCATAAAAAGTATAAACCGCTGAAAGCCCGTCACTGAGAAGATCAATGACGCTGACCATTTTCAATTCATCGCCGGCTCTGAATTCGACCATTACGGTATTGACCGTACTTCTGCATAAAAAAAGTCGGTATTGTTCAGCGTCATCGGTCTCGTTTTCATTGTCCTGATCCGAGGTTTGTTTAGCATGCTTTGCTTGCTGGTATTTAGCATACAAGTCGAAGTGCTCTAGATAAAAATCGGCATCCAGCACCTTGGCGCTCAGTGTTTGATGTTGCTTGTAGGCGCGTTTTTGACTGCGACTGGCCGTAAAATCTCTTATGGGCAGGCGAACCGGGACGCATGCTTGGCAGTTTTCGCAATGCGGTTTATAGACAAATAGACCGCTACGCCTAAAGCCTTGGTGTACTAAATTGCTGTATATCGGGGCATCAATTAAATGCGGCGGTGCGGCAATCAGACTGATCGCTTGTTTATTCGGCAAGTAGCCACATGGGTAGCTGCTGCTTAGGTAGAAGTGTAGCGTTTGTGCCGTGGCTGGGCTGTCTAAGTTCATTGTGACTTACTCAAAAAGGGCTCAGCTGTAATTTTGGCGAGTTTCATGTTGAATTCGTCTCGGCTTATTTCACGGGCGCCAAAGCTGCTTAACAAGGGCGTGTTCATTTGGCAGTCTATCATTTCAACCCCATGGTTTTTTAAATGATGCACCAGGTGAACAAACGCCACTTTGGACGCATCGCTGACACGGTGAAACATGCTTTCACCGTAAAAGACTCCGTCAATTTTAACCCCGTAACAGCCACCGACCAACTGCTTGTTTTGCCAACACTCCGCGCATACGGCGTGACCGGCATCAAACAACGCACAGTATGCATCTACCATTTCGGCGCTGATCCAAGTGCCATTTTGCTCGGTGCGTTTAACTTCACTGCAGGCGCTGATGACTGCGCGAAAGGAGGAGTTAAAGCGCACCTCAAACCGCTCTTTTTTTAAGGTTTTTTTAAGCGAATTGGCAAGCTTTAATTCATGGGGAAACAACACCATGCGTGGGCTAGGGCTCCACCATAGTATCGGTTCGCCCGCGTTGAACCATGGGAAAATACCGGCGCGATAGGCGTTTAATAGTCGACCTAGACTGAGGTCGCCGCCTATGGCCAATAAACCGTTAGGCTCGTTTAGCGCAAGATGGTTGGGCGGGAAGTCTGTTTCGCCGTCTACGCAGGCGACCCGACCGTTGGGCAATTGATAATACGCGTTTGCCATGACCAGCTTTAACTTAAGGGTAGAATGAATAAATTAAGCACGGAACCAATCTTAAACAATTAAAGCCCTAAGGGAAAGGTAAAGCATGCACTATCTAATCATCAAATACTTCATTACGGCGGGCCTAGTTGTGCTGGTGTCGGAGTTGGCTAAACGCAGTGATAAATTAGGCGGCTTGATAGCAGCGTTGCCATTAGTGACGGTGCTTACACTTATTTGGCTGCACATTGAAGGGCAGCCAACTAGTAAAATTGCCAATCACGCTTACTACACTTTTTGGTATGTGTTGCCGACCTTGCCAATGTTTTTGATTTTCCCCTACCTATTAAGTAAATGGGGGTTTGTGCTGAGCTTATTGACTTCGCTGCTTATCACAGCTTTGATTTTTTTCTTGTTCGCTTTGGTCTTGAAGCCGTTCGGGGTAGACTTGTTATAAGCAGGGTTAATTGCTGTAAAATTTTTATAAAAAATCATCTTAATCATGCCATTAGCGCGTAAAATGCGCGTTCTTTATAGTTTCACACATATACCTTGGAACACTACACCAACTTACTTGCTAAGCCCATACAAAGCTACCGCCCTTATTGGGCAAAACGCTTTGGTTCGGCCCCTATGCTACCGATGTCGCGTGCAGAAATGGATGCGCTTGGTTGGGACAGTTGTGACATCATTTTGGTTAGTGGCGATTGCTACATAGATCACCCCAGCTTTGGCTCGGCTTTAGTCGGCCGTCTATTGGAAGCCCAAGGGTTTCGGGTAGGCATCATTGCTCAGCCCGATTGGCAAAACGCCGAGGCATTCAAAGTCTTGGGTAAGCCCAATTTGTATTTTGGTATCACCGCCGGCAATATGGACAGCATGGTGAACCGCTATACCGCCGACAGAAAAATACGCAGTGACGATGCCTACACGCCGGATGCTGCGCCAAATAAACGGCCCGATCGCGCGGTGTTGGTTTATAGTCAGCGTTGCCGTGAAGCCTATGTCGATGTGCCATTGGTGATAGGCAGCATAGAGGCCAGCTTGCGCCGCATTGCTCATTACGATTATTGGAGTGATAAAGTACGCCGCAGTATTTTGCTCGATTCCAAGGCCGATATTTTGCTGTACGGTAATGCCGAACGCGCTTTAATAGAATTAAGCCACCGTATTGCCAAAGGCGAAAAAGTCGCCGATATTCAAGACATACGCGGCACGGCTTTTTTGCGTAAAAAGATACCAGATGGCTGGAGTGAAATCGCCAGTACGCAACTAGACCGCCCCGGTGTGATTGATAAGCAGGTTGACCCCTACGAAATGAAAATGGGTAAAGCCGACGCCAGTTGTGCAACGGAAGTTAAGCCAGAGCAAGCCGCTTTGCCTGAAGGCACGCAAGCCATTTCCCTGGTGCGTAAACCCAAGGCCGACCGAGCCAAGCAAGTGGTGCGTTTGCCAGCTTTCGAGGCAGTAGCACAAGACCCAGTGCTTTACGCGCATGCGTCCCGCGTGCTGCACTTGGAAGCCAACCCAGGTAACGCAAGGGCCTTGGTACAAAAACACGGTGACCGGGAGGTGTGGTTAAACCCACCACCCATTCCATTGACCACCAAAGAGATGGATTACGTCTACGACATGCCTTACGCGCGTAAGCCTCATCCGGCTTATGGCGATGCCAAAATTCCAGCCTGGGAAATGATACGTTTTAGCGTCAACATCATGCGTGGTTGTTTTGGCGGCTGCACTTTTTGCAGCATTACCGAACACGAAGGACGGATTATCCAAAGCCGCAGTGAAGCAAGCATCTTGAAAGAAGTGGAAGAGATACGCGACAAGGTACCAGGTTTCACTGGGGTCATATCCGATCTAGGTGGGCCAACCGCCAATATGTACCGCATCGCCTGTAAAAGCGAAGCCATCGAAAACGCATGCCGCAAACTAAGCTGCGTCTACCCAGGTATATGTGAAAACTTGAATACCGACCACAGTGCCTTAATTCAGCTGTACCGTAAAGCCCGTGCCATTAAAGGCGTGAAGAAGATACTGATAGGCAGTGGCGTGCGTTATGACTTGGCGGTGAAATCGCCCGAATACGTTAAAGAATTGGTGCAGCATCACGTGGGCGGCTACTTGAAAATTGCTCCTGAGCATTCGGAAGAAAACGTATTAAGTAAGATGATGAAGCCTGGCATGGAGGCCTACGACGAATTCAAAGCCATGTTTGAGAAATTCAGTCTGGAAGCGGGTAAAAAGCAATATTTAATCCCTTATTTTATTGCTGCCCACCCTGGCACCACTGACCAAGACATGTTAAATTTGGCGCTGTGGTTAAAGAAATACGACTTCAAATTAGACCAAGTACAAACCTTTACTCCAACGCCTATGGCCATGGCCACCGCTATGTATCACTCGGGTAAAAATCCCTTGCGTAAGGTGACGGCCGACTCAGAACAGGTGGCCATCCCTAAGGCCGGCAACGTGCGTAAATTGCATAAGGCTTTTATTCGGTATCACGATCCGAATAATTGGCCTATGTTGCGCGAGGCCTTGCAAAAAATGGGTAGAGCCGATTTGATCGGCAATAGCAAACAGCATTTAATCCCGGCCTGGCAACCCCTATCTGGCAAGCCCACCACCACGGTCCGCGGTCAGCCGTTAGAGCGAACTATTCGACCCAGGCGTGTGTCCGAGAACAAACGCAAATACTCCTAGGATGAATTTGGCGTTTATTTGCTTCTACGCTTACATTGCTTAAAGGTCATACATGCCAACTAATCTCATAAAATCACTTAGCTCTCTGCTGTTAAGCCTATGCTTATTGACGGCTTTTAATACCGCTAGCGCCGAAACCGGTTTGTTTTGGAAAGCCGAGTCCAAACTTTCTAAAGACATATACCTATTTGGTACCATACACACCGATGACAATCGCGTGACAAATTTTGCGCCATCGGTGACGCAAGCGATCAAAGCATCCGATGCGTTTATGATGGAAACCTTGTCACCCAATAACCCCGGCGTGTTCATGATGGCCGAGGGGGATTTACGCAGCATGCTCACTGAACCAGAGTTAGATCAAGTGTATGCGCTGGCAGAATTTCACGTTATGCACCGCGATGCGGCTTTGCACATGAAGCCTTGGTTATTGGCCGTGGTGTTTGATTCACCCAGACCGTTGACGCCGTTTGCCCAAGACAATCTACTGATGACGCAAGCGGAAGACGTTGGCAAACAAATCATAGGCATAGAAGACACGCAAGAGCATTTTGGCATCATGGATAGCTTTAGCCTGGATGAGCAGTTGGTCATGTTGCGCGCGGTGTTGAAACGCAGTGCAGCCCAAAAAGAACAGGGCTTTGCTTCCTTAGTGCAAGCGTATTTAGCTGGGGACAGCGAGGCTATCGCTGCCTTGGATGATAAAATAACCGGCAACATGTTGCCTAAGGCATTGTGGGACAAGATGCGCACCAAGTTGGTGGACGATAGAAACGTGATCATGGCACAACGCATCATGGAAGAGGCTAAACAACAAAAAGTCTTTGTTGCTGTCGGGGCCTCGCATTTGGCCGGTCAAGGCGGTTTGCTTGTTCGCCTGCGTGCAGCTGGATATCAATTGAGTCCGCTAAAATAAAACTCTATTTGACGTGCGGACCGGCTTTGTATTGGATGATTTCGCTGGACTGTTTGACGTGAATTAACTGCTCGGTGGCGAAGCCCATTTCTTGGGCTTGAGCGATTAAGTGTTGTTTGATGGGGTAGGTGAGTTGCGGGGTGCGCGATAATATCCATAAATAGGATTTATCCGGCCCGCACACCATGACGTAGTTGTAATACGGTTTATCCAAAACTATTATGTTGTAAGCGCCATAGAATGGCCCAAAGAAAGATACCTTGAGTTTGCCGGTGTTAGTTTTGTCGGCATTGATGGGATCAACAAAATAGGCTTTGCCTACGGCTTCTTGCCAAGTTTTTGTCTTGCTATTAAAGCCGCGGTTGGTCACCTTAATGCCGCCATCATCACGCAGGCTGTAGTTGGCCGTGACGTAATCCAAATCTCGTTCGAATGAATGGTCCAATCGGGCAATTTCATACCAGGTGCCCAAGTATTGTCTGGCATCCACGCTGTCTACCACTTTCACTTTGTCCGGCACGCCCATGCAGGCGGTCAGCATTATTGCGCCCAGCCAGTGCAACCACTTTAGGCTGAATTTTTTGTTTGTCATGAGGGTAGGGCTCCTAGATGTTTCATGTCGGTCTCGCTTAACCAGCGCCATTGGCCTGGGGCTAAATCCGCTGGCAATACCAGCTCGCCAATTTGGATGCGTTTCAGGGCTTCAACACGGTTGCTGATGGCGGCCAACATGCGTTTTACTTGATGGTATTTGCCTTCGGC
>CALQUO020000024.1 GCA_943333775.2 Methylotenera oryzisoli
GTATTGGGTAAGTTTCCCTTGCCGGTGGAAGTGTTGCCCATGGCAAAAAGTTACGTGGCGCGTGAGTTGGTTAAATTAGGCGGCCAACCGGCCTTGCGTAATTTCACCACCGATAACGGCAACGTGATTATCGATGTGCACGGTTTGACCATCAGCGACCCGGTTGCCATGGAAGCCAAAATCAACCAGATCGTCGGCGTGGTAACCAACGGTTTGTTTGCCGCGCGCCCAGCCAATGTGTTGTTATTGGCTACCGCTGCCGGCGTTAAAACCATTAAGAAATAAAGTCTAGTTGATGGGCGGCAAGGCATAAAAAAAGCGCTGTTCGACAGCGCTTTTTTATTGTGAAGTGTTGATAGCGCTACTGCGGGACGTAACCCGTGGCCGTGTCGGCGCCTTCACCGAAAAAGTATTTTTCCGTTTGTTCGCTTAGGTATTTGCGTGCGGATGCATCGGCCAAACTCAAGCGATTTTCGTTGACCAACATGGTTTGTTGTTTGAGCCATGCGCCCCAGGCTTCTTTTGAAACTTGGGCATAAATGCGTTTGCCTAGTTCGCCTGGGTAGGGAGGAAAATCCATGCCCTCGGCTTCTTTGCCTAATTTAATGCAGTTTACTGTGCGTGCCATTTTTCTTGCCTTAAAGAGTCATGTAAAACGTTATGATAACGCATGGTGTTAAGTGCGGCGAGTGTGCATGTTAATATTGCGTGTTTATTAAACTTTAAAGTCATAAAAAATATGAATAAGATAGAAGAAAGTCCGTTCAAAGGTAAAACCGGCATCCCCCGTTTAATTAACGCTTTTGGCTATTCTGTGGATGGCTTTAAGGCCGCATTTAACAATGAAGATGCGTTTCGCCAAGAATTATTTTTGGCAGCGGTATTGGTGCCATTAGGGCTTTATTTAGGCAAAACCGGCGTGGAAAAAGCCTTGTTGGTATCGGTGGTGTTGTTGGTGCTGATCGTGGAGTTATTTAATTCCGCGATCGAGGCCGCAGTCGACCACACTTCCATAGACGTGCATCCGCTGGCTAAGCGCGCAAAAGACATAGCCAGTGCCTCGGTCATCGTGGCACTGGCTATTGTCATTGGGGTTTGGGCTTTGGTCTTATTCGGCTAAGCCCGACCCATTTAAAAATCCGCCCGCAGTCCTATCAATACAGAGCGTTCGCCTGCTGGGGATAGGTCTTTTAAGAAGGACGTGTGCTCGCGTATTTCTTGGTTCAGCAAGTTGTTTGCTTTAGCAAACAATTCCACATTTAACTTGCTGGGCAATTTGTAAGTAGCCATGGCGCTGACATCGGTGTAGCCAGCCGTGGGCAATTCGTTTTCTGCCGTGCGGTTTTGTTTAAAGGCTTGCGTGACATTCAATCTGGCTCCCAATGCGTTCTTTTGGTAATTCAAGCCCGCGCCTAAGCGCAAGGGCGTGATGCGCGGTAAGGCGGCGTTGTTATCTAGGTTGCTGGCACGCACGTAGTCACCGCGTAGGCTTAAATCCCAATAGTTCGCTAGATTGAATTTTCCTTCGGCCTCTAGCCCCTTAAAGCTGGCGGCGAAAGCTGTGAATTGGGCTTCAGGTAGAATGGATTCTTCACCGTCCGTCCCATCTACAAAGCCATTAGCATCCGCTGGAGGATTAATTGACCCATCTGTGCCGCGAGTGCGGCCGGTGTCGAGCAAGCCTAGGAAGCGATTAAAGCGGGTGTAATACGCCCCAATACTGAATGAATTTTTAGCATCCTTCCAACGAATTTGCGCATCCACGCCGTTAGAGCGTTCTTTTTTAAAGTTAGGATTGCCTACCTCGTATTGGTTAGTCGCTATGTGCGCGCCATCGGCATACAGCTCAAAGTAGCTTGGCGCCCGCTCGTTGTGGGACAGGTTGCTGGCCACGGACCAATGGCTGTCTATTGAGTATAGGCCGCCTAGAGCATAACTGTAAGCGGTAAAGTCCGCCGCTTGAGCAGGCTTATCTTTAGCATCCCACGCGCTGGCATGCAATGTCGTGTGTTCTGCTCGGCCACCTAAGCTGAGTTTTAATTGATCCAAGCCCAGCGCTTTTAGCGGCATTTCTTCATACAGGTAAACGGCGTGGCTTTTGGTGTGCACGTTAGGCACGAAAGCCTCATCGCCATTGGCTGCAAACCGGCTGTTTTGGAACTGCATGCCTAAGACGCCTTCTAGGTCGCCAAACTTAGCGTGGCCCAATTCAAGGCTGGCTTGCGACCCCTTATTGGTAAAGGTCGTGCCTATTTCCCCATCCTCTATTTCTTGGTGTTGGTAATCGGTGTGGGCGTAGCGCATTTTGATGCGACTGATGACGGTATTTAAATCACGAAACTCGGAAGCGATGTCCAAACGTTGACTTTTCATGTCTATGCGCACGGCCTCCTCGGCAACGGTTCCGTAGTTGCTGTTAAAGCCAGAATACGAGCTACCTACGTAGCCGTTATCAAAAGTGAGTGAGGCGCCCAATGCGCCGCCATCTGAACTGGCGCTGCTGTTAATGAGTTTGCCATTATTTTCTTGGGCCGTGCCATCGGCTTGATTTTTGCGATTAGATACAGCAAAGCCGGGTATGTTTAGGTCGTCGGTTTTGCGTTTGTAGGCATCGGCATGAATGGCGAACTGACCGTTGCCGACATCGACCACGGCCGCGGCATTGCGCTGATTATCCGGGCCACCCACGCGTGCTTCGGTGCGACCAATGATGCCGTTCACTGGTTCGGTAGGAATGCGGTGATCGATGGCATTCACCACCCCGCCTACCGCACTGCCGCCATACAGCAGGGCAGCCGGTCCGCGCACCACATCAATTTGCTCTATTACCAACGGGTCGATGGCCACGGCGTGATCAAAGCTCAATGAGGAGGCGTCTAAAATGCCCACGCCGTTTTGCATGATGCGCACGCGTTCTGCGTCTAAGCCGCGTATGACTGGCCGCGATGCGTTGGGACCAAAGCTGCTAGCAGCCACGCCTGGCAGATTGTTCAAGGTTTCGCCTAGGGTGGCTTCACGGTTAAGGGATAATTCCCGTCCGCTTAATATGGAAACGGGTAAAACCATGGCGTCCGAGCTAACGCCCAGTGGGTTACCGGTAACTGCCACGTTGGATAACTCAAGCTGTGTGATGGGTTCTGCCCAAGCCGATGCCATGGCCAGACTGATGGCCAATGCCAGTTTATTAGGGCTTAAAAATGGCTGTGCTTTTGCGCGTTTAGGCGCAGTATAAATAGTGTGCATGATGGACCTCAAAAAATTAAAACAGCAGCATGGGCAGCAGCAAAGGCTGGCCATGGTTTAAAGGATTAAATGCTGATTTTTTGAGGTGGAGCGCGCGCTGCGTAAGCGCTAAGTGAATTACTTAGGGCGTTGAAATGCTGGGAGGCGTGTAGGCTAAAGCTAGCATCAAAGTGCGCTAGGACAATGCCGTCTGGGACTATCGCACCGCTCACTTGCGCGTAGCTCAAGCACTGCGCACATGGCTCGGTGGCGGTTTTTTTATCCTGTTGACTGTGTTGGTTAAATTCGTTGGCATGGTTTATTTCGTGCGCAGCCAAACCTATTTGCGTAAAAGCAAACAGGACGATGAGCGCGAAATGGATGGCGTAACGTTTTAACATGGGTTGATTATTGCATGAAATTTAAAGCCGCACCAAGATAGCCATGGGTGCGGCTTTTATCATTTAAGCAAAGTTGGCTGAAGCAAAATCCCAGTTAGCCAAGGAAGCTAAGAACACTTCAACAAACTTAGCGCGGGCATTGCGGTAGTCGATGTAATAAGCGTGCTCCCAAACGTCTATGGTAAGTAAGGCTTTGTCGCCTGTGGTCAATGGCGTGCCAGCTGCACCCATGTTGACGATGTCAACTGAGCCGTCGGCTTTTTTCACCAACCAAGTCCAGCCTGAACCAAAGTTACCCACGGCCGACGCTTGAAAGGCTTTTTTGAATTCGTCAAACGAACCCCATTTTGCATTGATGGCGTTGGCCAATGCACCGCTTGGTGCGCCGCCGCCGTTTGGTTTCATGCTGCTCCAAAAGAAAGTGTGGTTCCAAATTTGCGCGGAGTTGTTGTATATGCCGGCACTGGATTTTTTGATGATGTCTTCTAGGCTGGCATTTTCAAACTCGGTGCCCTTAATCAAATTATTCAAGTTAGTCACATAAGTTTGGTGATGTTTACCATAATGGAAATCCAATGTCTCTTCAGAAATGTGGGGTGCTAAAGCAGTTTTAGCATAAGGCAGTGCGGGTAAGCTGTGTTCCATGATTCATCCTTTAAGGGTCATTTTTAGGTAAAAAATTGCTATGCGTTATTTTGCCATAATAACAGGGTAATTTAGTAGGGTATTGCTATTTTTTCTTGGCACGCGGGTGTGCTTGGTCGTAGACGCTGGCCAAATGCTGAAAATCCAAGTGGGTATACACCTGTGTAGTGCTTATGTTGGCGTGGCCGAGCATTTCTTGCACTGCGCGTAAATCTTGGCTGGATTGCAATACGTGGCTGGCAAAACTGTGGCGCAACAAATGTGGGTGCACGCTGCTGCTCATGCCTTGCTTGACGGACCACTGCTTGACTCGGTATTGCACCGCGCGTGGGCTAATGCGTTTGCCTTGTTGCGTGACAAATAAGGCGTCCGGGTTGCTGTCGGCGATGCACAGGCTGGCGCGCTGATTTAACCAAACTTTGATAGCCTGACTGGCGTGGCTGCCCATGGGCACGATGCGCGTCTTATTGCCTTTACCGGTTACCGTGACGGTGCCGGCGCTGTAGTCAATCATGGCACAGTCTAAATTGACCAGTTCGGCCAAGCGTAAACCAGAGGAGTAGAACAATTCTAAAATGGCATGATCACGTTGAGCGAGCAAGTCGTCGCCCTGTATGGCTACAAATTTTACCGCTTGGTCGGTGGACAAGGCTTGCGGCAAAGTCTTGGCCGATTTGGGTGCGCGTAAGCCTATCACTGGGTTTTGTTGGTAGCCCTGCTGGTGGACTAAGTAATTGAAATAGCCGCGCCATGCCGACAGGGCTCGAGCTATGCTTTTGCCGCTCAAGCCGCGGCTGTGCAAGCTGGCGATGAAGCGGCGTATGTGCGCGCTTTGTATTTGCGCTAACTCGGTGTCGCCTAGTAATGACTCCAATAATTGCAGGTCTCTGGCGTAGCTTTTTAGCGTGAGTGCGCTGAGCCCACGCTCAAAAGTCAGGTGTTGCAGGTAGTCCTTAAGGTGACTCACTGGCAGGTGGCTGCTCGCTACAGATGAGCGGCCACGGCCGCACTGACCAAATCGCCTATGCGTTGTAAATACAAAGAGCCCATTTCAGCTTTGAAGCGGTCTGGATCTTCTGTACCCAATATGAGTACGCCATAAACCTGTTTTTCATCGCTAAGCGGAATAAAGGCGAAAGACTGCAAGGACTCTGGCACTAAGCCATCGGCCGACGCTGGCTTTTCACCGCAATGCGGCAGGCTTAATGCGCTGACCCAGTCCTGAAACGGGCTGGATACGGCGCTAAATAATTTATCTTGGGCTAGCGCTGGGTCGCTAGGGGCTTGCCAAATTAATAGTTGACTGTGCGACACGGCAAAGATGTCCTGCATGCTTTGCGCCAGTAAATTGTTTAGGCCATCTAAGCTAGGGCTGGCAAGCAGCTGAACGCTAAATTGATGAACATGGCCACTGGTTTTGTCGTTTTGTTCGGCGTAGGCGATCAGCTGCGCCATCTTGCTTTCCATCACCCGTATCTTGTCACGTTGGGATAATTGCTGGCGTTCGGTCAGGGAGATCGTGCCATTACCGTGTGGGCTGGGCAGAAAAATTTCCGTGAGCAAGTGCGCGTGCTGTTCAAAAAATTGCGGGTGGCTGCGTAAATAGCGGCTGACTTGTTCGGCGTACAAAGGGTCTTCTTGATCTTGTTGCATGGTGGTCCTTGAGGAGCGCTAATGGGTTGTCGTTACTTTAGCTTATTGTGATGCTGCCAGTAAATACCGTCACGGCCGGGCCTGTCATCATGACCGCTGAGTCGCCGCCTTGCCAGGCAATGGACAGTTCGCCGCCACGGGCGCTCACCTTGACCGGCGATGTTAATTGGCCGGATAGGATGCCGCTGACCACAGCCGCGCACGCGCCGGTGCCGCAGGCTAAGGTTTCGCCGCTGCCGCGTTCAAACACCCGTAATTTAATCTGCTGTGGGTTAACGATTTGCATGAAGCCAACGTTCACGCGTTCAGGGAAGCGGGGATGCACTTGAATTTGTTGACCCAATTCGACCACTGCGGCCGTGTCGACATTATTCACTTGCATTACCGCATGGGGGTTGCCCATGGACACGGCGGCTATTTGCAGCGTTTGCTCACCCACTTGCAGGGCGTATTGTTTGGCTTGCGTATCGGCAATAAAAGGGATGTCGGACGGCTCCCATTTAGGTTTGCCCATGTTGACGGTGACAAAGCCATTGTCTTCTAAGCTAGGGTGAATGATGCCGCTGGCAGTTTCTACCGAGATGGTTTTTTTGTTGCTCAAACCCTGCTCGGCGACAAAGCGCACAAAGCAACGTGCACCGTTGCCGCATTGGGCTACTTCGCTGCCATCGGCATTAAAAATACGGTATTTAAAATCCGCTACGCTGGAAGATTCGACCAATAGCAATTGATCAAAACCGACGCCGAATTGGCGATTGGCTAATTGTTGGATTTGTTGCGGGCTGAGATGCACGGTTTGATGGATGGCATCAATCACCATGAAGTCGTTGCCGGCGCCCTGCATTTTGCTAAAAGATAATTGCGTGGATTTAAAATTCATAAGCTTTATTATAAATTGATAGTGGGTGCCGGCTATTTTTTATTGCAATATTTTAGTCTTAATATTCAATACTTAGGTAGAATGCTAAGTCGGTAATTGACCTGATGTTCATGCTTCAGCCTTTAGTATGAAAATCATTTCATTTTTTTTAGTTTACTTTTCAAGGCGCACAAATGAACGACTATCTTTTTACTTCAGAATCCGTTTCTGAAGGTCATCCAGACAAACTCGCAGACCAAGTATCCGACAGTATTTTAGACGCGATATTAGAACAAGATCCCACTGCCCGTGTTGCAGCAGAAACCTTAGCCAATACCGGTTTAATTGTGTTGGCAGGTGAGATCACCACCACAGCCAACGTTGATTACATCAAAGTAGCACGTGAGACCATTAAACGCATAGGTTACGACAACACCGACTACGGCATAGACTACAAAGGCTGTGCAGTATTGGTGGCTTACGATAAACAATCCCCCGACATTGCCCAAGGCGTGGATGGCGCGCAGGACGACCCATTAGACCAAGGAGCGGGCGATCAAGGCTTGATGTTTGGCTACGCTTGCGATGAAACGCCGCAATTGATGCCTTTGCCGATTTGGTTGTCGCACCGCATCATGGAGCGTCAAGCGCAGTTGCGCAAAGACGGTCGTTTACCTTGGTTGCGTCCGGACGCGAAATCGCAAGTCACCATCAAGTACCAAGACGGCAAAGCCAGCGCTATTGATACCGTAGTGGTATCAACCCAGCACGCCCCGGAAATGGAATTAAAAGACATACGCGAAGCAGTGATAGAAGAAATTATCAAGCCCACCTTGCCTAAAGAATTGATTAAGGGCGACATTAAGTTCTTGGTCAACCCTACTGGTCGATTTGTGATTGGCGGCCCACAAGGCGATTGCGGTTTAACCGGCCGTAAAATCATCGTCGATACATACGGTGGTGCGGCGCCTCATGGCGGCGGTGCGTTCTCAGGTAAAGACCCATCTAAAGTAGACCGTTCCGCGGCGTATGCCGGCCGTTATGTGGCTAAAAATATTGTGGCTGCCGGCTTGGCTTCCCGTTGCTTGGTGCAAATTTCCTACGCGATTGGCGTAGCGCAACCGACCTCGATCATGGTCGAGACCTACGGTACAGGCAAGGTGTCCAACGAAGTGCTGACTGCCTTGGTGCGAGAACACTTTGATTTGCGTCCTAAGGGTATAGTGAAAATGCTTAATTTACTGCGTCCTATCTATACTAAAACAGCCGCCTACGGGCATTTTGGCCGTGACGAACCCGAGTTTACTTGGGAAGCGATAGACAAAGCCGCGGCATTAAAAGCCGCTCTTTAAGTCGCACCTGAAACAGTAAAAAGCCTTGCCGCTAGCTGCAGCAAGGCTTTTTTATTGGCTTTACGGAAAATCATGAGTTAGCAAAAATGGGCTTGGAAGGACAAACAATCTCTCGTATAATGCCAGCCATTCCGAGGAGCGTTGCGAGAGTCCTTCTCCCAGGCTCGGAAAACGTAAGAACGACGCTCACCTTATTAACCGTGCCGGGCACGGGATACGGGTGAGATAAGCGCATAGCCTCTCTAATTAAATACCCATTCCCTCCGGTCACATATTCAAGGAAATTGAACATGAATGCTGTGACTGCTGATGTTAAAAATACAGTAAAAGATTACGTGATTGCCGATATCGGCTTGGCCGCATTTGGCCGAAAAGAAATCGCCATTGCCGAAACCGAAATGCCAGGCTTGATGGCGATTCGTGAAGAGTTTGCCCTAATTCAACCGCTTAAAGGCGCGCGAATTACCGGCAGCTTGCACATGACCATACAAACCGCCGTGCTTATCGAAACGCTAAAAGATTTAGGCGCGGAAGTGCGTTGGGCCTCATGCAATATTTATTCTACCCAAGACCACGCTGCGGCAGCGATTGCTGCTGGCGGCACGCCGGTATTTGCGGTTAAAGGCGAAAGCTTGGCCGACTATTGGGATTACACCCACCGTATTTTTGAGTGGAGCGACGGTGGCTACACCAATATGATTTTGGATGACGGTGGCGACGCGACTTTGTTGTTGCATTTAGGTACCCGCGCCGAAAAAGATTTGTCTTTGGTGGCGCATCCGACTTCAGAAGAAGAAGTGTGTTTGTTCGATTCCATTAAAGCCAAACTAAAAGTCGATCCCACTTGGTATTCCGTACGTTTGGCTAAAATCATAGGCGTGACCGAAGAAACCACCACCGGTGTGCACCGTTTGTATCAAATGCACAAAGAAGGCAAATTGGCCTTCCCTGCAATTAACGTGAATGACTCGGTGACCAAATCCAAATTCGACAATTTATACGGCTGCCGCGAATCCTTAGTGGACGCGATTAAGCGTGCTACGGACGTGATGATCGCCGGTAAGGTGGCGGTAGTGGCTGGTTACGGCGATGTGGGTAAAGGCTCTGCACAAGCCTTGCGCGCCTTATCTGCGCAAGTATGGGTGACCGAGATTGATCCTATTTGTGCCTTGCAAGCTGCCATGGAAGGCTACCGCGTGGTGACCATGGATTACGCTGCTGAACACGCTGATATTTTTGTCACGGCAACCGGTAACTACCACGTGATTACCCATGAGCACATGGCTAAGATGAAAGATCAAGCCATCGTTTGTAACATCGGCCATTTTGATAACGAGATAGACGTGGCTTCATTGGAAAAATACGAGTGGGATGAAATTAAACCGCAAGTGGATCACGTGATTTTCCCTAACGGCAAAAAAATTATTCTCTTAGCAAAGGGTCGCTTGGTCAATTTAGGTTGCGGTACCGGGCACCCAAGCTACGTCATGAGTTCTAGCTTTGCTAACCAAACCATTGCGCAAATTGAATTGTTTACGCAAACTGCTAACTACCCGGTGGGTGTGTACACCTTGCCTAAGCACTTGGACGAGAAGGTGGCGATCTTGCAATTGCGCAAACTGAATGCGCAATTGACCAGCTTAACCGATCAACAAGCGGCTTACATCGGTGTGCAAAAGCAAGGTCCTTTTAAACCGGACACTTACCGTTATTAGAAAACGCTGCCGGATTTCCGGCTAGCGTTTTGTTATCAGTTTTTACTGATTAATTAAGGGAAGTGCTAGCATGAGATTATTGTTGGGCTGGATTTTGAACGCCTTGGCGCTGTTAGCCGTGGCCTACTACGTGCCCAACATTCATGTGGCCGATTTTGCTACGGCTTTGCTGGCAGCGCTGGCCATAGGTTTGGTTAATCTATTGGTTAGACCTATCTTGGTGCTGCTCACTTTGCCCATTACTTTGCTCACTCTAGGACTATTTTTATTGCTGATAAATGGCGTATTATTTTATGCCGTGGGCAATGCCTTGCCTGGCTTTGAAGTGCAAACCATACGCGCCGGTTTAATCGGTGCTTTGCTATACAGCTTGCTGGCTTGGTTGTTGGGCGCCATAGTGATAGACGATAAAAAAGACAAATAAATGAACAGCTACGCATACAGTTTTGAGTTTTTCCCGCCTAAGACTGCAGACGGGATGGCGACGCTGCGCGACGCCCGTGCAGAGTTGGCCAAATTCAATCCCGATTTTTTCTCCGTGACGTTTGGGGCGGGCGGTTCAACGCGCGACCGAACCATGGAAACGGTGTTGGACATTCAGCAACAAGGCTTACCAGCCGCACCGCATATCTCCTGCATTTCTTCCAGCAAGGAGGAAATCCGTGGCTTATTGCAAGCTTACCAAGCCAATGGCATCAAGCGTTTGGTGGCCTTGCGCGGGGACCTGCCGTCAGGTGAAGTGAGTACGGGTGACTTTCGCTATGCAACGGAATTAGTCGCCTTCATACGCGCTGAAACCGGCCAACATTTCCACATCGAAGTGGCGGCCTACCCAGAGTTTCATCCGGAAGCGAAAAGCCCGGCGGCCGATGTATTGAATTTAAAACGCAAGATTGATGCCGGTGCCAATTCAGCCATTACTCAATATTTTTATAATGCCGATGCCTATTTTCACTTTATTGATCAGTGCTCGGCGGCCGGCATTAATGTGCCTATCGTGCCTGGCATCATGCCTATATACAACATCACGCAATTGGCGCGCTTTTCCAATGTGTGCGGTGCTGAAATTCCTAGGTGGCTGAGGTTACGTTTGGAAGAATACGGCGATGACATGGCTTCATTGCGGGCTTTTGGCATTGATGTGGTGACGGATTTATGTGAAACCTTAAGGGTGTTTGGCGCGCCCAGTTTGCATTTCTACACCTTGAATCGTGCCGGTGTGATTGCCAACATCATAGGCAATTTGCACGATTAAAGCAGTGCATATGGCTGCCATGTTAGGCGGCCATTGAGGATGTGAGGCATAAAAAACCGACCAGCGCTTAGTGCAGGGTCGGTTTTTCTGTTTGGTTTAAGGCATCTTCAATAAACAAGTAATCTCTGGTTTTATCTGCGCCGGTTTTTCCTGCACCCCAGGTCGTCATCAATACGATCCAGCGCATTTCTTCAATATTAATTTTAAGTTGCGATAAGTTCATTGCCAGGTCCAGCACCAATTCGCGCTGGGCGGTATTAAGTATATTGGCTTGGGTTAAAAATACGACCAGCCCTAAACTTTCACCGCTGATTTTTCTGCGTTCGTCCTCAGTGAAAATGCGCGTGCTATGAGACTGGGCTTTGCTATAAATGTCGCCTTGCTTGGTCAAGCGTTCCAGCTCATTAAACCAATTGAACGCACTGTTGATATCGTATTCCGCAAACCCTGCTGCCGACAGCTCTTTTGATAAGGTGTCTTGGTCAGGTCTAAACTGCGTGTCTATGTAGTTTTCAAACATATAAACCAATACTTCAAACATGATGTTGGTCCTTAAGAAATGTTATTTTTTAATTAAGTGAGGTGGTTTATGCATCCATCTAAAATGACTAAATCGTCAACTACACAATCTGTTGGTATTGTCCGCCAGCTAGGCCAGTGATTCTCCCTTCTAATTCCAATAGTGTGAGCATGGATGAAAGCGTGCTCACCGTCAAGCCAGTCAATTGCACTAAAGTTTCGATAGAAATAGCGTCATATGCCATGGCATCCAACAGCATTTGCTGGTCCTGGTTGGTCGGTGAATTTTCTTCCGCTACTGGTGCGCTGACGGCTTTGCTTAAATTTAATTCTTCGACGATGTCTTGCAAACTGTCGACCAATTTTGCCCCTTGTTTAATCAGTTGGTGACAACCTTTGGCCAGTGGCGAATGGATGGAGCCCGGTATGGCAAAAACTTCACGACCTTGTTCGGCACTCAAACGCGCGGTAATTTGCGAGCCGCTTTTTAGATTGGCTTCGACCACTAGGCAGCCCAAGCTGAGGCCGCTAATCAGGCGGTTACGCCTAGGGAAATTTTGCGGTTTGGACAACGTGCCCAGTGGGAATTCAGAAATAATTAAACCACTCTTAGCAATCTGGTGCGCCAGATCTCGGTGCTGGGCAGGGTAGACCATGTCCAAACCGGTGCCCACCACGGCGATGGTGTCGCCCTTGGCTTTGAGTGCGCCGCGGTGGGCGGCCCCATCTATGCCTAAGGCGAGGCCGCTGACTATGCATAGTCCGTGCTCGGCCAAACCTTGGGCAAACGCCTCGGCATTTTTCTCACCTTGTACCGAGGCATTGCGACTGCCAACAATGGCGATGCTTAATTTGTTGAGTAGGGCGAGATTGCCTTTTGCATAGAGCAAGGGCGGCGGATCGGCGATTTCTAGTAAGGCTTTAGGGTAGTCGGCATCGGCCAGCGTGACCAGGTGATTGTTGGCTTGCGCTAGCCAAGTAAGCGTATCTTGTAGGCCAATTTGATCCACCCCTTGCCCTATCTCTAGGGCTATTTTTTCAGACACTACCGCCCTTAATTCTTTAAATTTTTTGCGGTAAATTTCACTTGGACTTCCAAAGGTTTTGAGCAGTTGGCAAAATGTTTGGGAGCCTAAGCCTTCTATCTTGCTTAAGCTAAGCCA
>CALQUO020000025.1 GCA_943333775.2 Methylotenera oryzisoli
AAAAGGTACGATGGCAATAGGCAGTTGTTGGGCGCCGCCGCCACTTATCTCAATTTCCAAGGCCGAATGGGCCAGGCCACTTAAGCAGAAACTGACTAAAAGTAGAACGATACGTACGATGGGCATAAGCACTGTTATTTTCTTTGCGTATATTCTTTAGTTGGGGTTAACTGTCTATTTCTCAGAAATGCGGCCTAAATAAAACCAGCCCTTATAATACATGGCGACAATCGATTTTACTGCAATCTCATGATAGTTTTATAAGATTTAGTCGTCTTTTTATGATGCAAACTAGCCGCAATTCCAATTGCCAGTCTCCGTCTTAGCCAGCTTTAATCATTAGGCCTAAAGGTCAACTTTAAGTTTTTAAATTGCGAAAATGCCAAGCCATCAGTGGGCACAGGTAAAGGCTGGGAAGCCATAATTGCACGCTCCACGGCCTCGTCACAGGCTTTATTACCACTGGATTTAAGGAGCTTAGGCAAGCCCGTCATTTCACCAGTGGGCAGCAAGGCAATGTCAAATTTAAGCTCAGGGCTGGCCGTTGCACACAAGCTTTTATTTACATTGCCGCGAATTTTAGTTTGGATTTTACTGCGGTACTCATCCACCACACCCGCACTGGCCGCCGACTTGGCCAATTTATCGGTTGCAACCGCCTGCTGAGTTGCTGCGCGCTCTTCGGCTAAGGCTTCTTGTTGCATTGTTTTCAAAGTCTCATTGGCTTTTTTTTCTTTTAATAACTTATCGCTATTTTGCATTTCTTCTTTACGCGCTTCCGCTTGCAAGGCGGCCAATTGTTTTTTTTGCTCTAGACCCAGCTCTTTTTTCAATTGCTCGGTAGCTTTTTTCTGCTCCAACTCTTTGCGTTTTTTTTCCAGGGCAATGTCGACTTCGGGAGTTTTAAGGACTTGTCCTTCGACTTTTTCTGGCGGGTGCGGCGGGGCTTCTTTAACTTCAACGGGCGGTAGTGTTTCTACCGGCGACGCCACTTGCAAAGGCGGCAGAGATTGAGGCAGACTGTCCCATAACTCCACTTCCGCCACATTCAGTAAGGGCTGAGGCGCTTTCCAATTGAACGACAACAGCAAGGCCGCTAACAACAGTAAATGGATGACTATTGCCCAAACACCGGCTTGCCATGACACGTCTTTTTCATAGGCACTAATCATCATAATGCGATACGCATTTTACTGAGCTGGCGACAACAACAGGCCAACCTTATCTACCTGGTTTTGCTTGAGCAGATCCATCACCGCAATCACATCATCGTATTTGACGTTTTTATCGGCTGCAATCACCACGGCCCGCTCAGACGATGCCATTAAGGCTTGCCTTACCTTAGTCAACAATTCATCACGCGCCATGGCTTGATTGTCTAATTCAATTTCATTGTTCTGCTTAACGGTTAAAACCAAAGGCGGGACTTGAGATTGCTTCAGGCTTTGCCCTACTTTGGGCAAGTCCACCACGCCAAGATTGGTCATGGGGGCAGTCACCATAAAGATGACCAATAACACCAAGGTCACGTCTATATAGGGCACGACGTTGATTTGATTAATCATGCGGCGTTTACGGTTGCGCGACATAGCTTAGCTTTTTCTTTGCAAGATGTTAGTGAACTCTTCCATAAAGCTTTCGTAACGCACCGACAAACGATCGACCGAGCTGGCAAAGCGGTTATAGGCAATCACCGCTGGAATCGCCGCAAACAAACCGATTGCTGTGGCCACCAGCGCTTCGGCAATACCTGGGGCTACTTGGCTTAAGGTCGCTTGTGCGACATTAGACAAACCACGGAATGCATTCATGATGCCCCAGACCGTTCCAAACAAGCCTATGTAAGGGCTGACTGAACCCACCGAGGCTAAGAACGGCAAGTGGGAGTCTAAGTTATCCAGCTCTCGGTTATACGCGGCTCGCATGGCACGCCTGGCAACTTCCATGACGTCCGATACGTCCATGCGCGGTTGTTGATTATGCCTGACGTATTCTTTAAAGCCGGCTTCAAAGATGCTGGCCATGCCTTGGGTTTTCCGCAAGCCAGAGCCTAAGCTATCAAACAATTTATCTAAATCGCCGCCTGCCCAAAAGGCTGCCTCAAATTCCTCGGCACTACTTTCAGCCCGCTTAATGATAGCCAGCTTGATGAAGATATACCACCAAGAAAACAAGGATGTGAGGATTAATACCACCAGCACCAATTGAACGGGCAGACTGGCGCCTACTACCAATGAAAAAATAGACATGTCATTTGCAACGCTTACGGTCATAGGAATCCCTGTTGTTTTTCCAATTGTATTTTATGGCGCATTTCAGACGGTACGCCTATAGGCTTGAAGCTAACAGCATCAACAAACGCAGCTTTCACTTGCGCTTCTATCAACACTAGCCCATCACGGCTGATGCTTTGCTGCATAATTAAACTACTGCGCCCGAGCTTGCTTAACTCGCAGCGGACGGCCAGCATGTCGTTGAAATAAGCTGGTTTTTTAAACTTCATGCTTAAACTGTGAATGAGGATTATGAGGCAATGCTGGTCTTTTAACTGAGTTTGCTCAAAGCCCAAAGCGCGCAACCATTCTGTTCTGGCCCGCTCCATGAAATTCAAATAATTAGAGTGGTAAACCACCCCACCGCTGTCGGTGTCTTCATAATAAACGCGTATAGGCCAAGTAAATTGGGTCACGCTGGCCAATCTTCCGTCATTAAATTTTTTGGTACCGCCAATCCAAAATGCTGATATGCCAACTGGGTAGCCATGCGCCCACGCGGCGTGCGCATCAAATAACCTTGCTGGATTAAGTAGGGCTCCAATACGTCTTCAATGGTGTCACGCTCTTCGCCTATGGCCGCTGCCAAATTATCCAACCCCACTGGTCCACCGGCAAATTTTTCCAGCACCGCCAGCAACAATTTTCTGTCCATCACATCAAAACCAAGCTTGTCCACGTCTAACATTTTTAAAGCGGCATCGGCCACTTCCGCGGACACCGTGCCATCGCCTTTAACTTGCGCGTAGTCGCGCACGCGACGTAATAAACGGTTGGCAATGCGTGGCGTACCGCGTGAACGCTTGGCGATTTCTAATGAACCGGTGTCCACCATGGCTACGTCCAGCAATCCGGCGCTGCGCTGAACGATGCGCGCCAACTCATCCGCCGTGTAAAACTCCAAGCGGGAGACGATGCCAAACCGATCGCGCAAGGGATTGGTCAGCATGCCGGCACGGGTAGTAGCGCCAATTAAGGTAAACGGCGGTAAATCCAAACGCACGCTGCGGGCAGCCGGTCCCTCGCCTATCATGATGTCCAAACGGTAATCTTCCATGGCCGGGTACAAGATCTCTTCCACCACCGGTGACAGGCGATGAATCTCGTCGATAAACAAAACGTCATTGGGTTCTAAATTGGTCAGCAACGCCGCCAAATCACCGGCACGTTCCAACACCGGGCCCGAGGTTTGACGCATGTTAACGCCCATTTCTTTGGCGATGATGTGCGCCAAAGTGGTTTTACCCAAACCAGGCGGGCCAAACAGCAAGACATGATCCAGCGCTTCACTGCGACCACGCGCCGCATTGATGAAGATTTCCAACTGACTGCGGGCTTTTTCTTGGCCCACGTATTCTTCCAATAACTTGGGACGCAAGGCACGCTCTAAGGCCTCCTCTTGGGGGCTTTCGGTATCAGGGGCGATCAGGCGATCGGTTTCTATCATGGGCGTTTTTCCAATATGCTTGCGTCGCGGCACATACCAATGGGCTAACTCAAGCGTGCATAACGGTTATTTTGACAGGGATTTTAAAGCTTGTTTAATGCCTTCTGCAACCGTGCTGTCGCTGGGCAATAATTTCACCGCAGCCAAGGCTTCACGCTCATTGTACCCTAATGAAATAAGGGCATTGAGTACATCGCTAGTGGCCGATTTGGGTTGATTGGCTTGGGCGGCATTCAGGCCAGCTAGGCTAAATTTATCTTTGAGTTCCAGCAACAAGCGTTCGGCGGTTTTCTTACCCACGCCAGGCACTCGCGTCAGCATAGCGCTGTCTTGCATGGCCACGGCTTGGGCTAGGTCGTCTATAGACAAGCCGCTCAATATGGACAAAGCCGATTTCGCTCCTATGCCGTTCACTTTCAATAACTGCCTAAAGGTGGCGCGCTCTTGTTCGCTGCCAAAACCGTATAACAATTGCGCATCTTCCCGCACGACAAAATGTGTCAACATCACGACTTTTTCACCTAGGGCGGGCAGGTTATAAAAAGTGCTCATGGGCACTTCGCATTCGTAACCGACCCCGTGGCAATCAATCAAGATTAGTGGCGGCGTCTTTTCCAACAGCGTGCCATTCAAACGTCCTATCATTGCAACTCCCTTATTAAGACCCATGCTAACAATAAGGCATGGCTAGCGATTGACTACTAAACCAAACGGCCGCCACGCACCCTAAATCCGGCGGTGGCCAATTTACCCAAACCTTGGCCGCCGTGGGCATGGCAAATAGCACACGCCAAGGCATCGGCAGAATCGGGCCTAGGCGTGGCAGCTAGATTAAGCAAGCGTTTCACCATGGCTTGCACTTGCTCTTTATCGGCATGGCCGTTGCCGACCACAGCCTGTTTGACCTGCAAGGCCGTGTACTCGGCCACGCTTAAATCACGAATAACGGCCGCGCTAATGGCAGCGCCGCGCGCCTGACCCAATAACAGCGTCGACTGCGGATTGACGTTAACGAACACTTTTTCTATGGCCACTTGGCTGGGATGGTAGGTATCGATGACTTCGAATAAGCCATCCAATATGACTTTTAAGCGTGCCGGTAACTCTTCTCTGTCGTCTTCACCGACTACCTTATTCTTTTTGGCGCTGGCCGTTTTGATGGTGCCGCTGGCGATGTAATGAATTTTTTCGCCGTCTTTTTCAATCAGACCAAAGCCCGTCATGCGCAGGCCAGGGTCGATCCCGAGTATGGTGATTTTGGCCACTAGTCGTCGATTAAGGCGCTGGTGTAGACGTCTTGCACGTCGTCTAAATCGTCCAATGCGTCCAATATTTTTTGCATTTTTAGCGCATCGTCGCCAGTGAGTTCTATTTCGTTCATGGGCTTCATGGTGACTTCTGCCATGACCGCTTTCAAACCGGCCGCCTCCATGGTTTCTTTGACGGCCATAAAGTCATTGGGCGCAGTGATCACCTCTATGCTGCCATCCTCATCGCTGACGACGTCTTCCGCACCCGCTTCCAAAGCCACTTCCATGACTTTATCTTCGTTGGTGCCTGGCTCGTAAACCAAACTGCCGCAATGTTTAAACATAAAGGCCACCGAACCATCGGTACCCAAGTTGCCACCAAACTTAGTCAATGCGTGGCGGACATCGGCTACCGCACGCTGCTTATTGTCGGTTAAACAATCAATAATAATGGATGCACCATTGATGCCATAACCTTCGTAACGAATTTCTTCGTAGTTCACGCCTTCTAATTCACCCGTGCCTTTTTTGATGGCGCGCGTGATGTTATCGGCCGGCATGTTTTCTTCCTTGGCCACGGCCACCGCCGCGCGCAAGCGTGGGTTCATGGTCACGTCGCCACCGCTTAAACGGGCCGCAACCGTGATCTCTTTAATAATCTTGGTGAATATTTTGCCGCGCTTGGCATCTTGACGACCTTTGCGATGTTGAATATTTGCCCACTTACTATGACCTGCCATTTGACCTACCCTTAAGACTTAAAAAATAGCAACTATTTTATCACAAGCCTGACTGGCCACATTACTCCTGCCCTTGGGCCGGATCAATTGGCGTGTGCTTACTGATGTTAATGATGGAGATGGTAATCAAGGACAGGGCAATCAACACCATGCCTATCAGTTCGTACAAATTGGGCACTTCGTTTAACTGCACCCAAGCGGCAATGACCCCTATCACCGGTGCCAACATCGACGCCATGCTAGCAACGCCGGCCGGCAAACGCTGCAAGGCATACAGCCATAATACCCAAGCCAAGCAACCGCTTAAAAACACGTTAAAAAGCACGGCATAAATAAAACCGCTGGTCCACTGTATGGGCGGCGCTGGTAAAATTAAGGCTATGACCAGAATGGGAATGGAGCCCAATAACATAGGCCAAGCAGTCAGATTGAGCAAATCCAAATGCGGTTCACGTTGATGCAGTTTTTTGGAAATGATAGCGGAGACCGCCCAGGATATGCCCGAACACAAAGCTAAAAACATGCTAAAGCCATCGGCCTTGATGTGCAGCGGATCAAAAATAAACAGCATACCCATGAGCGCAAACAGGACTGCCAACCATTGCCAGCCTTGCACCTTTTCACCCAGCATGGGCCAAGCAAACAATAGCACCCAAAATGGCATGGTGTAAGTGAGTACCGCCGTTTTACCTGCGCCACCTTCAACCAAGGCCCATATCAGCAGTCCAGTAAAGCCCACCGTTTGCAACAAACCCAAGGCCAACATCGTGGGAAAATGGGTCAAGGCCAAAGGGCGCTTGGTCAGCGCAATCAAAACAAACAATACCAAGGCGCCAAAGACAGTGCGCATGGCGGCGAACTGAAATGGGCTAGCGTATTGCACCGCCACCTTCATCACCACCCAGTTATACCCCCAAATTAAAGTAAGAACGAACAAAGCCAACAAGGCTTTAATGACGGTATTTTTATGCATGATGGGAGGGATTAAGTATTTTTCTAATTCAATTGTGTAACACGCATTATAAGGTGTATATTTTTGACTAGCGCTTTTGCAAGGAGAGAATAATGAAAACAATACAACAATTACTGGCGACCAAAAAACACCAAGAAGTGATCTCGATTGCCCCACACCGTCCAGTGTTTGATGCATTGGTGGTGATGGCAGAGTACGAAATCGGCGCGCTGATGGTGCTTGAGGGTGACAAGCTTGTGGGGATATTCTCTGAGCGTGACTACGCCAGGGAAGTGGTACTAAAAGGCAAATCCTCAAAAACCACTTCGGTAAGCGAGGTCATGACGGCCAACGTGATTTTCGTTAAATTAAGCGACACGGTAGAGCAAGCCATGACCGTCATGACAGAAAAACGTATACGCCATTTACCGGTGCTGGACAATGCTAAGGTAGTTGGCATGCTTTCTATCGGTGACTTGGTTAAGGAAACCATAGCCTATCAACAAGGGCTTATTCGCCAGTTGGAGTCTTACATTACCGGCTAAACCATAACAATTCCGACGCGTCCCACTCGCATAAACCGTGTCGACAAAAAGCACCCAAGACGGTTAGCTAAGCATGTTAATGTTAGTTTGGGCGAACAAGCTGGGCCGATTGATTTAATCGCCAATAATTTTTACCAACACGCGTTTTTTGCGTCTGCCATCAAACTCGCCGTAAAAAATTTGTTCCCAAGGGCCAAAGTCCAAACGCCCTTCGGTAATCGCCACCACCACTTCGCGGCCCATTAATTGGCGCTTCATATGGGCATCCGCATTGTCTTCACCGGTATCGTTATGCCGGTAGCCACTGACCGGTTCGTGCGGCGCCAATTTTTCTAACCACTGCGTGTAATCATGGTGCAGGCCACGCTCGTCGTCATTAATAAAGACACTGGCGGTAATGTGCATGGCATTGATCAGCACCAAACCCTCGCGCACGCCACTCTCACGCAAGCACTCGTTCACTTGTTCGGTGATGCGGATAAAGGCCACGCGGGTGGGCGGATTAAACCACAATTCTTTACGGTAACTTTTCATGCTGGGGGTCCTCGTGCAAAAGTTAAATCTAGGCGACTATTTTATCATTGCCGGATTACAAACCCACCATAAAAAAGGCCTCCAATGCGGAGGCCCTAGTCGATGCGAGCTTGCCATCAATGGCTTAAATCAATTTCCTGCACAAAGTTTTTGCCTTCGTTGTCGTTGGCTATCACGTCTAATTTTCCGACCACGGCAGGCACAAAATTAAATTTAAAGTAGGGATCTTCCGAGGTACCTACGCCTACGTCTATGCTAAGCAACGGCACCGCGTTGTAGGAAAATACCACTTTGTTAATGTAAAAAGCCGGCACGAAGCCTTGTGACACTAATTCGCGTTGCAAACCTGTGCGCATGGGGTGCTTGATATTAAAGGTCACCGCCGTTGGGCTATTCAGTGTGACGGGTTGATCCACTTTGAATTTTATCTTACCGGCACTGGCACGTATGCTAGCCTCATCACCGTCTACCGTGCCGCCACAGCCGCCGGCAGCGCGTATTTCTCGTGAAGCCAGGTACAATTTACCATCGGCCGTTTCACCCACCAAACGCACAAAGGCATCGGTTTCAAAGCGGATGCGGGTGGCGACTTGGAAATTACCCAAGCCTGGGCTTAAATGGTAAGTCGCGGTTAAGGGGATGGGGTTGGCATCAACAAAAGCGTAAAGCTTGCTAATCACCACGCCTTTAGCGGCGGCATTATCTATGCTGTAGGTGACCGGCACTTGCGCACCGCTCTCGGCACGGCGTGGGGCATCGATTTTAATAAAATCGACTTCCTGCATGTCGCGCTTACCAAAGAACGCTTCTTTCATGATGGGCCATAACTTTGTATCGGGCTCAGCTTGCAGTGGCATGGCGATAAATAGCACCATGACTAATACGGCTTTTAGCAAAATAGCTGGTTTTAACGCTTTCATTTTAGTCCCCTCCAAAATTAATCACTGCCAGGCCAAACGGTCTTGCATGCTTAATCGCTTATTTAAAAAATAGGACCCGCCTATGCACGAAAAAATTCACTTGCTTAAAAACGCCGGCTTAATCCACGTGAAAAAATAACTCCACGCCATTGCCTACCGGGTCTTTAAAATTGATCTGCTTTACTTTTAAAACCGGCAAATCACGCACCTTGTAATCCACCTGGCAAGCACGAAGGTGAGCTTCCATAGCCGGCATATCGGTGCAGGTAAAGGAAAAATGGTCCACGCTGGTCAATACGTTGGTGAGCATCGCTTCCTCACCACGGTATTCGGCCAGGTGCAACACGACCTTATCGCCTACGTACAACCAAAAGCCGCGGCTGCTAAAACCCTCACGCGGGCCGACTTGCAAACCCACCACATCGCAGTAAAAATCTTTTAATTGCAGCATCGTCTGGTAAGGCGTGCGCAAATTAAAGTGATTAATTTCGGTGACCGGCATGCTGTTATTTAGGCGGGCAAAGCAGGCTTAGGCAGCAGGCGTTTGCGTGCGCAAACGAATGTGCAACTCGCGCAATTGTTTTTCGTCCACCGCATTAGGCGCGTTGGTCATCAGGCATTGTGCGCGCTGGGTTTTAGGGAAAGCAATCACGTCGCGTATTGATTCTGCACCTGTCATCAGCGTAACCAATCGGTCTAAACCGAAGGCTAAACCGCCATGCGGTGGCGCCCCGTATTGCAAGGCTTCCAATAAGAAGCCGAATTTTTCTTGGGCTTCTTCTTTGCTGATTTTAAGGGCATCGAATACTTTAGATTGGATGTCTTGTTTGTGGATACGCACTGAACCGCCTCCCACTTCCCAACCGTTTAACACCATGTCGTAAGCTTTGGATAAGGCTGCACTCGGATTGCTGACCAACAAATCTTCGTGGCCATCCTTGGGCGCGGTAAACGGATGGTGCAAGGCTGCCCATCTGTCGTTTTCTTCGTCGTGCTCAAACATAGGAAAATCCACCACCCATAATGGCGCCCAAGCACGGCCATCGACGTGACCTTTGTCGTGACCGACTTTAAGACGCAGGGCACCCAATGCTTCGTTAACCACTTTGGCTTTATCGGCACCGAAGAAAACGATGTCGCCATTTTGCGCACCGGTTCTATCTATGATGGCCTGCAACGCAGTTACATGGATGTTTTTAACGATAGGGCTTTGCAAGCCTTCTTCGTTTAATTTTGTGATGTCGTTAATCTTGATGTAAGCCAAACCTTTGGCACCGTAAATTTTAACAAACTCGGTGTAAGCATCAATTTCGCTGCGGGCAATAGCCGCGCCATTAGGCACGCGCAAGGCCGCCACACGCCCACCGGCCATGTTAGCCGCACCAGCAAACACTTTAAAATCCACGTCTTTCATAACGTCAGACATCTCGGTGATTTCCAAGGTGACGCGCATGTCCGGTTTATCGGAACCATAACGGTTCATGGCTTCATGGAATGACATGCGTGGAAAGCTGGCCGGCAAATCGACGTTTTGCACTTTTTTCAGCATTTGCCTGATCATTTCCTCAACTATGTCCATGATTTCGTTTTCGGTCATGAAGGAGGTTTCAAGGTCGACTTGCGTGAATTCAGGCTGCCTATCGGCGCGCAAATCTTCATCGCGGAAGCATTTGGTAATTTGGAAATAACGATCAAAACCCGACACCATTAGCAATTGTTTAAATAACTGCGGGGATTGCGGCAAGGCAAAGAACTGGCCGTCGTGCACACGGCTAGGCACCAAGTAATCACGCGCGCCTTCTGGGGTAGAGCGGGTTAACATCGGCGTTTCCACTTCAATAAAGCCATTAGCGTCCAAGTAATCGCGCAAGGTTTTAGCCACACGGTAACGCAACATCATGTTCTTTTGCATGGCTGGGCGACGCAAATCGATGTAACGGTGTTCCAAGCGCACGGTTTCCGTGAGGTTTTCATCGTCCAACATAAATGGCGGCGTCAGCGAGGCATTGAGCACTTCAATTTCCGTGGCTATCATTTCCACTTCGCCGGTGGCCAAATTTGCATTTTTCGCGCCTTCTGGACGAGCCCGCACTTCGCAGACAATTTTTAAGACGTATTCACTGCGCACGCTTTCGGCAACAGCAAAAGCCGCTTTAGCATCCGGGTTCACGACGATTTGCGCCAAGCCTTCGCGGTCACGCAAATCGATAAAGATTACGCCACCGTGATCACGGCGACGGTGTGCCCAACCGCATAAAGTAACAGTTTGGCCTATATGTTGGCGGTTTAAATGGCCGCAATAATGGGTACGCATCATAAATAAAGTCTTGTTAAATAGTCGTTAAAAATTAAAAAAATCACGCTGCTGGAGTGGCATGCTTGGCGCTTCGTTTAGTTGGCGGCGCCACCACCCCCATAGAAATAATGTATTTCAGCGCTTCATCGACGCTCATGTCCAATTCCACCACATCAGCCCGTGGCAGCATCAAAAAATAGCCACCGGTTGGGTTAGGCGTGGTGGGCACATAGACGCTCAGATAATCGCCGCTTAAATGGTTGGCCACGTCGCCACCCGGTTTGCCGGTGACGAAGGCGATGGTCCACGCACCCGGCCTTGGAAACTGCACCAACACCGCTTGCCTAAAGGCGTTGCCTGAATCAGAAAATAAGGTGTCCGAAACTTGCTTAACACTGGCGTAAATGGACTTCACCACCGGCACTCTGGCCAACAAGGCTTCCCAAACCAATATCATGCGTTTGCCAAAGAAATTGGTGGCGATCACGCCAGTGACAAATATAATCAATAAGGTCAGTATAGCGCCCATGCCTGGAATTTCTAGGCCTAATTGCGCTTTCGGCCGCCAGGTTTCTGGCAACAAAAATAAGCTTTGATCCATCATGCCAACCAAGCCGGAAATCACCCAAACGGTTATGAACAAGGGCACTAAGACAAGCAAACCGGTAATAAAGTATTTTTTCATTTGAATAGACTCATGCAGGCAAAGGTATGGAAGCAGATTCGCTTTTTAATGGCAAGCACAGCCGCTGGCACAAGGTGCACTGGGCGCTGCCGCTTCAGACTTTTTTTCAGGGCTGCTGTCCTTTTTACTGCTAGCAACACCATTTTTAAAGTCGGTGGCATACCAACCGCTGCCATTTAATTGAAAACTAGGCGCAGACAGCTGTTTGCTAAATGCATTGGCACCGCACGCCGGGCAGGCTTCCGTGCTTACTTCACTCATCTTGCGCATGACTTCGGCTTTGTGACCGCAAGTGGCGCATTGGTAATCATAAATAGGCATCAATTCACCTGTCACATCAATTAATTAAGCGCGGATTATACCTTAATTGGCGAGCAGACTAAATCTCGCGCAAGTTAAAATTAGCCGCACAGTTGGCTTTAGTCCAGCTTAGCCAGACGGCACGGCAACCCAGTCGCCACGCTTTGCAATACGGCTTCTATGGCCTGGCAATTGTGCTTGGCATCTTGCAGACTCAATAAAGGCGAGCTGTTATGCAACACGCAATCGCTAAAATGGCTTATTTCCAAACTAAAGTGGTTGCTGGGCGCGATGCGCTCTTCACCAACACTACCGTCGTCCAGCCCCCAACTAATCACCGCCTCGTCCTTTTCAAACACCCAGGCGGCGTGGCATTTTATCCAGCCCTTGCTGCCTATGATTTCGTATTCGGATTTACGGCTGCGCTCAAAACTGACGTCAAAATGGCCAAAACGCGCACGCCCTTGCGCATCCAAACCAAAGTCCAGCACCCCGCTGCATGCGGTGTCGGCGCCGTGCTCGTTTAACTTGGCTAATGCGCTTACCTTCAAGGCTTGCGCCGGCTGGCCATGCTCGGCAAAACACCAACGCAGCGCATGCATCGCATAAGGTCCTATGTCCCACATTGCTCCGCCGCCATCGGCCATGCTGCGATTGACTCGGTAGAGGCGCGCGGCTTGCATCAAAAATG
>CALQUO020000026.1 GCA_943333775.2 Methylotenera oryzisoli
AATGTATTGGCCATGCTGGATGACATTCAACATTATATAGAAAAATGGCTGCCTAGCTTTGTTGCCGACAACCGCAGTTATTTGACGGTGGCCATAGGTTGTACCGGCGGTCAACATCGTTCGGTGTATTTTGTTGATACCTTAAGCGCTTACTTTAGGCCGCAGCATGAAGTGCTGACTCGGCACCGTGAACTTAAGAAATAAATGCATGGCCAATAATCAGGACAAACAAACAATAACGTAGTTAAGCATTAGGGAAGATCATGATAGGTATTTTAATTATCGCCCATGGCGGTTTTGGTGAAAGCTTGCTGGAATGCGCCAAGCATGTAATAGGTAATGAGCCTAGGCAAGTGTCTTACCTAGCCGTGACTAACCAAGACGATCCGGATCATTTATTGCCAGTAGCGCAAAACTTAGTCGCCAAACTCAATGAAGGCGATGGCGTATTGGTACTTTCCGACATGTATGGCGCCACACCCTGCAACATCGTCAGCAAATTACTTATCCCTGGTGTGGTCGAAGGCGTGGCTGGCGTCAATATGCCCATGATAGTGCGCACCATGACCTATAGGCACGAATCCTTGATGGCCTTGGTGGAAAAAGCCGTAGCCGGCGGGCGTGAGGGAGTGGTGCACTTTAGCCGTGAATGCTGTGAACGATATGAAGCATAGCGCCCCTATACCTAAGGCGAGTTTTGAAAAAAGATCAAACTGGATAAATGCATGACTAGCTTAGAAGTTAAAATCATCAACAAGCTCGGACTGCATGCACGCGCCTCCACCAAGCTCACACAAACGGCCAGCAAGTTTGCCAGCGAAGTCTGGATTACCCGCAATGGTCGCCGCGTCAATGCCAAGAGCATAATGGGCGTCATGATGTTAGCTGCCTCACAAGGCTCCATGGTAACCTTAGAAGCCAATGGCACGGACGAACAAGATGCCATTGCTGCACTGAGCGATCTGATCGCCGATTATTTCGGTGAGGGCGAGTGATGGACGAAGGGCAGCCACATGACTAGTTTTTGCCTACACGGTGTCGGGGTGTCCAGTGGCATAGCCATAGGCCATGCGCATTTGGTGTCCAACGCCTTGTTGGAAGTGGTGCATTACCCCTTGCCGGCGCATCTAATCGACGCAGAAATAATTCGTTTTAGTGACGCGATCACAACCGTTAAGCAAGATTTGTTGAAAATTAATAGCAGCTTGCGTAAAAATGCCCCTGCTGAGTTGGCCGCTTTTATTGGCACGCATTTAATGATGCTAGAAGACAAATCGCTAGCAGAAATCCCCAAAGACATCATCCGCAACGAGTTTTGTAATGCCGAATGGGCAATTAAATTGCAAATGGATGACATCGTTGAGCAATTTGAGCAAATTGAAGACGATTACTTGCGTGAGCGCAAACAAGACGTCATCCAAGTAGTGGAGCGCGTCATCAAAGTCTTGCTCGGTCACCCGAGTCAACTCAGCACGGAACGGCAAACGAGCGCGTTAAACGAAGAGCGCAAACTGATTCTGGTGGCCCACGACATTTCGCCGGCAGACGCTATCCAATTTAAGCACCACGAATTTGCTGCTTTCATTACCGACGTGGGCGGCATCACTTCTCACACTGCCATATTAGCTCGCAGTTTAAACATCCCGTCCATCGTCGCCTTGCAAAAAGCCCGCGATTTAATTCGTGATGGCGAGTTAATTATTGTCGATGGCAGCCAAGGGGTGGTTATCGTTAACCCCGATGTCAGCATCCTCACCGAATACAAATTGCGCCAAGAACAATGGGAACTCGAGCAACAAAAATTACAGCGCATTAAAACCACCAAAGCCGTCACCTTGGATGGCGTGGCCGTTGAATTATTCGCCAACATTGAAGTGCCAGAAGACGTGGTGGCAGTCAGCGCATCCGGCGCCACCGGCATCGGTTTGTATAGAACGGAATTCTTATTCATGAACAGACGGGAAATGCCCGATGAAGAGGAGCAATTCCATGCCTACAAAACTGTCGCCGTGGCCATGAAAGGCATGCCCGTTATTATCCGAACCTTGGATTTAGGCGCAGACAAGCAGATGAACCCCGATACCGTGGTGACCTGCGCCAACCCCGCCTTAGGCTTGCGTGCCATCCGTTATTGCTTAAGCGAACCGCAGATTTTTCATACGCAATTACGCGCCTTATTGCGCGCCTCGCAGTTTGGCCAGATCAAAATCTTAATTCCCATGCTGTCTAATTTGGCAGAATTACGCCAATGCAAATTGCTCTTAGAGCGAGCCAAAATCAGCTTACGTAAACAGCAGATTGCCTTTAATGAAAATACGCCACTGGGCGGCATGATAGAAATTCCGGCGGCGGCCATCAATGCCGAGGCATTTGCTAAAGAATTAGACTTTTTGTCCATAGGCACCAACGATTTAATTCAATATACCTTGGCCATAGATCGAACCGATGACGCGGTGGCGCATCTATACAACCCGATACACCCATCGGTGCTAAAGTTAATCACCATGACCATCAAGGCCGGTGAAAAGTTAGGCAAATCGGTGTCGGTTTGCGGTGAAATGGCCGGCGACATTAAGCTGACCAAGCTTTTAGTTGGCATGGGTTTAAGGCAATTGTCCATGCACCCCTCGCACATTTTGGGGGTGAAGCAACAGATCTTACGCAGCCAAGCGTCGCAACTTAAGGACCAAGCGCGAAAAATTTTAACGCAAACCGACATAGAAAAAATTGAACCGCTGCTGACAAAATTAAACAGCAGCCCGTATTTAAAATTGAAATAGCCCTATAAGGATAAACGACCGTGTCGGCCACATCATTAAGCAATAACCCCCTCTTGCACTTCTCAGGTTTACCCAAATTTGAAGCATTGCAAGCGGAGCACATTACACCAGCCATGGACCATTTACTCAGCGAAGCCAGAGCGACAATAGACACTCTGGCCAGCGCCAGCGAAAAAGTTACTTGGGATAATTTCGCCGCCAAACTGGAAGACATGGAAGAAAAGTTAGCCCGCGCATGGTCACAAGTGGGCCACATGAATGGCGTGGTCAACAGCCCTGCCCTGCGAGAAGCTTACAATACCAACCTGTCCAAACTCACGGATTTTTATGCCGACCTCGGCCAAGACGAGCGCCTCTACGCAAAATTTCGTAGCCTTCGCGCTGACCCCTCTTACACTAAACTGAGCCCAGCACAACAGAAAATTATAGAAAATGAATTGCGTGATTTTCGATTAGGTGGCGCCGAATTGGCGCCAGCAGAAAAGAGTCGCTTTAAAGCCATACAAGAGGAACTGTCTAAACTAGCTTCAAAATTTGAAGAGAATGTTTTGGACAACACCAACGATTACACCCTGGTGGTTGAAGACCTCAGCCGCTTAAGCGGTATCCCCGAGGACGTATTGGCCACCGCTCAAGCGGCCGCCAAGGAGTCCGGCAAGAACGGTTACCAATTTAGTTTGCACTTTCCCTCTTATTTACCGGTATTGCAGTACGCCGATAACCGGGAATTGCGCGAAACCCTTTACCGCGCTTATGCCACCCGTGCTTCTGAATTTGGTAGAACAGAATGGGACAACACTCCTATCATTGCGCAAATTTTAAAACTCAAATTGGAAGCGGCGCATTTACTCGGCTTTGCCAATTACGCCGAATTGTCGGTGGCCACCAAAATGGCCGAATCGCCGCAACAAGTTGAGACGTTCCTGCAGGACTTGGCAGATAAAGCGAAACCCTACGCGCTCAGAGACAAACAAGAGTTGGAAGCTTACGCAAAAAAAATAGGCATCAACGAGTTGCAGGCTTGGGACGTGTCCTATGCCTCGGAAAAACTACGCGAAGAAAAATATGCGTTCTCTGACCTAGAAGTCAAACAGTACTTCCCGGAAGACAAAGTCTTAAGCGGTTTATTTAAAGTGGTCGAAACCATTTTTGCGGTTAAAGTTGTCAAGTCGCATGCCTCTGTTTGGCATGACAGCGCCAGCTTTTATGACATCAAGGATGCACATGGGCATTTAATAGGTCAGTTTTATTTGGACTTATACGCGCGCAACAACAAACGCGGGGGCGCTTGGATGGACGAAGCCATTACGCGGCGCAAAGTATTAGGCCAAGTGACGACGCCGGTGGCTTTTTTAACATGCAACTTCTCCGCCCCGGTAGGTGATAAACCGGCTTTATTTACTCACGACGAAGTCTTAACCATGTTCCACGAATTTGGCCACGGCATACACCATATGCTTACCAAAGTGGACGATTACAGTGTGTCCGGTATTAAAGGCGTGGAATGGGATGCGGTCGAACTTCCCAGTCAATTCATGGAAAACTTCTGTTGGGAATGGGACGTGTTGCGTCACATGACCACTCACGTCGACAGCGGCGAGCAATTGCCGCGCGCCTTATTCGACAAAATGGTGGCGGCCAAAAACTTCCAAGCCGGCATGCAAACCGTGCGACAAATTGAGTTTTCATTATTTGACATCCGCTTACACGGCTCCTTTGATCCACACGGCAAAAAAACTGCCTTGGACCTCATCGAACAGGTTCGCGATGAAGTGGCGGTGGTACGCCCGCCAAAATGGAACCGCTTTCCAAATAATTTCACCCATATCTTTTCCGGTGGTTACTCGGCAGGATATTACAGCTATAAATGGGCAGAAGTGTTATCGGCCGATGCCTATAGCCTATTTGAAGAAAATGGCGTGCTTTGCCCAGAAACAGGCCAACGCTATTGGCAAGAAATTTTAGCGCAAGGTGGCTCTAGGCCCGCTCTGGATTCCTTCATGGCATTTCGCGGTCGCGCGCCAAATATCGATGCCTTGTTGCGTCACAATGGCATGAATTGATGGCGCAATGAAGTTCGCTACTTGGAATGTCAATTCTTTAAACGTAAGGCTACCGCATGTCTTGGACTGGCTGCAAAGCAATAAACCCGACGTGTTGTGCTTGCAAGAAACCAAGCAGGAGGACCAAAAATTTCCTTATGCAGACTTGCAAGCCATAGGCTACCAAGCAGCTCACATCGGGCAAAAAACCTATAACGGCGTGGCCATCATCAGTCGCCATTCCATGACCGACATCCAACATAACATACCGCAATTTGCCGATCAGCAGCAACGCCTGATCGCTGCCACCATAGAAGGCAAGCGGGTTGTTTGCGCCTACATCCCGAATGGCCAAACCGTCGATTCGGAAAAATACCAATACAAATTGCGTTGGCTAGGCGCCCTCAACGGTTGGCTAAAAAATGAACTCAGCTTGCACCCAAACTTGTTGCTATTAGGCGATTACAACATTGCACCGGAAGACCGCGATTGCCACGACCCCAACGCTTGGCTAGGCCAAGTCTTGGTCAGTCCTCGCGAACGGGCAGCGTTTCAAGCTTTGTTGGCATTGGGCCTACATGACAGCTTTCGGTTGTTTGAACAAGCGGATAAAAGTTTTAGTTGGTGGGATTATCGAATGATGGGATTTAGGCGCAACCAAGGCATGCGCATAGACCACATATTAGTCAGCGACGCACTCAAATCTCAATGCACCGCTGCGCACATAGACAAAGCGCCGCGTAAATTGGAACGGCCATCCGACCACACGCCAGTGATATTGGAATTAGCGAATTAAGCTTTTATTTTAATGCCCAACTGCTTGAGCTTGCGGTACAAATGGGTTCGTTCTAAGCCAGCGATATCGGCCAATTTACTCATGTTATGCGCCACCAATTTGATGTGGTGTTCAAAATAGCGGCGCTCAAATTCGTCGCGTGCCTCGCGTAGCGGTTGATCAAACAAACCGCTGTTTAAACTTAAACTGACTGAATGTTCGCTGTGCATCTGCACGGCCACGGTCAACTCGGTCGACCCCATGACTTGCCTGTCATCAAATTGATGCAAGACGCGCTTCACGTCTTCTAGGCCAATTTTTTCACCCAAACTGGTTTGCAATAAGTTACGAAGCACTGCATCAAGTTGTGCCAAATCCCCAGGCCAATCAGCGTTACGCAAGGCGTTTAAGGCAGCTACGTCAAATTCGCGGTAGTCCATGCCGGCTAATTCCAATTGCAAATGGGTGATGGCCACCACCAAATCCGGGATGTCTTCTTTATGGTCATTCAAGGCTGGCATGGTGAGCGACGATGCCGTTAGCGTTTGGTATAAATTGTAATCAAACAAGCCTTCTGCCTGTAACCTAGGCAGATTTTCGCTGGTGGCACAAACCACGCGCACATGGTATTTGTCGGATTTAGCGATCAACAATAATAAGCCCTTTTGCTCGGCTTTATTGAGCTCGGTGAGCTCGGCGATGAACAACACGCCACCGCGTAGGCTTTCTAATACATCCATGGGCTCATTGGTCAAACGAGCGTAGTCAGTTAAAGTCAACCAAGGGCTGTCGGCTTCCTGCAAATAGCGCGCGCACAATTCTGCCCCACTGCCTTTAGCGCCTATCAACAATACCGGCCCAGGGCTGACATTGGCAGCGATTTTATCCAAGCGCTCTTTCAGCGCCGTGATGATAGGGCTCTTGCCCAAGCTGGCTAAATTCATGGCCGATTTAGGCCGTTGTTCACCATGTTTTAAAGCGGTACTGACTGTTTTTAACAGTTTTTGCAAGGCAATCGGTTTTTCTAAAAAATCAAACGCACCGATGCGCGTCGCTTCCACTGCCGTGTCTATGGTGCCATGCCCGGACATCATCACCACTGGCATGGTCAACAAGCTGCTATTTACCCACTCTTTAAGCAAGGTGATGCCATCGCAATCGGGCATCCAGATGTCCAACAACACCAAGTCTGGCCGTTCCTGTAACCTGAAAGCACGAGCGGCAGCGGCATTCTCTGCCAAATGCACGCGATAACCTTCGTCTTGCAAGATATCACGCAACAATTCGCGTATGCCTATTTCGTCATCGACCACTAATATATATTTTGCTGCCATGCTGATTCTTTTATTTCTCTATGGTTGTGTTACTAAAATAGCTGCTTAAAATTCAATTGCGCACTAAGCTCATGCGTCCAATGGCAGACTGATGGTCACCACCGCCCCGCTGTTTGGACAATCGGCCAAATCGGAATGAAGGTCGCTTAAATTCTCAATTTTGATCCAGCCTTTATGCTCTTCTATGATTTTCTTAACGATGGCCAAACCCAAACCGGTACCGTGCGATTTAGTGGTCATGTAAGGCTCAAAGGCATGCGCCAACATTTCGGGTGGGAAACCGGTGCCGTTATCCGTCACCGTTAATACCAACATGGGGCCTGCCGATTTAGTTTGCACTTGGATTAAGGCATCGCTTTGATCGATTAGGGCATCCTGTGCATTTTGCAGCAAATTGTGTATAACTTGGCGCAACATTGTGCTGTCGCCCTTAATGGCAGAGGCTTTTTTTTCCAAAGACAAGTGCAATCTCCTGGCCGGCAAATCGTAAAATGACACCACTTCTTGTATAAGTTTATTAAAATCCAAGGCTTGCAATTGTGGTGCGGGCAAACGGGCATACTCACTGAATTCATTTACCATGCGCTTTAAGGCATCGACTTGATTGACGATTGTAGCAGTCGAGCGCTTCAACATGTCAGCATCGCTGTCATCTAATTTGTCGACTAATTTGTGTGCCATGCGCTCGGCCGACAACTGTATTGGCGTCAATGGGTTTTTAATTTCGTGCGCCAAGCGCCTGGCCACTTCCCCCCAAGCGGCATCACGCTGAGCTTGTATCATGGTGGTGGCATCATCAAACACCGCGACGTAACCGCCATCTGGCAAACGCGTGCCACGTAGGGTTAATATTTGCTTACCTTGACCGCTGAGCAATTCTATCTGGGTAAACAACTCATCCTTAGTGGCTTCAACAGAGGTTTCTATAGTGGTTTCATCTACCATGGCATACTGATTGTGCATGGCAATGGCTGAAAAGAAAGCCTCCAAACGCGGTTGTTTGATGACCATTTCTTCTATGGTCAAGCCCACGTAATGCTGTAACTGCACGGCCAATATATTGTTGGCAGCTTCGTTGAAAGTGCGCAATTCACCACGTTGGTTTAAGGCCATGACGCCGGATGATAAATGCGCCAATATGGTTTCTAAGTAACCTCTGGCCGCCTCTAACCTAGAACGATTACGCTCGGCAGCTTTAGTTGCGTCATCGAGTTGCTGGGTCATGCTGTTAAAGGATTGTACCAAGACACCTAATTCGTCTTTACCGTGGGCCGGCAAAACGTTGCTGTAGTCACCACTGGCAATGGCTTTAGTGCCCTCGGCGAGGACTGTTAAGGGCGCCGATAATTTGCGACTCAAGACAAAGGCTACAGCTACGGCACCCAGCATGGCTAACATCATGACCAAAGTTAATGTAAGGGCAAACACTTCCCTTAGCGAAGTACGGCTGTAGGACAATTGTTGGTAGTCTTGGTAGACTGCTTGCACCGACTCGGCAGTATTAGCCAGGGCTTTAGGTACCGGTTGCAACAACTGCAATATACGCGTTTCACCGGCAAGATCCTGGCCATTAACCGGCACCAATACCCGCAAGTACAAGCCTTTTTTGCTAATCGGTTCTATGCTGCCTAGGATGTGTAAACGCGCTTGCCTGAGTTGGGCTACACTTGGCAATTCCGGCAAAATAGAGGTGGCATCACTATTCGACACCTCTAAAATTCGGCCTTGCACAGTCAACAAGGTCACGTCCAGAATGCCGCTTTTTTCACGCAAATCGTTCAATATAGAGCGGCTATTGGCGGGCTGGAAGGCCAAGGTGCTAGCCATGTTCTCGCCTTTTTCTTTGACATCCAAAAGCATGATGTCCAAGGCGGTGCGGCCAAGATTTAAGCCACCTTCCAGCGCCGCTTCCACTTTCACGTTAAACCAAGATTCGATGGATCGGGTTAAAAAATTAACCGAAACCAAGTAGACGATTAGGCCCGGAATCAGCGCCATCATGGCAAAGCTCATCAACAGGCGACGGGTAAATCGACTGCCCACTACGCGACTGCGAATCTGCTTGAACAGACGCCACACTTGATAGCCTATGACGCCGATTAGAAAGGCTGCCAATAGAATATTCAGGGCCACCAACAGGGAATAGTACTCGCCGGAGGCAGCGGTATTGGCACTGGCGTTGGACAGCAAATAAAGCAAGAAGGCACCTAAGCTGACGCTAAGTAATACTATGAACTTCATCTTGCCCGCTGTTTCATTTGAATAAAGTCGGTTGCCATTCAAAACGCTGCGTAGTCATGGTCCATTCTTCCGAAACCAAGCCATCGCCCTGCAGTGTTTTGGGTAATTTTTTAGTGTCCAAGCGCATTAAAAAGCCAGCCTTGTAGGGCTCGCCTTTTTCTACTTGGGATTTGCTGAAGACTTTTAAGTCGCTGATGGTCGACAAATCATCGATGGCTTCATCCAAACGCACGAACGTTTTTTGTTGCTCACCACGCACCAGTAAATATTGTCTAGAAAGCGCATGGTAACTCAGGCTAACGCGTTGAATCACGGTGGCAATTTCATCATCAAACCAATATTTTATTGGCGTGGCCAACTGAAACTCGATGATAAAATTTAAGGTGTAGCCTTTGCTGATGGCTTCTTCTATCGCGCTGCTAAATTTAATATCGACATCCGCATTAAGCACATAAGCGTCGTCTTGTGCTTTTAATTCGGCACTTTTGACCAACATGCTGCTGTTTGCCGCAAGTCCTGCCATGGAAAAAAAGGCAAAGAAAAAGGCAATGAAAATTAGCTTAATTTTTTTGCAATAAGGCATAGAAAAACCCATCGTGCGCGGCAGAAGGAATAAGCTGGCCATTCAAATGGGTCACTTTATCGGCACCGCTAACGGCCCTGACATCGACTGCCAATTGCTTGGCATCGGCATTATTTTTTAAAAATGCGTCCACTTGCCCTTGATTTTCTTCATTAAAAACCGAACAGCTTACATAAAGTAATTTACCACCCTTTGCCAACATCCGCCATAAATTAGGCAGAATTTTAGCTTGCTGCACGACGAAGGAAGCCACGTCGGCTTCACGGCGCAACCATTTAATGTCGACATGACGGCGCACGATGCCTGAAGCTGTGCAAGGCACATCCGCCAATATCCGGTCGAAAGGCACACCGTCCCACCAATCGCTAGAGGCGGCATCGCCTAACATCACCTTGGCTTGTAATTGCAAGCGCTGCAAGTTGCTTTCCAGTCTTAACAAGCGACTAGAGTCGCTATCCATGGCGGTTAAATCGGTGCAGCCTAATTCCAATATGTGGCCGGTTTTACCCCCGGGGGCAGAACACGCATCCAGCACCTTGTCGTGCGCTTGAACATCCATCAATAGTCCCGCCAATTGCGCACCGTAATCTTGCACCGACACCACACCTTCGTTAAAGCCGGGGATTTTTTCTACAGTCACTGGCTTACTCAGAACCAAGGCTTGGCCACCTAGGCGGTCTGATTCTATGCCTTGTCGAGTTAATAATTGTTGGTAATCCGTCACGCTAATTTTTTTGCAATTGACGCGTAAGGTCATAGGCGGGTGCTGGTTGCCACTAAACAAAATGCTCTGCCAATGTAATGGGTATTGTACTTTGAGTTTGTTTATCCACCATTGCGGGTAGGAGTAGGTAGCCGCTTCTTTGCTGGCTACGCGGCTGGCCAACTGGGTTTGTTGCCGTAAAAAATTACGCAAAATGGCATTCACCAATCCCTTAGCCCAGGCTTTAGGCGCAGGCTTTTTGAGTAGGCTCGCCGCTTGCACCGCTTGATTGACCACGGTAAATGCATCGGCTTTATCGTGCAACAATTGGTAGAGCGCGACCAATAAGATGGCATGCACTCGGTCATCGCTTAAGGGCTTTTCTAACAACTGTATTAGGTAAGCATCGATTTCACCGTAGAAACGCAAGGTGCCGTAACTTAAGTCCTGCGCCGCTCCACGTTGTTGCGGGGTGGCATTGGGGTGGCTGGCTAAGGCTACTGGCAACGCTAAGGTGAGGTTGCGTCCTGATAGCACTAGGTTGACCGCATGGGCTGCTATTTGTTGGGATAGGTACAAAAGACGCTTTCTTGATGTTAAGGCGATTAAAAGTTAGCTGATTTTACTTGATAACGCTTGCACTTGGGACTTAATCCCTGCGCAGGCAAAATGGGCGGGCAGCCATGCTAAGACGTAAAAAAATCACCAGACTGCAAATTATGACCTTGCACAAAAGCCGCGGCAGGCATTTTCTTGCCGCCGGGAGCTTGCAATTCGGTGATGCGAAGCAAACCCTCGCCGCAACCTACCAAGATGCCATCGTGTACGCCCACGATTTCTCCTGGCTTAGCTTGGCCGGCTTCGGCCGTGGCCATCCAAATGCGACAGGTGTGTTCTTTTAGCTGGCTTTGCGCCACCGGAAAAGGATTAAACGCCCGCACTTGACGAGAAATGGCTGCCGCAGATTGCTGCCAATCTATGGCCGCTTCGACTTTGTCTAATTTGTGAGCGTAAGTCACCAAACTTTCATCTTGGGCAGTGGCAGCTAAGCTGCCATTTTTTTCCAAGTCGGCCACGGCCGTCACCATCAATGTGGCGCCTATATGACTTAAGGCGTCGTGCAAGCTTTGCGTGGTATCGCTGTCCTTGATCGCCAGCACCCCTCGGCTGACCATGGCGCCGGCATCCAGGGCTGCCACCACCTCCATAATGGTCACACCGGTTTCCTGATCGCCTGCTAACAAGGAACGGTGTATGGGGGCAGCGCCACGCCAACGTGGCAACAA
>CALQUO020000027.1 GCA_943333775.2 Methylotenera oryzisoli
AAAGGACTTGTCCATCACAATAATTTCTGGGCTGCTAATGCCTTTGTTGTGCCCATAAAGCCTAGCCAACTTGATACTGGCTTCATTGGCTTCGCAACCGGAATTGCAAAAAAACACCTTATCCATGCCCGAGATAGCGCACAACTTATTGGCCAGGGCTTCCTGTTCAGCAATGTGGTAGACATTCGATACGTGTATCAGCTTGGCAGCCTGCTCACTAATGGCAGCAACCAGTTTAGGGTGCGCATGACCTAAGCCGTTTACCGCAACGCCGGCCAAGGCATCCAGGTATTTTTCCCCAGCCGTGTCCCACAGCCATACCCCCTCGCCTTTGGTGAAGGTGACCGGCTGACGCATATAAGTGTTCATTAAATGATCTGACATAGCACTCTTTAATAAAAATTAACCCAAAACAATAATGAAAAACGGCGACCAATGCCGCCGTTGGGACTGAAGTGTGTGGATTGGGTATGGGCCACAGCCTGCATTTATAATCGCTAGCGATCGCTTTAAAGCAAGCGCCATTGCATTCATAAATACACATAAAATAATAAGTATGAGATTATCTGAAAACCCCGTATTTGGCAAGCTGTAGTCTTGGTGGCTAGCATATTAAAAACAGTAGCTTAGCGCACAAAATCCATGCATAAAATCAAAGCTTTTCGACTATCCCGCCATACCTTGCCCAATCTAGGCAGCCTATGGATGCTGCTTGCTGCGCTTGGTTTTGCGCTGATGGGCGCATTGGTTAAGCTGGGAGCGACAAAATTCAGCAGCAGCGAATTGGTGTTTTACCGCTCATTATTTGGCTTAATCGCGGTAACCCTATACCTGCGCAGTCAAAAAATAAGCCTAGCAACGCCGGTGCTTTTCAAGCAGATGTCACGCGCACTGGTTGGATTCGCCTCCTTGGTGTTGTTTTTTTACGCCATCGCGCACTTGCCGCTCGCAACCGCCATGACGCTTAATTACACCTCGCCTTTATTCCTCGCCTTGTTGTCGCCATTTTTATTGCAGGAACCACTCAAAAGAACGCTGCTAATAGCGCTCATCATTGGCTTTATTGGCGTCAGCTTGCTGCTGAAACCCACTTTAGACAGCGGTAACGCACTGGCCGGCAGCCTGGGGTTACTGTCTGGGCTTGGCGCTGCTTGGGCCTATGTGCACGTCAAACAATTGGGGCAACAAAACGAACCGGACACCCGCACGGTGTTTTATTTCACCTTGGTGTGTACCGTATTGGCCGGATTGTGGATGCTGATGGCGCCGCAACTCCAACGCTTAGATGGCATGAGCAGCGTGCTATTGGGTGGATTTCATCACTTGAATTGGCAAGACATGCCCCTACTAATTGGCCTGGGAGCCACGGCCACCGTTGCCCAATTAGCCATGACGCGGGCCTACCGCACTGGCGAAACCTTGGTAGTGGCCAGTTTAGCTTATACCACGGTGGTGTTAGCGAGCCTATTTGGGGTGATGTGGTGGGGAGAACAGTTAAGTATTAGCGATTGCCTAGCCATAGCACTGATAGTGTTAAGCGGACTCATCAGCCTACGCAGCAAGCCCGCCTGACCCTTACTAGGCTTCCAATAAACCGCTGCGCATGGCAATCAAGGCAATTTCCGCCGAGTTGTTTGCGTTTAACTTTTGCTTGATGTTGTATAGATGGGTACCCACCGTACGCGGGCTTAAAAATAGAGTTTCGGCAATCTCATTGGTGGTTTTACCCTTAGCCAAGGCCATGAATACCTCAAACTCCCTAGGGGATAACACGTCCACTGGATTTTGATCGCCAGACAATTGCTGTATGGCCATTTGCTGAGCCACGCCAGCCTCCAAGTATTTCTTGCCACTGGCCACTACGCGTATCGCTTTGATCATCTCTTCGGCGGCACTGCGTTTAGTTAAATAGCCCATGGCACCGGCATTGAGCACGCGTTTGGGATGCACCGAATCCTCGTGGGCGGACAGCACCAGTATTTTTGCCGCACTGTCTTTGGCTAAGATGCGCTCTATGGCTTCCAAGCCACCTATACCTGGCATAGTGATGTCCATGACCACCACATGCGGTTTGAATTCCACGTAACGCTGTATGGCCTGCTCGCCGCTTTCGGCTTCGCACACCACCTTAATATCCGCATCGGTTTCCAGTAACATTTTGAAACCCATGCGCACTACCGCATGGTCGTCCACCAACATCACATTAATTACGCTCATTTTTTACCCGTTCACTAAAAGCGGCCTAACTGGCCCGCGGAATGTTGATATGGATTGCTGTGCCGCGATTCGGTTCAGATAACAGACTAAAACTACCGTGAAAACCCTGCACGCGTTCGCGTATACCAAGCAAACCAAAATGTTGAGATTGATCGACTGAGGCCATGTTCATGCCTACGCCATCGTCCTTAATCAGCAACTGCAACTCGTTTTCAAGCAAGGTCAAACTGACCTCTATGCTCTTTGCTTGCGCGTGCTTTAAGGCATTATTAATGGATTCTTGCACGATGCGGTATACATTTATATTCAGGCTTTCGCCCAAATCGTCTAACTGTCCGTTTAACTTTAATTCAAAACGCACATTGGCATGCAATGTTTGCCAATATTGCATGGCATCGCGCAAGGTTTCGGACAAGCCTAAGTTATCTAAAGCACCTGGGCGCAACTGCCTTATGATGCTGTGCATGCCTTCGTAAATTTGGTTGGCTGCGCCCACTATGGTTTGCGCGTTGGCCGCTATGTCCGGTGATTTATCTTTGGCCTTATTGACTATTGCCACCGCAAAGGTTTTGATGGCCGTGACGTACTGACCAAGCTCATCATGCAATTCCCTAGCCAAACTGCGACGCTCGTCTTCAATGTGGGTTTGAATCAATTGGGTAAGCTGACGGTTTTCTTCCAATTGGCGTTCCATGGCTAAAGACTCGGCCATGCGATTCAAACTATGGCCTATGCGATTGAATTCAGGCAGCGTAAAAGTCGGCAGGCGCGTGCTTAAATCGCCCCGCTCCATGCGATTAATCGAGGTCAATATAGGCTTAATCGGCTTCAAGGAATGGCTTAACAAAGCGTAAACCATCAAATTAAGCAACACGAAAAAAAACAATCCTACCCACATCAATTGCCTAAAACCAGACCAGGCTTCGCGTATTGAACCGGCAGCACTGGACGACACCACTAAGCTGCCATAACGGATTTGGCGCTCCACCGTCTCGACTGGCGGTTGGACCATTTTCTCAAACCACTTAGGCGCTTGCACGTCTGCCTTGTAAGTCGAAGGCGGCGAGGTATATAAGACGTTACCGCTGATGTCGTAAAGCACTATGTGGCTGCTGCGCACGTAGCCCAAGGACTGCAAAAAACTTTGCAAGACCCTGTCCGTTTGACCGTATTCCGGATTAAGGGCGGAACTAATGATCACCGTATCAAGCAATTGCACGGTGACGCGACTGGCGGCTTCTACTCGCTCCCGAATAGATGTGCGCGTGTCGCTGACAAGTATGCTGCCCACCACCAGGATAAAAGCGAGTGACAGCAAAGTGATAAGGAGATTTAAGCGGAATTTTAAGCTCATGTATACGGCTGATTTTGCTTTAATGTAGGTAGTTGAAATAGCAAGTTGATATGTGTAGAGTTTAACAACTTTAATGCAATAGCAACATAGTGAAATTCACTAGAAAAACGATACGGAACTAATCCTTCATGCACACCTCCTTCATTTTAGACGCCGCAAAAGCCATACAACAATCAATTCTAAACAACGAGGCCGCCTTGGAGTCGCTAGATCGTGAGATAGGCGATGGCGACCACTACATCAACATGAAGCGTGGTGCTCAAGCTATCGTGAGCATGCAAGAAGAATTAGTCTCATTAAGCGCTGCCCTAGCCTTAAATAAAATTGGCTTAAAACTTCTAAGCACGTTAGGTGGCGCATCCGGGCCGCTGTTGGCCAGTTTTTTTATGAGTATGGCGAAACAATGGCCAGCAGCGGGAAAGGCCGATCTACTATCTATTGCGCTAGCTTTTGACGCCGGCGTGCAAGCCATCATGCTGCGAGGCAAAGCTGGCTTAGGCGAAAAAACCATGCTAGATGTATTGATACCGGTGTCTCAACAATTTAAACAGTTGGCCGAGAAAAAACAGACTAAGGCCTTCATCTGCATCGCATTAATGGAGTCCGCAGAACAAGGTTTAATTAACACACGCGACCTCATCGCTACAAAAGGACGGGCCGCTGGCTTAGGCGAGCGGGCAATGGGCCATTTAGACCCAGGCGCTAAAAGTTGTCAGTTAATCATAACCGCAGTCTGCCAATTAGCATTGGCCCCTTAAATAACACCCATCTTTAGGCCTGGAAAAAATAATGAAAAAATTCATAAATAAACTGGATGATGTCCTATTAGAAAGCTTGAGCGGCTTTGCTGAGGCTCACGCCGACATAGTCAAATTAGCACTGGACCCGCATTTTCTAAGCCGCAAAAACCAAGCCTTAAACAAAGTTGTGTTGATTTCTGGAGGTGGTTCCGGCCATGAACCCCTGCATGTCGGTTTCATAGGATACGGCATGCTGGACGCAGCATGCCCTGGGCACGTATTCACCTCGCCAACTCCAGACCAAATGTTAGCTGCAGCTCAATCTATATCCACAAATAAAGGCGTGTTATTTATAGTAAAAAATTATGCTGGCGATGTAATGAATTTTGAAATGGCCGCAGAAATGCTGAATATCGAAAATGCCACGATTTACACCAGCGACGATTGCGCGGTCCTCAATAGCACCTACACCGAAGGTCGTCGTGGTGTGGCCGGTACTATCGTAGTCGAAAAATGCGTAGGCAGCTTAGCTGAAACCGGTGCCAGTTTAGCCGAATGCAAAGCCTTGGGAGAAAAAGTCAACCAACGCACGTCCAGCATAGGGGTTGCCCTAACGAGCTGCACGGTACCCGCTGCTGGCCGCCCCACTTTTAACCTAGCCGAAGATGAAATCGAAATGGGCGTAGGCATACACGGCGAACCAGGTAGGCGGCGCTTGAAAATGCAAGAGGCAGACGCCGTGGTTAAGGAATGCGTGGAAGCCATATTGGCGGATTGGCAACAAAAGCAATTAAGCCTAACAGAGCAGCATGAAACCTTGTTGTTAATTAACGGCTTTGGTGCCACCCCCTTAATGGAGCTGTATTTAATCTACCACAGCGCGACAAAATTACTCAAACAACACGGCATATGCATCACACGCTCATTGGTAGGAAATTACACCACCGCCTTAGACATGGCCGGCGCTTCCGTGAGCTTATGTTTATTGGACGATGAAATTAAATATCATTGGGACAGTCCAGTCCACACAGCGGCAATGCGTTGGAAATGCTAAAGCATAAAGCGCGTGCGAAGATCCGTTAAATTCAAGCTTTGCAATATCGCCTCTAGGCGAGCCATTGCGTTCTTACGCCGCTGCCCGGTGTATTTAGCTACGATTAACTCATTTTTCATGGAGTGTTCCCAACCCACCAGCTCGGTGACGCTAACTTGGTATCCAGCCGCCTCCAACTGCAAACACCGCAAGACATTGGTCAGTTGGCTACCAAATTCACGGGTGTGTATAGGGTGACGCCAAATTTCACTCAATGGCGTTAATGAAAAACTTTCGCTTTTATGTAGACGCAAGACTTCCGCCACTTCCGCCTGACAACATGGTACCAACACCATGTAACTGGCTTGCTTACTTAAGCCAAAGCGGATGGCATCGTCGGTCGCCGTGTTGCAGGCATGCAATGCGGTCACCATGTCCACTTTGGCCGGCAGGCTGGGCGAAGTGATGGATTCGGCTACAGTTAAATGCTGAAAGTCCATGCGCGCAAATTGCAGCTGTGCTGCCAATTGCTGGGATTGCGCCACTAACTCAGATCGGCTTTCTATGCCTATTACTTGGCCAGACGCATGCTGCTTTAATAACAAGTCATACAAGATAAAACCCAAATAAGACTTGCCTGCCCCATGGTCAACAATAACAGGCTGCTCATTGCGCAACAGCGCTTCATTAAACAAGGGCTCGATGAAGTTTACTAAATGGTAAACCTGCTTTAGTTTACGCCTACTGTCCTGGTTGAGCTTGCCGTCGCGCGTGAGGATGTGCAAGGCTTTAAGCAAGTCTATGGATTGATTGGGGCGAATTTCTGGTGGCATGGTCATGCCGCTATTTTAAGGCAAAATCCGAACAAACCACCTGCTCGCAGATAAAAAGGGGAATTATCCTAGGCAATGTTAAAATGCGCGGACGCAGCAATGCAATGCCTCAAAAAATCCAAACAAGACGAGGCGCTACAACAAAGCAAGCATGGAAGAAGGATGAGATAGATGGCGATTCAGTGGTACCCAGGGCACATGACCCAAGCGCGCAAAAAAGCCGAAGAAACGATGGAGTTCACCGACATCGTCATCGAGGTGTTGGATGCCCGAGTGCCTGCTGCCAGCCACAACCCCATGATAGATGAAATGCGTTTATTCCGTCAGCGCCCACAACTCAAAATTCTCAACAAAGCCGACCTAGCTGACCCCGTGGCCACCCAAGCATGGCTTAATTATTTCAACAACCTACCCAACACCAAAGCCGTCGCGCTGTCTTGCAAAAAGCCCGGTGACGCCAATAAAATACCTAAGCACTGCCTAGCCCTGACGCCTCACCGCGGAACGCACTTAAAGCCCTTGCGCATGCTGATCATGGGCATCCCCAATGTGGGCAAGTCCACTTTAATGAATGCCCTGCTGAATCGACGCGTGGCCAAGGTAGGCGACGAACCAGCCGTCACCAAAAGTCAGCAGCGTTTTGATTTATCTGAAACCATGAGCATCACTGACACCCCAGGCATGATGTGGCCCAAGATACAATACGAATCCGATGGCTACATGCTGGCCGCCAGTCACGCAATAGGCAGAAACGCCGTCATAGACGAAGACGTAGCGCTATTTTTGGCCGACAACTTGCTTAAAAACTACCCCGCCTTGCTGAATATGCGCTACAAATTGGATACCATGAAACACAATGGCGCCATGCTGGATGTGAGCAAGATGGACGGTGTGGATTTATTGGAAGCCATAGCCAAACGCCGTTCTTATAAGCGCCATGACGGTTTATGGGACACGGAAAAAACGGCCGTGGCATTTTTAACCGATTACCGCAGTGGCGCTATAGGCCGCATTAGCTTAGAAACGCCTAATAGTCGCGCCTTGATGACGCAAGCAAACCTAGTGTTGTCAGACAATTTTACAGACAATGGCACAGACGAGACCGCAGCAATCCCAAGCTAAGTAGTTTTTTTCTGCAACTGCTTACTAAACGCCAGGTCTAGCTTGCTCACACGCTTGACTATTTGCGGGCCATAGCCATTCACCCACGCAACAAATTCGTCCATTGCCATGGGCTCACATAAGCGCGTGCTGTTACCCAAACCGTCGCCTAACTGCAGGCTAAACAGGCCGGCACTGCTCATACTCATGGAATAAAGCGGGTTTTCACTACGGCGCTTAAGTCTATCAATGGCGGCGCTGGCCTTAGTCGATCGCATGTTCATTCCTGTGCTTGATGATTAAACGTGGATTATGGCACGCTTTACGCAAAGCACAGGCAGACGCAAGTTTAAGTAGCTAGTTAAACCGGTAAACGCTAAAATCTCAGCCTGCCCGATTACCTCAATTCCTATCACTCACTAGCGCATGTTAAACAGCCTTAATTCTCCCCAACGCGAAGCGGTCAAATACCTAGATGGCCCCTTGTTGGTTCTGGCTGGCGCAGGCAGCGGCAAGACCCGAGTCATCACGCAAAAAATTAGCTATTTGATCGACGAGGCCGGTTATTCCCCTAAGGAAATAGCGGCCATCACCTTCACCAATAAAGCCGCGCGGGAAATGCAAGATCGTGTGGGCAAATTAATGCAAGGCAAAAGCACCAAAGGCCTCACCATAGCCACCTTCCATTCACTAGGCCTGCAAATGCTGCGTGCCGAAGCCGCCCTATTGGGTTACAAGCCGCAGTTTTCCATACTGGATTCCTCAGACAGCTACAAAATTGTGGCGGACATATTGGCCACCACAGACAAGCAAATAATTCGCAAAACCCAATGGCAAATTTCGGCATGGAAGAATGCCTTCCTTAATGCCGATCAAGTCAAAGCCCAAGCCGATGAAGAGCTGACCGTGGCAGCTGCCAAAGTTTACCAGCTCTACCAACAAACCCTAAAAGCTTACCAAGCGGTGGATTTCGATGATTTAATTAAATTGCCCGTAAAGCTTTTTCAGGCGCATGAAAGCGCCCTAAATAAATGGCAACGTAAATTGCAGTATTTGCTTATCGACGAATACCAAGACACCAATGCATGCCAATATAAATTGGTCAAAATGCTCACCGGTTTGCGTGGGCAATTCACTGCCGTGGGTGATGACGACCAAGCCATCTATGGTTGGCGCGGTGCCGATGTGGAAAATTTACGCCAACTCACCGATGACTTCAGCAAGCTAAAAGTCATTAAATTGGAACAGAACTACCGCTCCACGGTGCGCATATTGCGCGCAGCCAACCAGGTAATCAGCAACAACCCCAAGTTGTTTGAGAAGAAATTATGGAGCGATTTGGGCACCGGCGATTTGATACAAGTTTCAGCCGCCATGAGCGAGGAAGCCGAAGCGGAATCGGTCATCATGAAAATACAAGCGCATAAATTTGAGCACCGTACCAAATTTTTGGATTACGCGGTTTTATACCGAGGCAATCATCAGGCGCGTATTTTTGAGCAACAGTTGCGTAATCATAAAATCCCCTACACGGTATCGGGCGGGCAATCTTTTTTTGACAAGGCGGAGATTAAAGACTTGGTCAGCTACTTACGCCTGATTGCCAACGAAGACGACGACCCGGCTTTTATACGAGCGGCAACCACCCCGAAAAAAGGCATAGGCAACACTACCTTGGAGCGTTTGGGCGAGTATGCCAGCTTGCACAAAATATCCCTATTCGCTGCCGCCTTTGAAACCGACTTTCAAAGTGACGTGGGCGCCAAGCAACTGGACGATTTGCTCAACTTCTGTACCTACATCAACAAGTTACAGCAACGCGCCTTGCGCGACCCGGCCGATGAGGTGCTGGACGACTTACTTAATACCATACAGTACGAGGCGTTTTTATACGACAGCGAAGAACCGCGGGCAGCCGAAGTCAAATGGGCTAACGTCATGGACTTCATAGGCTGGTTGAGTAAAAAGGGTGAGGCCAATACCGAATACGGCCTTGAAGCCGAAGCAAAAAATCTGCTGGAACTGACGCAAATGGTCTCCTTAATGAGCATGCTAGAAGGCCAAGAGACAGGCGAAGTCGATGCGGTTAAGCTGTCCACTTTGCATGCCGCCAAGGGTTTGGAGTTTGGCCACGTTTTTTTAATTGGCGTAGAAGAAGGCATACTGCCGCATCGCGAGAGCGTCGATCTAGGCGTCACCGACCCAAGTAAAATCGAGGAAGAACGCCGCCTCATGTACGTAGGCATTACCCGCGCGCAAAAATCCTTAAACATATCCTGGTGTAAAAAACGCAAGCGCGCCGGTGAGATGGAGTTGTGCGAACCCAGTCGCTTCATCGCCGAATTGCCTAAGGACGACGTGCGCCATTTTGGCAACCCCTTTAATGACCCGGAAATTAGCAAGGATTTTGGCAAATCAAAAATGGCCAATATCAAAGCCATGCTGGCCAATAAGTAAGGCCGACCTGAAATCGATCCTAGCTCGGTTATAATCGCACTTAAGCTGAACTTCTAGCACCAACCTATAGAAAACCATCAAAACCCATGCCTTTTATTACCTTAGATAACGCCTCCCTTGCTTTTGGTCATCACGCCCTGCTCGATCATGCTGCCTTTCAACTGGACGCAGGCGAACGCGTGGGCTTAATTGGCCGCAACGGCGCCGGCAAATCCAGCTTATTAAAAGCCATAGCCGGCACCATCAAATTGGATGAAGGCAACGTTTGGCGAGCACCCAACGCCCGCGTGGTTTTCGTGCCGCAAGAACCGGAATTGAACACCGCGCACACGGTATTCGAAGCGGTGGCAGAAGGCTTGGGCGCCTTGCAACAAACCATCATTGATTACCACCAAGTGACCCACGACATGGGCATGCCTGAAGCCGACATCGACGCCTTGATGAGCAAGATGCAGCATTTGCAACACGAATTGGACGTGCAAAACGGATGGGCAGCACAATCGCGGGTAGAAACGGTATTAAGCCGTTTGAAGCTCGATGCCGACGCTTTAATTTCCACCTTATCAGGCGGCTGGCGCAAACGCGTGGCCCTGGGACGCGCACTGGTGGCTGAACCCGAAGTGCTGTTACTGGACGAGCCGACCAACCATTTGGATTTAGAAGCGATACAGTGGTTAGAAGACTTATTGTTAAGTTTCACCGGCAGCGTGCTATTCATCACCCACGATCGCCGCTTCCTGGATAGCTTGGCCACCCGCATTACCGAACTAGATCGCGGCATATTGACGGATTTTGTCGGCAACTTTAGCCAGTATCAAATTAAAAAAGAAGAATTGATTGCCGTGGAAGAAATCCACGCGGCTAAATTTGATAAATTCTTAGCCCAAGAAGAAGTCTGGATACGGCAAGGCATTAAAGCCAGACGCACACGCAATGAAGGCCGCGTGCGTAGATTGGAAGCGCTGCGCTTAGACCGTGCGGCACGCCGTGAACGCCAAGGCAACGTCAAACTGAATCTGGATGCCGGTGAACGCAGTGGCAAATTGGTCGCTGAGCTAGACAATGTCAGCAAAGCCTACGGCGATAGAACCTTGATAAGCCACTTCAGCACACGGATTTTGCGTGGCGATAAGATAGGCTTACTTGGCCCTAACGGCATAGGCAAGACCACCTTGCTTAAATTAATACTAGGCGACATCGAGGCCGACAGCGGCAAAATTGAACGCGGCACCAAAATCAATGTGGCGTATTTTGATCAAATGCGTGAGCAATTGGATGAAGAAGCCACCTTGGCCGACACCATCAGTCCGGGCTCTGATTTTGTCGAGATAGGCAACGAACGCAAGCACGTCATAAGCTATTTGGAAGACTTTTTATTTCCGCCGCAACGCTCACGCTCCCCAGTCAAATCCTTATCCGGCGGCGAACGCAACCGTTTGCTGTTGGCCCGATTGTTCGCGCGGCCGGCCAATGTGTTGGTATTGGACGAACCAACCAACGACTTGGACATCGACACCTTAGAGCTATTAGAAAGCCTGTTGCAAGATTTTACTGGCACGCTATTTCTAGTCAGCCATGACAGGGCATTCTTAGAAAACACCGTCACGCAAGTGATTGCCTTTGAAGGCAATGGCATATTAACCGAATTCGGCGGCGGCTTTGACGACTGGCAACGCTTTAGCCTACAACGTGCACAAGCCAATCGAGCAGAAGACAAACGCCTGAACGAATTGGCGCAGGCGGCCAAACCGCAAAGCAAACCGGCAGCCGTGAAAGCTGC
>CALQUO020000028.1 GCA_943333775.2 Methylotenera oryzisoli
AAATGAGCCCAGCGGCTATAAGATGCCTAGTTAAAGATTTATTTTTTAATTTAATAAGATTCATGTTTGTTACCTCCGGCCTTGCTGCTGATTGATCAGTTGGATTAGCCACTATTTTTATCTTTTTAAACCACTGCTTTTGCAGAAGGACTGGATTTTTTGCTGTCTTGTGTAAACCTGACTTTTTCTCGCTTTTCAATTTGAGTGACACGGCCTTCATGCAAGACGATTTCTATCGAACCAAACCCCGAGCCATTTTTTAGCTCGTCAACCGCACGTAAAATCTCCTGTGACACATCGCGTGATGTGGCTGTGCTGGCTATGGTTTGGTTGATCACTGTCATGGTTTAACCTCAAATCAAGTTCATAAATTGCGAATGCATGCACTATATAAACTTTCTTAAACAATTAAAAAGAATATTTTTTTATAAACATATAAAAAAATAGAATATAAGGGAGGGCGTTAAGCCCTGAATTTTGCTGAATGCGCAGGAGTGGTTGTTTAAACTTAGGTGTAAAAAAGGCCGACTCGTAATTGCAGTCGACCTTCCTTTTTTTGGCGCGCCCGGCGGGATTCGAACCCACTACCCTCGGCTTCGGAAACCGATACTCTATCCAAATGAGCTACGGGCGCAAAAGAGCTTGTCATTATAGCAAAGCATTGCCTATCGGGGCGGCATGGCGCTGGTTTTTAAGACCTTTTACCTGGCGATAAAGTGCAGGTATAATCACCCACCTCTTTAATTTATGCGTAGAAATGGACTGATATGAGTAACGAATACAAAGGCTCGAGTTTATGGCAATTAATCTTGGTGATACCGGGCGCTATTTTAGCCTTCACCTTAATTATTTCCTTGATTGCTAAATCTTCCGGTATGGCTAATGAGCCTGCTGCGGCTGCAACGGAAACGGTTGCTGCAGCTACCGCTTCCGATGAAAACATCAAACCTGAAGCCACTGTGGAAGTGGCGGTTGCGGATGCCGGCCCACACGTCGACAAGAGCGGAGAAGAAGTGGTTAAAGCCGTTTGCGGTATGTGTCACACCGCCGGTCTAATGAATGCACCAAAAATCGGTGACAAAGGCCAATGGGCTCCGCGTATTGCACAAGGTTACGATGTATTGGTATCACACGCCATTAACGGTATCCGCTCTATGCCAGCGCGTGGTGGCAACCCAGCTTTAACCGATGGTGAGATCGCTAATGCCGTAGCTAATATGGCCAATGCCAGTGGTGCCAGCTTCAAGGCGCCTGCAGCTAAAGCGGTACCTGCTGCCAATCCTAAAGCCGCTGATGCGGCCGTTGCACCAGCGAAATAAACGACCCGTGCGGCTGGTGCTTCCGCTAGCTTGCATGGACATTTGTTATGCTTAGGTTACTTCACATCAAACCACTTAACTTGTTAAGTGGTTTTTTATTTTCTCAAAACTAAACATGGCCCAATATGCGATAGGCGACATACAAGGTTGTTATCAGGCCTTTTTGGCATTGTTGGCGCGCATTGAATTTGATCCCAAGCAAGACCGGCTTTGGTTAGTCGGGGATTTAATTAATCGCGGTAACGGCTCGCTTGAGGTCTTGCGTTGGTGTTACGCGCATCAATCTTCTATTCATGTTGTGCTGGGCAATCACGATTTGCACGCGTTGGTGGTGGCCGCTGGTTTTGTAGATGCGCATAAAGGCGACACCTTAGACAACTTGTTGGCCGCCCCAGATAAAGACATTCTACTAAATTGGTTACGCTACCAAGCGCTTGCCTATCATGCTGAAGTGGCACCTGGGCAGGCCTATTTGATGGTGCATGCCGGCCTATTGCCAGACTGGACGCAGGCGCAAACCCTGGACTATGCCGCCGAGGTGGAAGCGGCTTTGCAAGGGCCTAATTACCTAGCATTTTTGGCGCACATGTACGGCAATTTACCCAACCGTTGGCAAGCCGATTTAACCGGCATAGACCGCTTGCGGGTGATTACCAATGCCTTGACCCGCTTACGTGTTTGCACCCTAGACGGTGAAATGGAATTTCAGTTTAAGGGCGAGTTGGCCGACGTGCCGGCGCCGTATTGGCCATGGTTTTCCCTAAAAAATCGAGCCACGAAAGGCACTCAGGTGATTTTTGGTCATTGGTCGGCGCTGGGCTTGCAACAGCAAGGCGACGTTTATGCACTGGACACCGGCTGTTTGTGGGGCGGTCAGCTGACGGCCATGAATCTGCAGACTAAGGCGATCAGCCAGGTGCCGTCCGATCCGCGTGACAACCCTAAACGCTTAAAGCTTTAATTTCTTCGTAATCAGTTGCTGTATGTGCTGAGTCAAATCACGGCGATGCTGCTGCGCTGCTTCCTGCCCAAACAAAATATGCGGCAGAAAATGCAACTCTAAGATGGCTTGCTGAAGGCCTACGACACTAAGGATGGATTCCACTAGCGTGGTATCGCCGGCATAGGCCACCTCGGTATTGATGCTGCCGTCTAGGTGGGGGTAACGGATGGCAATCGGCCAAATAGTCGATTTGGCTTGCAAGGCCGATTGCATCACGCTGCCTTTAAAGGGGGCAATGCAAGTGCCGTCGGTCGTGGTCCCTTCAGGAAACAAGCAAACGTTGTCGCCGGCTTTTAAACTCTGCGTGGTGAGCTCAACGATGCGTGTGGCATGCTGGCGTTTACCGCGCTCGATAAATAAGACCTGACTTTTTTTAGCCAAATAGCCAAACACTGGCCATGATTTTATGTCGGATTTGGCGATAAAGCGCACCGGTAATAGGCTGTTGATGGCGTGGATGTCCAGCCAAGAAATGTGGTTGGCCACCAATAGGTTGTTGCGGGCGCTTGCGTAAGTGGGCGGGGTTTGCCCGTAGACCTTTACTTGCACGTTTAAAATGCGCAACAGCTTTTTACTCCACCATAGGATGATGGTCAAACGGCCATTTTTGCTGGAAAGCGGCATGACCAACGCCGCCATCGCCACACCACTTAAGGTGTGTAGGGCGATGCGGATTAGTCGGTAGTAGCGAGTAAGGCGCCTAGTGTTCGCTTCTTGAGTGGTGGGCAAAAGGTGGTTTGATAGCGCGCTACTGATCAAAAGCAAACTACTTATTTTAAAAAGTGCGCAGCGTATCTGGGGTTGATTTTAGATAGCGGTAACATTACCAGCATATCGGCTGTGTTGAAATAGGGATCCCATGCTGGTTCACCACAAATGTAGGCACCTAAGCGCAAATAACCTTTGATTAACGGTGGGCAAGCCACTTGCATGTCAGTGCGCAAGGCAGGATTTAGCAAAGGGTTGCGCGGAAATACACGGTATTCCAATGGCGATAAGTAATCATCAGACAGTTTAGTATACAAACTGGCCGCTGCATGGCCACCGTCATACATGCTTACGCTGCCGCAACCAATCATGTATTCGTAATTGTGGATTTGCATGTACTTGGCTAAGCCAGCCCACAGCATGGTGATGGTGCCACCATTGCGGTAGTTTTGGTGCACGCAGGCACGGCCAACCTCGACGGTACGGTCAAATAAGTGGCTAAGTCGGCTTAAATCGAATTCGCCGGCTGAATAGTAGCCGCCGGCTTCGTTGGCCGCAGAAGGACTTAAAATACGGTAAGTGCCGATAACTTGATTGGTGTCGCTGTCGCGCACAATTAAATGATCGCAATATTGATCAAAGCCGTCCACATCCAAGCCACCAGTGCCCAATAGTTGTGCGCCCATTTCTTCGGCAAACACTTTGTAGCGTAAGCGTTGGGCTTCTTCTATTTCCACTTGGGTGCGCGCTAGGCTGATACTTAGGCGACGTTGATTGGGGACCGCTAAGTCGATGTGCTTAGCGTTTTCGTTGTGGCTTAACGGGCGTATTCTTTGTTTGGGTAACATTAAAGTCTCCTTTTGAATTGGGGAGACTTTAATGCTTTTAGATTAAGAACTCGTGACAGAATTGTGACGATTTATTGACACGATGTTGCTTGCTCTTCTGGTTTAATGGGAAACGCGTGTGACGCCACCACTATCAATCAATCGCACTTTATCGCCGGCTTTAAATTGTTCGTCGGCTTCTTGGACGACAGCAATTAGAGTACCGTTGTCTAGTTTCACGGTTATTTCAAATGCGTCCTTACGGGTGATGCCCTCTTCTATGGCGGCACCGGCTAAGCCACCGACCACGGCGCCTATTACTGCGCCGATGATGTTGTCGTCACCCTTGCCTATGCTGTTGCCAGCCACGCCTCCCACCGCTGCGCCTGCCACCGAGCCTATTGGCGTTTTGGTGCCTTCTAATTTTACCGAGCGCACGCTTTCCACCACGCCCATGCGCACAGTTTGCACTTTGCGCGCTTCTTCGCGGGAGTAGACGCCGCCAGAATTGGAGCTGGCGCAGGCGCCTAACATTAAGCTTAATAGCGTGATGCCTAGTAGTTTAGTTTTGTTCATGATTGCTCTCCTGTGGTTGGCCTGATAGGCTGAATGGTTAAAATTTAAGCTTAGTCCAATTTGGTTTCGTTGACCAATGCTTGGGTGTAAATGGCTTCAATTTCCGCACGGCTGGGCTTGTGGTTTTGGCCGCCGCGACTTTCAATTTTGATGGCGCCCATGGTTGAAGCCAAGCGGCCGCAGGTGGGCCAATCCCAGCCGCGAGCAATGCCATATAGCAAGCCGGCGCGGTAAGCGTCACCGCAACCGGTGGGGTCGACAATGTTCATGGCTTTAATGCAAGGAATCTCATGGCACAGGCCATCCGCGTAAATTTGCGAACCCTGACCACCTAAGGTCACCACCAAGGCTTTGACTTTGGCTGCCAGTTGTTGCAAATTTAGGCCAGTTTTATCTTGGATAATTTGCGACTCGTAATCGTTAACCGCTAAGTAATCGGCCATGTCTATGAATTGCAATAATTCTTCGCCGTTAAACATAGGCAAGCCTTGGCCGGGGTCGAATAAAAACGGGATGCCGGCTTCAAAGCATTCGCGCGCGTGTTGGAACATGCCGTCACGGCCATCTGGTGCGATGATGGCGAGCGTCACGCCTTGTGCATCTTTCACACTGTTCTCATGGGAAGCCACCATGGCGCCTGGGTGAAAAGCCGTGATTTGGTTGTCGTCGGTATCGGTGGTAATAAAGGCTTGCGCGGTGAAGGTGCCGGCCACGGTTTTGATGTGTGTGCTGACTAATTTTTGCTGCGTGAGCCAGTTTTGATAGGGTGCAAAATCGTCGCCCACGGTCGCCATTATGAGGGGATTGCCATCGAGCAATTGCAGGTTATAGGCGATGTTGCCGGCGGTTCCACCAAATTCGCGGCGCATCTCCGGCACGTAAAACGCCACGCTGAGGGCGTGAATTTTGTCTGGCAAGATGTGGTTTTTGAATTTATCTTGAAACACCATTATGGTGTCAAAAGCTAAGGAGCCGCAAATAAGGGTTTGCATGGGTTGTAAGGCTGAGATTAAAAGACCATTATCTTTTTTTTGCTGTCAGCTAGCAAGCGCTAAGATCGGGCTTATTCGGTTAGGCTGCCGTCGATGAGAATTTTGGCGGCTTTTTTGGCGTACTGCATTGCGCCTGAGCCGCGTTGCATTTGTTCGGCTTGAACGGCACCTTCAAACAGCAAGGACAATTGCAGGGCGAGGCCATCGGCGTCCTTAATGTTAGCTTGCCCGGCTAGGCTGCGTATATACAGTCTAAATTGCTTGGATTGCTGGGCGGACAATTGATGAACTGGGTTTGCTTCATTGGGAAATTCGGCGGCGGCTTTTATGAAGCCCATGCCATTGAAGTCGGGCGAGCTGACCCATTCTTCTATGCAATCGAACAGCCTTTGTATTTTTTCCGCCGGTTGCTGGGTTTGGCTATCGAGCTTGCTGTTTAGCCAAGTTTGAAATTGTTGTTGGCTTTGCGTGAGCACTTCCAGGATCAATAACTCTTTGCTGCGAAAGTATTTGTACAAGGTCATTTTGGTGGTACCAGCCGCAGCCACGATGTTATCTACCCCAGTGGAATTGATGCCTTGGGTTTGAAATAGATTGGTGGCGGTGACCAGAATTTTATCGCGTAGCGTGGGCATGGATTGATTATACTAATCTGTATACAAAGCCTGCAATGATTATTTGCCCTTAACTGGTGGAGTTGGCCATCAGCATCGGGGTGAAATTGCAACGCACTTTTTCTAAATAGCGGTTGGCAATGGCCAAATCTTTCAAATTGGTAGGCAGTTTTCCACCCACCACATTTTCTAAATACACCGCTTTATCTTGATCTGGAATTTGCAATGCTTCCGGGTACTGGCATGTGCCTTGGCGCATTAGTTCGTATTTTGCATAGAGCAGACTGGCGTCTTTGGCCGTTAAATTAACCTCAGTTAATTGATTGGAGGCCATTGGCGTCTTGCTTATAAATAGACCGAATCCAACTGACACCATTAGCAAGAAGCTGGCTGACAGGCTGTAAAGAGCAGGCCTAGTTCGTAGCGAGGCGAGGCGGTTAGTTTTAGTTTGGGTTTGGGCCAATATTAATGCTATGGCGGCTTTTTTGCCGTGTTTTAAGCAATCTAAACGGGCTTGCGGGTCAGTCTGCATGTGGGCATTGATGGCGATTAATAGGATATGCTCTGCCAGCATGCTTGGTTGGCCAGCACCAAGCGCGTTGGCTTGCTTGGTGCAAAATGCCAATAGGGATGCGTTTTCGGTAATGGACTTAGCCAAATCGATGCCGCTTGACACGTCGAGCAAGGCATCAAACAGGCTGAGCAATCGCTCATCGGGCGTTTTGCCCAATTGTGATAGCTTGGCTAATTGCTCGGTAGAGTTGAAATTTTCCATAGTAGTCAAGGATGGCAGCGCATCAAAACGGTTTAACAACAACCAAAATGACGATCAAGGTCAGCACGATAACCGGCAGTTCGTTAAACCAGCGGTACCAAACATGGCTGCGGGTGTTGCGGTCTTGCTTAAAGTCATTGATTAACTGACCACAATACCAGTGGTAGCCTATTAACACGACCACCAAGCTTAATTTTGGGTGCATCCAACGGCCACTGATGCCGTAACCTAGCCACAACCACAGGCCGAAACCAAGGGCTAAGAGGGCCAAGGGCAACATGAAGCGGTATAGCTTTTGTTCCATCATTTTCAATCTGTCTGAACTGGCGCTGTCTTGCACCATGGCATGGTTAACCAAGAGTCTGGGCAAGTAAAATAAGCCGGCAAACCAACTGGTAACAAAAATGATGTGAAACGCTTTAACCCATAACATCGTTAATCCCTCTTCCTTGTTTATTCTGGCTTGGCTAATTCACTGCTTAGCAGTTTAGCCATGACGTTTAAATCCAATGGCCCTATTGTACTTTGTAAACGCTGGCCTTGCTTACCGTAGATAAAATGACTGGGCGTGACGCTCACTTGCCCAAAGGCGGCGCTCATTTCTCCATAGCCATCGTGCATAACGGGAAAAGGCAGTTTTTTTTTGCTGGCGTAGTTTAGCACTTGAGCCGGCGGGTCGAAAGCCATGGCGACCGCAATCAATTCAAAACCTTGATTATGGTGGCGCCGATAAAAGTTGATTAATGCCGGCATTTCTTTGAGGCAACTTAGGCAGTTGATGGACCAAAAATGCACAAGTAGCACTTGACCCTTTAAGTTGGTCATGGCGATTTTTTCGCCGCTTAAGGTTGTAAAGCTAACTGCAGGGGCGGATTGGTTCTGGTAAGTGTGCCAGACGCCCCAGCCAATAAGTAGGGTGGCAATCAAGGCAAGGGTGATTTTTTTAAAATACGCAGGCATGTGCTTAGTCTAACGGATTTTTATTTAATGTGGCCTGTCTATGCAAAGTCGAGCTAAGCAGATAAATAGCCAATACCCATGTAACGCTTACGCTTATTTGCCCTGATTCAACATGTTATAATGCATTTTTTATAGTCGAGCTATTTATATAAAAGCCAATGAACGCACCCCTACCTAGCCATATTGAGCAAATCGAACCGCAAGCAAGCCAACGCTTACGTGAAATTCCCTACAACTACACGTCTTTTTCTGATCGAGAAATCGTCATACGATTTCTCGGTGAAGAGATATGGGATACCTTAAACGACTTGCGCAGTCAGCGCAAAACCGGACGCAGTGCGCGCATGCTGTTTGAGGTCTTGGGTGATTTGTGGGTGGTGACGCGCAACCCGTATTTGCAAGACGATTTGCTGGAAAACCCCAAGCGCCGTAAGGCCTTGATTGATGCGCTTAAACACCGTATCGCCGCCATAGAAGAGCGCAATGCCGGCGGTAAAGCTAACCCCAGCGTGCAGAAAATGGTACAGGCCGCGCAAAAAGCCATCGCCAAATTCGCCGAAGACTTTCGCCAAACATACGATTTGCGAAAAAAAGCCTTAAGCAAATTCAGCAAAATTACCCGCAAAGACAACGTGCAATTTGATGGCTTGGCACGCGTGTCGCACGTGACCGACGCCACCGACTGGCGTGTGGAATACCCGTTTGTGGTGTTGAACCCAGACACGGAAAAAGAAATCGCCGCCTTGGTGCGCGCCTGCATAGAGTTAGGGTTAACCGTGATTCCGCGCGGTGGTGGTACAGGCTACACCGGTGGTGCTATTCCATTGACACCAATGTCAGCGGTGATCAATACCGAAAAATTAGACCAGCATGGTGGCGTGCAAATGCGCACCTTACCAGGTGTGGCGAGACAAGTCGCGACCATAGAATGCGGGGCTGGGGTGGTGACGCGCCGTGCCATGGAGGCGGCAAGTGACGCCGGCCTTGAGTTTGCCTGCGATCCCACCAGTGCCGATGCCAGTTGCATAGGCGGTAACGTTGCGGTGAACGCCGGTGGTAAGAAAGCGGTGTTGTGGGGCACTGCCTTGGATAATTTGGCCTCATGGCGCATGGTGACGCCGGACGCGCAGTGGATGGAAGTGCAGCGTTTAGACCACAATTTAGGCAAGATACATGATGTGGCGGTGGCGCGATTTAAAGTCAGCCGTTATGCCGAGGACATGAAGACCTTGTTAGGCGAGCCAGAAATACTGGAAATTGCCGGCCCTAGTTTCCGTAAAACCGGCTTGGGTAAAGACGTGACCGATAAATTCTTATCCGGTTTGCCTGGCATCCAAAAAGAAGGCTGCGATGGCTTAATTACCAGTGCCACCTTCATTTTGCATCGCATGCCTAAACACGTGCGCACTGTAGCCTTGGAGTTTTTTGGCAACGTCTCCAATGCGGTGCTGGCCATCGTGGAAATTAAAGATTACCTGGATGCCACCGCCAAAAAAGACCCCCTGGTCTTGATGGCCGGTTTAGAGCACATGGACGAGCGTTATATTAAAGCGGTGGGTTATGCGACGAAAGCGGCCCGTCAGCAACGACCAAAAATGGTCTTAATTGCCGACATCGCCTCGGACGATGAAAATGCCGTCGGTGAAGCCGCCTCGCACATCGTACGTTTGTGTAACGCACGCAACGGTGAAGGCTTTGTCGCCGTGTCGCCAGAAGCCCGCAAAAAATTCTGGTTGGACAGGGCGCGTACTGCTGCCATTGCGAAACACACCAATGCCTTCAAGATTAACGAAGACGTAGTGATTCCCTTGCCACGTTTGGGCGATTACTCGGATGGCATAGAGCGCATTAACATCGAGCTGTCGATTAACAATAAACTGCAATTGCTCGACGCGTTAGAAGAATTCATGCAAGGCGATTTGCCTTTGCAGGCCGATGAAGAAGGCAATGCCGATGGCCAGATGGTCTTGGCTAAACAAAGCATCGCCTTAAAGTTATTGCGTGAATTGCGTGCCCATTGGCGCTTAATATTGCAAAGTTTAGACCAGCCCGTTAGCGTGCTGGGTAGCTTAGGCGACACGCTTAATCAATACGAAAACGTCTTCCGTGCGTTGCAATCCTATGATTTGCGCATTTCATGGAAACGCGACATTAAGCGACCCATTGCAGACATATTTGCTGGGCGCGAATACCAAAAAATACTAAACCGTTGCGATGAGATCCATAAAGGAGTATTGAAATCAAGGGTGTTTATTGCCTTGCACATGCATGCCGGCGACGGTAACGTGCACACCAATATTCCAGTTAACTCCGACGATTACCAAATGATGCACGTGGCCCATGAAGCGGTAGCCCGCGTGATGGCTTTGGCTAAGGCATTGGACGGCGTTATCTCTGGTGAGCACGGCATAGGCATCACCAAAATGGAGTTTTTGGAAGACTCCACCATCAGTGCTTTTGGTGCCTACAAACAAAAAGTCGACCCCAATGGCCACTTTAATAAAGGTAAATTGATGGCCGGTTCCGGTCTGGACAATGCCTACACACCAAGTTTTGGTTTGCTGGAGCAAGAATCCATAATCATGGAACAATCGGCCATAGGTGAAATTGCCGATTCCATTAGCGATTGCCTTCGCTGTGGTAAATGCAAACCGGTTTGCACCACTCACGTGCCACGCGCCAATCTTTTGTATAGCCCACGCAATAAAATTTTAGGCACGTCCTTGCTGATCGAAGCCTTTTTATACGAAGAGCAAACGCGGCGTGGCATCTCGCTTAAGCATTTTGATGAATTTAACGACGTGGCCGATCATTGTACGGTATGCCATCGCTGCTTAAACCCATGCCCGGTCGACATCGATTTTGGTGACGTGTCGGTCGCCATGCGTAACTTCTTGCGTGAGCAAGGCAAAAAACAATTTAACCCAGGCACGGCATTGGGCATGGCGTTTTTGAATGCCAAAGACCCGGCCACCATTAAATTAATGCGTACCTTTATGGTGACCATAGGGTACCGCGCGCAGAGTTTTGCCCACAGCTTGGCCAAGAAATTTCATTTGTTGAAAGACAAAGTCAGGCCGCCTGCCACCGTTGGTAAG
>CALQUO020000029.1 GCA_943333775.2 Methylotenera oryzisoli
AAATGTCACCGGAGCTTTAGCCGTTTTCAAGGATGTTGATTAAACTATTACCTTACTTTTATTGAAAAATAGATTTAACTAATTTTTTATTTCGATCAAATAATTCTAGGCATCCCTCTCAAAACAGTATGACTTAAAGAATGTGATTATGGCTCTAGAAAGCAAAAAACCACTAAAATCTAAACTTTAGTGGTTTTTTAACACGGCTCCTTGCAAAGCCTTATATATAGTAGGGCGTGCGGGGATTGAACCCACGACAAACAGATTGTTAGCTTGTTTTAGAAATGATACGCAACACATACGACGGATTGCATGCTCGGATTCGTGCTTACGGATGAATGAGTACCTTACAGGGACTCTTTGGCAATGTACGCGGCTTTTTTTAGGATATGGCGCTCTTCTGTGACACGCTTTAATTCAGACCGCAGCCTTTTAATGGTGGCATGCTGATTGACGGCAGCCATCTTAACTGGCTCAGGTTGATTGTATTTCTTAAGCCAAGCGTAAAGGCTATTTGTTGTTACACCAAGTATTGAGGACACTTCAAATATTGAATATTGCCCCTCAGTGATCAGGTTAATGGCTTCTATAGGTGGCTCACGCCAACTTGTTCTGGATAACCCCACCAAGCGACAGGCTCGACGTTCTGACAGCATGTCGGCATCAAGAATGCGTTGGATGCCATCGCGTTTCGCTTGTGGGGTTAGCGCTTTACCCCAAAGGCTACTTTTAATGCAGAGATGTCCAGGTGAGCTTCTGCTAGCAGTTTCTTAAGGACTGTGTTCTCGCGCTTTAATGCACGTAGCCTTTGTGCTTCGGTGGCTTCCATGCAGCCAAATCTAACGAGCCATTTGTAAAATGTGGCATCACTGAATCCACCACGACGGCATATTTCCGTAACGGGTGAACCCGATTCACCTTCTTTTAAAAAATCAATTATCTGCTCTTCTGTAAATCGACTCTTCTTCATTTAGTCCACTCCTAAAAGTGGACTTTACTAACTTTTAACTGGAACGCCTAGGGGGAGCAGATCAGTTCTTCAAAATCAATGCCATTGACTTTAACAGTACGGTCTATATTTAGATGGTATGAGGATTGGATCTGACTGAAGATAGAAATATTGCTTTGCATGTAATTACCCTTTTATGTCGAGTAACTAAAATAAACTCTATTTTCTAGTTTTACTACCGAATTTAGACTAGCATTAATTAAAGTTAAAACCCGCTTCTCGTTGATGCCTGATGGCTAGAATCAAGATGGCATTTTTATGCTCTTCAACACTATAAAGTGCGACATATCCAGTAGCGCCTCTTGAGATGACGAGCTCTCTAATTTCCTCATCAACAGCACGCCCAACAAGCGGATGACGATCGAGAATGCTAATCGCATCTTCGATTAGATCTATCGTCTCCGAAGCAGCTTTAATATCTACTTCAATAAGAAAGTCCGTTAAGCGAACGAGGTCGTTAATAGCATTCTGGGTATAGACTATTTTTACCAAGATTTAGCTTTGATTGATGTGACTTGTTTACCTGCAATCCGTGATCGTAAGTGATCAAACACATCTTTAGACTCGAAAGCCACATTAGTTTCAAGAGCTGCTTGTCTTGCAAGTTTGGCTTCATTGATAAAAGATTTTCTGTACTCAGCATTCACTGAAGCAAGTCTAATGGCTTCCACCATAAAAGCATGGGCTGAAACGCCGAGCTCTTTGGCAGCGCTAGAAGCCTTTAATTTAATTTCGTCTGATAATTTTAAAGAAGTAGTGCTCATAAGGAATGCCTCAGTGGTGTTACTAAAGTAACACCACTTTAAAGGGCATTGGAAATACTGTCAATTAATTGTTGAATTGTATTAATAATTGACCCACCAATTGCATTTAAAACTGACCCACCCTTTGTTGTTAATTTAGCCCAATTCATACAACGGTGTGTAGTGGGTGTGTAGTGGAATTTTGGACGAAAAAAAGGGCTACAATTTCTTGTAACCCCTTGTTTCTTATTACGAATTTGGTAGGGCATGCGGGGATCGAACCCACGACAAACGTATTGTTAGATTGTTTTAGAAATGATACGCAACACCTATACGAACTGATTTATTAGGCTGAAAATTCACTTTATAGGTTGAACTATAGACGCTATCAACTTGATTATCGTCATCTGTGTAGCGAAACTCTGCCTTAATAGCTAGATTGTCATATACAAAATGTTCGCCACCTGCGCCAACTGTCCAGCCTTTGTACCAGTTACTGCTGGTGCTGGTTAATGTAGGTTCTTCCACAGTATCAATATAAGTATTCTTGAGTTTCTCTATAGCATAGCCAGCTGTAAGGTAAGCTAGCGTTCTATTTTCATTAAAAACATAACCTAATTTTGCTCTAAATGAAGCAGCATCGCCTGCTTTACTTTTTACACTAAAGTTATCATCTGGCTCGCCACCGTCTAATTCAGAAGATGTTTTATCAGCATCCTGGAATTCATAATCGGCTTCAATACCAACCAACACATTATTGGTTAAGACCTTATTAAACCCAACGAAGCCACCAAAAACTGTCGATCCTAAAGAGGAGTTTGAAAATGTATATCCAGATGGATAAGATACCTCATCATATGCAGTTCCATTCGCATAAGAAGTATCGTAACCAATATGAATACCAGCATAAGGTCCATCAAACTTATTGCCGTCAGCTAAAGCGAAGTTAGAGAAAAAAGCTAATGCTGATATACCTAAAATATTTTTTAACATTTTTAGTCCTAATTTAAAAAAGGTAGTTTAATTGTCAATAGTGACAACTAAAATCCATAACAAAATTAAGGATATACGATAAGTCTCTGCAAATCAACTTAATGTACTCTAAAAAAGCAAAAAACCACTAAAGTCTAAACTTTAGTGGTTTTTTAACATGGCTCCTTGCAAAGCCTTATATATGGTAGGGCGTGCGGGGATCGAACCCACGACAAACGGATTAAAAGTCCGCTGCTCTACCAGCTGAGCTAACGCCCCATATTAAAGTAATGGGTAATTCTTTACTTATTTATTTCAGCAACTGATTTACATCACTCACGAAAGGGCGCAATTATGCTAGAAACTGCACCATAGGTCAACGGATAACTGAGAAATAAATGAAGTTTTTCCATCCTAGCTGCGGGAACTAAATAAGTTGCTTACCTAGCCGTCTATTGGGCCTTAGCGCATGCCAGGCATTTTGCCGCCCATTAAGCTACCCATGCTGCGCATCATTTTGGCCATGCCGCCTTTGGCAAACATTTTCATCATTTTTTGCGTGTCTTCAAACTGCTTAAGCAAACGGTTGACCTCTTGCACTTGCACCCCACTGCCGTCGGCTATACGTTTTTTGCGCGTTGCCTTAATCAGCTCGGGTTTGCGACGCTCTAAAGGCGTCATGCTATTGATGATGCCTTCTATACGGCGCACGGCTTTGTCGGCATCGTTGGGGTTCATCTTGGCAGCCATGCCAGCCATTTGGCTAGGCATCTTATCCATCAAGGCGCCCATGCCGCCCATTTTACGCATTTGCGACATCTGCATTTTAAAATCGTCTAGGTCAAAGTTTTTACCGGCTTTAACTTTATCGGCCAGCTTTTGCGCTTCGGCCAAGTCGACATTTTTATGTGCCTGTTCGATCAAGCTCAGTACGTCGCCCATGCCCAAGATACGCGAGGCCATGCGCTCAGGATGGAAAGGCTCTAGGCCATCTACCTTTTCGCTGACGCCAATGAATTTAATCGGCATGCCGGTAATGTGGCGCACCGACAAGGCCGCGCCGCCACGTGAATCGCCGTCTAATTTTGTCAGCACCACACCGGTTAAAGGCAAGGCATCGCCGAAAGCCTTAGCCGTGTTGACCGCGTCTTGGCCTTGCATGGCATCGACCACAAACAGGGTTTCAACAGGCTTAAGCAGTGTATGCAGGGCTTGAATTTCAGCCATCATCGCTTCATCGATACCTAAGCGACCGGCCGTATCAAAGATCACCACATCGTAATAACCGCGCTTAGCAAAATCCAATGCGGCGCTGGCAATGTCCAGCGGTTTTTGGCTGGCGTTGCTATCAAAGCACTCCACGTCCAATTGCTGGGCCAAGGTTTTTAATTGGGCAATCGCCGCCGGTCTGTAGACGTCCGCACTGGCGAGCAAGACTTTCTTTTTCTGCTCTTTTAGTAATTTAGCTAATTTAGCGGAGGTGGTAGTTTTACCCGAACCTTGTAAGCCTGCCATTAAAATAATGGCGGGTGGCACCGCAGCCAAATTCAAAACCTCATTAGCCTTGCCCATCAAGGCGGTTAATTCCTCGTGCACCACTTGTATGACGGCTTGCCCAGGCGTGAGGCTTTGCAGCACTTCTTGGCCTTGCGCACGCTGCTTAACTTGGACGATGAAGTCTTTAACCACCGGCAAAGCCACGTCGGCTTCTAACAAAGCCATGCGCACTTCACGCATGGCGTCGCTGATGTTTTCTTCGCTTAGCCTGGCTTGGCCACGTAAGTTTTTAATAACGCCCTGCAGGCGATCGGTCAGGTTTTCTAGCATGGTCTACTCTTACTTGTCATTTAGCATGCGATTTTACATCAAGCTATTATATTTACCGCATATTTGCGCCATAATTACGTTATGACTGAACTCTTCCAAAAATGCTTACCCTATTTGGCCTTGGTGCTGATCTACCTAGCGGTGGCCAGCAACTTTCGGGTCAGCGCCCAGCCCTTGTTAACTCAATCCAGCCCCAGTTTGCGATCCGGCTTGCTGGCTTTGGGTTTGTTGATACACGCCTGGCTGTTATACCAAGTGACCTTTTCCCACGGCTTGAATTTAGGCTTTTTTAATGTGTTGTCTTTGATTGCGTGGTTAACCGTTTTAATCTACAGCTTGGCCGATCGCAAACATAATTTAGCCGGCTTGCAAGCCTTTATTTTGCCGCAAGCGGCAGTCTTTGCCGTATTGCCAGCGTTCATGGTGGCAGACCACACCTACCCTAACGGTGAATCGGCTTTATTTTTAGCGCACATTGCCATCGCCCTGCTCGCCTACAGCTTATTCACTTTCGCCACCTTGCACGCCCTGCTCATGCTGTTTGCCGAACGTAGCCTGCACAACAAAGCCAACCTGCTGCGCCTGCCTAATTTTCCACCCTTAATTGTGATGGAAGCCTTATTATTTCAGATAATTAGCATGGGCTTTGTCTTGCTGACCATCACGCTGTTGAGCGGCATGCTGTTTTCTAAAGAAATTTTTGGCCAGCCCTTGCAGTTTAATCACAAGGCGGTGTTTTCTATTGCCAGTTGGGTAATTTACGCCGCCTTAATATTTGGCCGCGTTCGCTACGGCTGGCGTGGCATGAAAGCCATACGCTGGACATTAGCTGGCTTTGCGCTGTTGCTACTGGCATACCTAGGCAGCAAATTCATCTTGCAAGTCTTGCTAGGCCGCTAAAGCCTAGCGCAAGCTGATGTGCGGCCAGCCATGTTGCTGCGCGTAGTCCATCAGCTTGGCATCGGCATCCACCGCCACCGGGTGGGTCACCAGTTTCATCAAGGGCAAGTCATTGTGGGAATCGCTGTAAAAATAACTCTGCTCAAAATCCCCCAACACCTGACCGCGCTCGGCCAACCACTGGTTTAAGCGGGTCACCTTCCCTTCTTGAAAACTCGGCACACCGCACACACCGCCGGTGTATGCTCCATTAACCATTTCCGGGTCGGTACCGATCAAATGCGCTATACCGTAAGCTTGAGCAATCGGCTTGGTGACAAAGCTGTTGGTGGCGGTGATAACCAAACACAAATCGCCTTGGGCTTTATGTTGATTAACCAAATCCTGGGCCTTTTTCGTCATCATGGGCCGTATCACGGTGTCCATGTACTTAGCATGCAAAGCATTTAAATCGCCGACGCTGTGTTCCGACAAGGGTTTTAATTGAAAGGCTAAAAACTCATAGATGTCCAAGTTGCCGTTTTTATAATCCAAGTAAAACTGCTCGTTGCGTTTGTGGTGGGTTTTTTCATCCAATAAGCCCTGCTTAATTAAAAACAAGCTCCAGTTGTAATCGCTGTCGCCAGCCAGCAAGGTGTTATCTAAATCAAACAAGGCCAAGTTTTGTTGCATTGCAATCGTCTTTACGGTTAAATTTATAATTCTTTATTTGGGTTGGATAGCACTAAAAATACGCCTATCAATATCACGGCCAAGGCCGTGACTTCAATGCCGGTAACGTGCTCGTTGGCAAACACCATGCCCAACACAAAGGCCACTATCGGATTGATAAAGGTGTTGCTACTGGCCACCAAAGGTCGCACGGTGTTAAGCAAATACTGGTAGGCGCTGTAAGCCACCAAGGAACCCAACAACACCAAAAATACCATGGCTGCCCAGGATTTTTGGCTGATTTGCGGCGGCCAGCTTTCGCCTTGCAGGCTACTGATGAGCAACAAGGCTAGGCCGCCAACCAACATTTGCACGGCACTGGCCATGAAGCCGGCTGGCATCGCCAAGCGTTTACTCCAGACTGAACCAAACGACCAAGAAGCGGCAGCAAAAATCAACAAGAAAGCGCCAACCAAATTGCCGTGCAAGCTACCACCCAAATTTAACAAGCCTATGCCAAGCGAACCCACGGCTACGCCTAGCCATTCTCTAGGGGTGATTTTATGCCCCCATATAGATGAAAAAATAGCCATCCAGATCGGCGCAGTAGCAATGGCCAAGGACGCCACGCTGGACGACACTGTTTGCTGCACGTAGCACACCGTGCCGTTGCCCAACGCCGGCAACAACAAGCCGACTGCACCGGCTCCTAGCCATTGCTGGCGATTCGGATTGGGTGCACCTAGGTAGCGCATGATCACGAACAAAATCAACCCCGCCAGGGTAAAACGTATGCCTGCCATGAGAAACGGCGGGAAGCTTTCTATGCCAAAGCGGATGGCCAGATAAGTGGAACCCCATATGAAATAGGTACAAAACAGGCACAAGCCTATTAGCACGGTTTGTTGTTTAATGTGCATGCGTAATGGTGTTCACTGCCAGCTCGAGATGCCTCGCTGCTGGTAAGCTAAACCTGCGGGTGTGCCCGCTCCGATTTGGACTGTATTTTATTAAGCGCATTTAAATATGCCTTCACTGAAGCGACCACGATGTCGGTATCGGCCCCTTGTCCATTAACAATGCGGCCTCCTTTAGACAAACGTACCGTCACTTCACCCTGCGCATCGGTACCACTGGTGATGTTGTTAACCGAATATAACTGTAATTCGGCCTCACTTTTCGCGATACTTTCTATGGCCTTAAATGCCGCATCCACTGGACCGCCGCCACTGGATTCAGCGCGCTTTTCCTGGCCATTTTCGGACAAGGTGATGCTGGCATGGGGCACTTCACCGGTCACTGATGCCACTTGCAAGTAAACCAATTTAAAATGCTCGGTGGCCACAGACAAGAACTCATCGCTGACTAAGGCCTGTAAATCTTCGTCAAAGATTTCCGATTTCTTATCGGCCAAATCTTTGAAGCGAGCAAACGCAGCGTTCAACAAATCTTCCGTGGCCAACTCTATGCCCAATTCTTTTAGGCGCGATCTAAACGCATTTCGCCCAGACAATTTACCCAAGGTTAATTTGTTGGCGCCCCAACCCACGTCTTCAGCGCGCATGATTTCATAGGTTTCGCGGTGTTTAAGAACGCCATCTTGGTGTATGCCGGATTCATGCGAAAAGGCGTTAGCGCCGACGATGGCTTTATTCGGTTGCACTGGGTAACCGGTGATGGTGGACACCAATTTACTGGTGGGCACGATTTGTGTGGCATCAATGCTTGTCTCAAGGTTGAACACATCGCGACGTGTGCGCAATGCCATCACCACCTCTTCCAAACTGGCGTTGCCGGCGCGTTCGCCCAAGCCGTTGATGGTGCATTCCACTTGCCGCGCGCCACCCATGACGGCGGCCAAGGAGTTAGCCACGGCCATGCCCAAATCGTTATGACAATGGGTAGACCAGACCACTTTGTTGCTGTCTTTCACGCGTGCAATTAAATCGCGCATGCGCTCGCCCCAAGGTGCCGGGATAGAGTATCCGACGGTGTCAGGCACATTTATGGTGGTAGCGCCAGCCGCAATCACCGCATCAAACACCCGCACCAAAAAGTCCATGTCCGAACGCACCGCGTCTTCCGCAGAAAACTCCACGTCTTTGGTGTATTCCAAGGCCCATTTCACGGCTTGTACGGCACGCTCAACCACTTGGTCTTCGCTCATGCGCAATTTGTTTTCCATGTGGATTTTACTGGTCGCAATAAACGTGTGTATCCGGCCACTAGCTGCATGCTTAATCGCTTCACCGGCCCGACGCACATCATTCTCGCTGGCACGGGCTAGCGAACAAACAGTGGACTGTTTAATGATTTTTGCGATTTCAGAAATGGCCTCAAAATCGCCTGGGCTAGCGGCGGCAAAGCCTGCCTCAATGACGTTTACGCCCAATTTTTCCAATTGCCTAGCGATGCGAATTTTTTCTTCTTTAGTCATCGCCGCACCGGGGCTTTGTTCACCATCGCGCAAAGTGGTGTCAAAAATAATAATTTGATCTGCTTGCTTGTTACCCTGTTTCATCACAGTTTCCTAATTTTTTGGTTTTTTCTTTACTAAATTTCGCTATGTTGACGCCCACGTGCATGAGCTCAAATAATAGCACCTGCTTGCATTTTTATCATGCAAGGCAAAGACATTAAAGGTATTTTTGGGAGGTTTAGTTTGCGCGCTAGCGCAGTTTTTGCGTGCGTAAGCTAGCAGAACGTAAGACGGCTAATCTGCGCACTAGCAAGGCACTGGCCAATAAAGCCAGAAAAAATGAGGTGTTTGAAATGGATATATTCAACATAGTGGTATGAATATAGTGGGTTTTAGTCGGTTTCGCAAGTAAAAAATGGCCCCATGACCGTTGAATGCAAGGGCCTATTTTTTTAGCTTATCACGGAGCCAAAGCAGGTAGCCTGACAGCGCGTATGCCGCCATCAGAAAAAACAGCACCTCAGGTGGGCTGTAGGACACCAAGACCATCAACAGCATGATGACCAAAATCACAAAAAACGGCACACTGCGTTTGAGGTTGATGTCTTTACCACTGTAATAGCGCAAATCCGTGACCATGGATGCGCCAGCAAACACGGTTAAGCCCCATGCCATCCATTTCCATTGCAAGATGCCAAAGAACACGTCACGGCCACTGACACCGTATTCGTATGAAACCCAAACAAAGCCAGCCAACAAAGCGGCGGCACCTGGGCTAGGCAAGCCTTGGAAATAGCGCTTATCTTGGTAGTCGTCGTCCAATTTGGTGTTAAATCTGGCCAAGCGCAAGGCGGCGCAGGCGCAATACATGAAAGCCGCCAACCAGCCTAATTTACCCAAGGGCTTTAAGGCCCATACATAGAGAATCAATGCCGGTGCCACACCAAACGACACCATGTCGGACAAACTGTCGTACTCGGCGCCAAAGGCACTTTGCGTGTTGGTCATGCGGGCCACACGACCATCCAAACCGTCCAATACCATGGCAATAAAAATAGCCATGGCGGCTTGTTCAAAATGGCCATTCATCGCTTGCACAATGGCAAAAAAGCCAGCAAACAATGCGGCCGAGGTGAATAAATTCGGTAACAAATAAATGCCACGCGCACCCAGGCTTTTCCCAACGACAGCTCGTCGCTTAGGCTTCCCTACTGATTTGATTGACTCGTTAGCATCGATCATGCGCTGTAACCGGATGTTTAAAATAGGCCACAAGTATAGCAAAACCTGACTTGATAAAACAAATTGCTGATTTTTATGCTTAACCAACTAAACTTTAGGGCATGCAAAAAATGAGTTAGGGCTGGCCTTGTGATACTATCGCGCCCTGAAACCAAACCCATGTTATCTATTTGATCGCAGCACCTTTACAACATGCAATTTACCCTACATAAACAAGACGACCTGGCTAGGCGTGGCACCGTCAGCTTAGCCCACGGCGAAGTGCAAACGCCAGCTTTCATGCCGGTTGGCACATACGGCACAGTCAAAGCCATGTCGCCATTGGAGCTAAAAGAAATAGACGCGCACATTGTGTTGGGCAACACCTTTCACTTGTGGTTACGCCCGGGTTTGGATGTCATCGCCGCGCACGGTGGCTTGCACCAATTCATGGGCTGGAACGGCCCTATCCTGACCGATTCCGGCGGCTTTCAAGTATGGAGCTTGGGCGCTTTACGCAAGATTAGTGAAGAAGGGGTTAAATTTCGCTCGCCCATAAACGGCGACAGCTGCTTTTTAACGCCAGAAGAATCCATGCGCATACAAAAAGTATTGAATGCCGACATCGTCATGATTTTTGATGAATGCACGCCCTACCCAGCCACCGTCAAGCAAGCCGACGAATCAATGCAACTGTCCTTGCGCTGGGCGAAGCGCAGCAAAGCCGCCCACCAGGGCAACAGCAATGCGCTATTTGGCATCATACAAGGTGGCATGTACGAAGACTTGCGTGACATATCCTTGGCCGGCTTAATAGACATCGACTTTGACGGTTATGCCATAGGCGGCTTATCGGTTGGCGAGCCCAAAAAGGACATGTTGCGCATCTTGGCGCACACAGCGCCAAAAATGCCGGCCAACAAACCACGTTATTTGATGGGCGTTGGAACGCCAGAAGACTTGGTGGCCGCGGTAAGCCAAGGCGTAGATAT
>CALQUO020000030.1 GCA_943333775.2 Methylotenera oryzisoli
ACCCAATGAAAAAGAAGCAGGCTTTGCCCACTCCTGGGCCAATAACATCTGGGCCGATACGCTCAGTTAAAACAATAGATAACATATAGGAAATGATCATGAAAAAACACACATTACTGGCCTTATTATTGAGCGCTTCTATTCCTGTAGCTCAGGCTGCCTCATTAAGCACACAAAAAATCAGCGGGTTGAAAATGCCCGAATCGGTGGTGCAAGCCACCGATGGCCGGGTATTTGTGTCTGAGATCAATGGTTTTGGGGTGGACGGCGACGGTCAAATCAGCGTCATCGAAGCGGGGAAAGTCAAACTGTTTGCTAAAGGCTTAGACGACCCCAAAGGCTTGGTAATCATAGGTCAGTCTCTGTACGTTGCAGACAACAAACGCATCTTAAAATTAGCCTTAAGTGGGCCTAAGCAAGGGCAGGCTGAGGTTTTTGCTGCGCCCACGGCCTTCCCGGTAACGCCGCTATTTTTAAATGATTTGGAAGCCGATCTGGCTGGCAATTTATACGTCAGTGACAGCGGTGACTTGAAGGGCAAGGGCGGTGCGGTTTACCAAATTAATGCCCAAGGCCAGGTGCGCTTGCTCATCAATGGTCAGCAAGACAACCGAATTTTGGCACCTAACGGCCTGTTAATGGACGATACCGGTGACGTGCTGATGGTGGTGGATTTTGCCTCCGGTATTTTGTACAGCTATAACCTCGCCACTAATCAGTTGCAAGGCATAGCAGAAGGCTTTGGTGGCGGCGATGGTGTGGTGCACCATGCTAATGGCAGTATGTTTGTAAGCGATTGGAAAAATGGCAAGGTGTTTCGCCTGGACATGAATGGCGAAGTCACTCCCTTAGCTGCCACTTACCAATCGGCAGCGGACATTGCGCTGACTAAAGACGAAAAAGTCTTGATGGTGCCAGACATGAAAGCCGGCGAGTTGGATTTCATCGTTTTACCATAACGCCTTTCCTGCCTAGATAAATCGTATGGGTGCACCTAATGAGCTGCGTCATTTGGCCTTGGCTTACTTAGCCGAGCCGGATCCCGAACTTAAATCTTCCGCCGTTAATCAGCTTAATATCTATTGGCAGCAAGGCCTCCTTGCGCTTGATGTTGCTGCCAAACTGCACGCTGATTTAGCTATCCCTGGAAGACCGATCAAGCCGCTATTGGTGCCGCCATTGCAGGTTAAGCGTCGCGCCATGAACTCGGTGTCAGGCCGTGCTGCCCTTATTCATGCTTTATGCCACATCGAATTAAATGCAATTAATTTGGCTTTGGATGCGATCTGGCGATTTGATGGCATGCCAACTGATTATTATGCCGATTGGCTTAAGGTAGCGAGCGAGGAAGCCACCCATTACAATTTATTAAAAGACCATTTGCACTACTTGGGTTTTGCCTACGGGGAATTTGATGCGCACGACAGCTTGTGGGAGATGGTCGACAAAACCAAATACGATGTGTTGGCGCGCATGGCCTTGGTGCCACGCACCATGGAAGCCCGAGGCTTGGATGCCTTGCCTGCATTGCGTGCAAAGTTGGCTCAAGCCGGCGATGAATTGGCAGCAGCGATATTGGACATTACCTTGCGTGACGAAGTAGGGCACGTGGCCATAGGTAACCGTTGGTTTAACTACTTATGCCAACAACAAGGCGTTGCGCCCTTGCCTACCTTTGAAGCTTTGTGCGTGACTTACGTGGCGCCTAAATTGCGCGGGCCATTTAATTTGGCCGCTAGGCGCGAGGCGGGATTTACCGAGGCGGAATTAACCGCCTTAAGTGCTGAGTAAATGCATCACTCCATCTAAGCCGCTGTGGTTGAGCGCGTAAGTGGCTTGCGTTTGAACGATGGGCTTGGCGTGATAAGCCACACCGATGCCGGCTACCCTCATCATCTTGAGGTCGTTTGCGCCGTCACCTATGGCGATGGTTTGCGCCGCTGTTAATCCTAAGCGATCCCGCAATTGGCATAACTCATCGGCTTTGCGCTGGGCGTCGACGATGTCCCCGATGATGCCACCGGTCAGTTTGCCATTCTGTATTTCCAGTTGATTCGATACGGCGTAATCCAAGCCCAGCATGGCTTTAACCTTATCGGCAAAAAAGGTGAACCCGCCCGAAACCAATAAAGTGCTGATGTTATTATTTTTGCATGCCTGTATCCATTCCACTGCGCCTGGATTGAGCGTTAAGCGCTCGTTGAGTACCCGCATTAAATCGGCTTCGGATAACCCATTAAGCAAGGCCACGCGTTCACGCAAGCTTTGCGCAAAATCCATCTCACCTAGCATGGCGCGCTCGGTGATGGCCGCCACTTGGGGTTTGATGCCGACCATGTCGGCAATTTCGTCTATGCACTCTATGCTGATTAGGGTGGAGTCCATGTCCATCACGCATAAGCCAAATTTAGCCAAGACTTGATGGTCGGGCACGTAACTGCAATCGATGTGCTGCTCGGCGCAAAATGCTTGTACGGCAGGCAAAGCAACGGTTTGATTGGCTAAATAATAAGCGTGAGCGCCTGTTTGCACAAATTGCACACTGGTTGCACTCAGTTGATGAATGTGCGCCAGGTGGGCGTGGCGGATGACAGAACCTTGAACAACTAAACGCATAAGAGTGACTTAATTAAAAAATAGCCATTATACACATGGCCAAACGCAGGCGCGGCTTGTTGTGCGATGGCCATAGAATATGCCGCCAAAGCTAGCACATTTGCCTGAATTGGGCGAAAATGTGCGTTACTTTTATTTTGAATTGTATTGTTATGAATTTGCACGAATACCAAGCTAAAACCTTGCTGCAAAAATACGGCATTCCCGTGCCGCGTGGCCAAGTGATTTCGGTAGCCAAACAAACCCCTACGGTAACCTCAGAGATAGACAGCCCAGCTTGGGTGGTGAAAGCCCAAGTACATGCAGGGGGTCGCGGTAAAGCCGGTGGCGTAAAAGTGGTTAAATCCACCGCCGAGGCGCAAATGGTAGCCAGCGAGTTGTTGGGTAAAACCTTGGTGACCTACCAAAATGCACCCGATGGCCAACCGGTTAATCAAGTGCTCATAGAAGAAACCTTGCCGATTGCCCGTGAGTTGTATTTGTCCATGCTGGTTGACAGAAGCTTGGAACGCATCGTGGTGGTAGCCTCCAGCGCTGGAGGGATGGATATAGAGGAAATCGCAAAGGTCAGCCCAGAAAAGATTTTGCAAGAGGTTTGCAGCCCTTTAAATGGCTTGGTTGATTACCAGGCGCGTAATTTGGCTTTTAAGTTGGATTTAGTAGGCGATCAAATTGGGGCATTTAGCCGATTGTTGAAAGGCTTGTACCGATTGTTTAAAGAAAACGATTTGGCGCTGTTGGAAATCAACCCATTGATCGTGACCACGGAGGGCAAACTGTTTGCCTTGGATTGCAAAATGAGTGTGGACGATAACGCGTTGTATAGGCAAAAAGCCTTGGCCGAACAGCGTGATTGGTCGCAAGAGGACAGCAAGGAGGCGGTAGCGCATCATGCCGGTTTAAATTACATCGCATTAAACGGCAACATAGGGTGTATGGTTAACGGCGCTGGCTTGGCCATGGCCACCATGGATTTAATCAAATTGCACGGCGGTGCACCGGCTAACTTTTTGGATGTGGGCGGTGGCGCCACTGCAGAAACGGTGACCAAAGCCTTTAAGATCATTATGGCTGATCCGAATGTTAAAGCCATATTGGTTAACATATTCGGCGGCATCATGCGTTGCGACATCATAGCCGAAGGTATTATTACCGCGGTGAAAGACGTGGGCATGCAAATTCCAGTGATCGTGCGCTTAGAGGGCACTAACGTGGAATTGGGTAAGCAAATGCTGCAATCTAGCGGCCTGAATATTATCTCCGCTGATGGCTTAACCGACGCCGCTAAGCAAGCCGTCTTAAGCGTGGCTTAATGACAGATTATAAAAAGTAAAACATTATGAGTATATTAGTTAACAGCGGTACCAAAGTGCTATGCCAAGGTTTCACTGGCAAGCAAGGCAGTTTTCATTCTGAGCAAGCCTTGGCTTACGGCACAAAAATGGTCGGTGGCGTTACGCCGGGTAAAGGTGGGCAGTCGCATTTAGCTTTGCCGGTTTTTAATACCATGCGTGAAGCGGTCAAGCAAACCGCGGCCACGGCCAGTGTCATCTACGTGCCGCCTGCCTTCGCTGCGGATTCCATCTTGGAAGCCTGTGATGCTGGGGTGGGTCTGATTATATGCATTACCGAAGGCATACCGGTGTTGGATATGCTCAACGTGAAAGCCGCCTTAAAAGCCAACGGCGCCCGCTTGATCGGCCCAAATTGTCCGGGTGTCATCACCCCAGATGAATGTAAGATAGGCATCATGCCAGGCAGCATCCATTTGCGCGGCAAGGTCGGTATTGTATCGCGCTCTGGTACCTTAACCTACGAAGCCGTTCATCAAACCACTGCCTTAAAATTAGGCCAAAGTACTTGCGTTGGCATAGGTGGAGACCCGATTAAAGGTTTGAATTTTATCGAGTGCTTGCAAATGTTTGAGGCGGATACCGAAACCGAAGCCATCATTATGGTGGGTGAGATCGGTGGCTCGGATGAAGAAGCCGCCGCCGAATACATTAAGAGCCACATCAGCAAACCAGTGGCCGCTTACATTGCTGGTCAAACCGCCCCTGCCGGCAAACGCATGGGCCATGCCGGCGCCATCATCTCTGGCGGTAGCGGCAAAGCGGCCGACAAAATTCGCGCTTTAGAATTAGCTGGTGCCATCGTCGCCAGTTCACCCGCTGGTTTGGGTGAGTCGGTGTTGGCCGCCATCAAGCATAAAGCTGGCTAGGTCAGGCTATCTGATGCGCCTGATGCATAAATACGGCTTGCTTACTTTCTGTTTATGCGCTTTGCTGGGGATCATGCCGGCCATGGCGGGGGAAGAGGTGGTCTACTTGATGACGGCTGCAGCCCGAGGCGATTTGGCCACCGTGCAAGCCTTGTTAGCTAGTGGCGCGAGCCCCGATACAAAGGATGCCGAAGGCGTCACGGCACTAATGTATGCCGCCCGTAAGGACCAGATTGAGGTGTTAAATGCCTTGCTGGCCAAGGGCGCAGACATACAAACAAAAGATGGTCAGGGTTGGACTGCGCTGATGTTTGCCGCTAAAAGAAATAATGTCGCTAGCGTTAAACGCTTACTTGAAAAAGGCGCCGATGCCAAGGTGCGTGATGAGTCCGGTTGGAGTGCATTGGGCATTGCTGCGATAGAAGGCCATGCTCAAACCGTCTCCTTGTTGTTGGAACATGGTTTGGATTCCAATAGCCGCAGTGACCGTGGCACGACGGTGTTGATGTACGCCGCTAAAAGTGCCGATCTTCCCACCATTAAACACTTACTGGATTACCAGTCCAATCTAGCCTTAAGCGACGAGCAAGGCGTGACCGCGCTCATGACCGCGGCACGCGAAGGCCACGCTGCGGTGGTCAGTTTATTAATTGAGCGTGGGGCAACAGTCAATCAAAAAGATTTGGCCAAATGGACTGCCTTAACTTGGGCGGTGAAGAAATCCAAAGTGGCGGCGGCTAAAGCCTTAGTCGAAGCGGGTGCGGACGTGAATAATTTAGATGCAGAAGGCACCCCCATATTGCACGTAGCGGTGAGCAATGGTCAGTTGGAAACGGTGAAATTGCTGCTGGCCCATCAGGTGAAACTAAAAGCAAAAGACCAATATGGCCTCACTGCATTGGTTTATGCACTTAAGGGCCAGCATAGTGAAATTGCTAATTTACTCAAAGAAGCGGGCGGTTCGTATTGATATTGGCTATCGCACAAATTAATTGTTTGGTCGGCGACTTGGCCGGCAATCAAGCAAAAATCATTGCCAGCGCAAAAGAGGCGCAAGCCAAAGGCGCCACCCTCTTGCTCACGCCCGAGTTATCTTTGTGTGGCTATCCGCCAGAAGACTTATTGTTGCGCAGCGATTTTATGCAAGCATGCGATGTGGCCTTGCAGGCTTTAAGTTTGGTTGTGCCGGACATGACCTTGGTGGTGGGTCATCCGCAGGCTTTAAACGGCGTATGTTACAACGCGGCATCGGTCTTACAAGGCGGCAAAATTGTCGCCAGCTATCACAAGCATGCCTTGCCTAATTACAGCGTATTCGATGAAAAACGCTATTTCAGCCCAGGTCACGCGCCCTTGGTATTTAGCCATCAAGGTGTCCAACTGGGTTTGTTAATTTGCGAAGACATCTGGCAAGAAGAGCCGGCTCGATTAGCTAGTGCGGCGGGAGCCGAACTGTTATTGGTGATCAATGCGTCGCCGTTTGATTTGGAAAAGCAAGCCAGTCGTTTAAGTTTGCTGCGTGAGCGCGCTTTAGAATTGACCTTGCCCATCGTTTACCTCAATAGCGTGGGCGGCCAGGATGAATTGGTATTTGATGGCGGCTCCATGGTGGTGGCAGCCGATGGTCAGGTTACCCAGCAATTGCCAGCGTTTGAAATGGCCTTGGCCACGGTAACGTTTAATGCGGGTAAGCTAACAAGCCAAGCGCTTGCACTGGCCTTGTCGCAAGAAGCATCGGTCTACCAAGCCTTAACATTAGGCTTGGCCGATTACGTGGCAAAAAACCGTTTCCCTGGGGTGGTCTTAGGCTTATCGGGTGGGGTGGATTCCGCCTTGACCATGGCCATCGCGGTCGATGCCTTGGGTGCCGACAAAGTGCATGCCGTGTTGATGCCATCGGAATTTACCGCCAACATCAGCGTTGACGATGCCATCGATATGGCTAAGCGTTTAGGCGTGAAGTACAGCATCATGCCTATAAGCCCCTTGTTTGAAGGCTTTAAAGCGACCTTGGCGCCAGAATTTGCCGGTCGACCATTCGATACCACAGAAGAAAATTTACAAGCCAGAATTCGCGGTATGTTGCTGATGGCCTTGTCGAATAAATTTGGCAGCATGGTGCTCACTACCGGTAACAAAAGTGAGATGGCCGTTGGCTACTGTACCCTGTACGGCGACATGGCGGGTGGCTTTGCCCTTCTCAAAGACGTATTTAAAACCTTGGTCTATCGCTTGTGTGCTTACCGCAATGGACTTTCGCCAGTCATCCCTGAGCGCATCATTACGCGGCCGCCGTCGGCCGAGTTGCGTGCCAATCAAACGGATCAGGATAGCTTGCCGGACTACGCAGTGTTGGACGCGATTGTGGCCGCCTACGTCGAGCAAGATTTGGGGCGCGCAGACATATTGGCCATGGGTTTTGCACCGGCAGACGTGACGCGGGTGCTAAAACTCATCGATAGCAATGAATACAAGCGCAGGCAATCGCCAGTCGGCGTGCGCATTAGCCATAAAAATTTCGGTAAAGACCGGCGCTATCCGATTACCGCTAAACTGGATTTTTAAGGCCTGCTCTAGTAGTATTGAACATCAAATAACACATAGCAGACATAGCTTTAGTTTGATGCGGTCTTTAATGAAAGCAACTATACTGATAACACCTTGTAACCACCTATTTTATGGAGTTCGGCCAGCATGAAAAAAATCGAAGCAATCATAAAGCCATTCAAGTTAGACGAAGTGCGCGAGTCCTTGTCGAGTATCGGTGTGAATGGCCTAACGGTAACGGAAGTAAAAGGCTTTGGTCGACAAAAAGGGCACACGGAACTTTACCGCGGTGCAGAATACGTGGTCGATTTCTTACCTAAAATCAAATTGGAATTGGTGGTGTCGGACGACATCGTTGATTCAGCCATGGAAGCCATCATTAAAGCGGCGCACACTGGCAAGATAGGCGACGGCAAAATTTTCGTCAGTGCCGTTGAGCAAGTGGTGCGTATCCGTACCGGCGAAACCGGCGAAGCTGCCGTTTAGATTGCTCGCTAGCAGCGGGATAAGGCTTAAAAGCCTAAAGCCCGCGCACTCTGATAAAACGTAAAACTCACCAGCCAGGCCAGGCCTAATGACCAGCCTAAGGACAGCCACATAAAGCTTAGGCTTTTGGATTCGTTTCTAAGTGTGGCAATGGTCGACAAACAGGGCGTGTAGATGAGCGCAAACAGCATAAAGCTTATGGCTTGCACCCAATCAATCTGACTGGCTATTTGCACCATCAAGGCGTCGCCTTGTAAGCCGTAAATGACCGCTAGAGCCCCAACCACAATTTCTTTGGCAACAAAACCAAATATTAAGGCGATGGCCAATTGGTTGTTTATGCCTAATGGATCGAGCACCGGCGCAAACAAGGCGCCAAGCTGCCCAGCGTAAGTGCCGGCGCTGGCAGGCGCAACGTTGCTAGGGAAATTAGTCAAGGCCCAAACCAGCACCACCCCAATGACGATGAATTTGCTGGCGCGTTGCAAAAAGTGCTTCACTTCCAGCCAGCCGCGTAAGACGATTTGCCTAAGCGTGGGAAAGCGGTAGGGCGGCAATTCCAATATAAACGGTTCTTTGTTTTTGAATTGGCCTTGAAACAACAGCGCCGTTAAAAACATGGTAACAAAGCTCATGAGGTAAAGAGCGAACAGTACCAGTGGGGCTTGGCTGGCCGTAAACAAGGCGGTAATCATGAAGATGAATACTTGCAACCTAGCTGAGCAAAGCGACAAGGGAATGACCAGCATGGTCAGCAAGCGCATAGGCCTGGAGCGCATCATGCGCGTGCCCATGAGTGCCGGCACGTTGCAACCGAAGCCCATCAGCATCATTACAAAGCCGCGCCCATCCAAGCCCATTTTAGCCATTAGGGCATCCATCAAAAATGCTGCACGGGATAAATAGCCGCTGTCTTCCACCATGGACATCACCAAAAAGAACAGGACGATGATGGGCACGAAAGCCGCAACCGTCGCTACACCATTGTATATGCCGTCCAAGAATAACCCGCTAAGCCAAGTTGGGCTGCCGGCAAAGAGCGGTTCTAAGACGTCGCTGCGTAAGAGTTGCAGCAGCCACGCTAGGCCGTCTTGCAGTGGTTTGCCGGCGGCAAAAATGAACTGGAACAGCGCGTACATGGCTAAGAAGAAAAGCGGCAAGCCCAGCCATTTATGCAGCAGGATTTTATCTATTTTGTCGGTGGTGCTGTCCGATAGCATGCTGGGGATATGCACGTAACGGGCAAGCAAGCTTTCCATCTCTTTTTCAATTTTTTGATCTTCCTCTAAGGCCAGGCTAATGCCAGCTGGATCGCTGGTTGTATGCGCTTGATTAATCACGGCAGCGGCTGCCTGCAAGGCCTTGGGTAAGCCTTCCCCGTATTTTGCGCTGATTTGCAGCACCGGCATATTGAGCGATTTAGCTAATTGATCTGTGTCTATGCTAATGCCGGCTTTTTTCGCTTCATCCGACATGTTTAAGGCCAAGACCATGGGAATGTTCAGTTTTTTAATCTGCAATAACAGCGACAATTGCCGATCAATTTGCGAGCTATTGAGTAAGACTATGACTAAATCCAAGGGGTTATTAGCCAAAAAATGCCTCACGACTTGCTCGTCTTCTGAAAAGCCATGCAAATCGTATATGCCGGGTAAATCCACCAATTCAGCGATGTGTCCGCCTAGCAGCACTTTCGCGCTCATCAAATCGACGGTGATGCCTGGCCAATTGCCGACCCGCGCGGATGCGCCACTGATGCGGTTGAATAAGGTGGATTTGCCCGTATTGGGCATGCCTAATAAAGCGATGCGTTTCATTGGCTAGTGAGCAAGTCGTTCTGCACGTGTATGCGGGCCGCTTCGGTGTCACGCAGGATGACGTCGGTAGTGCCTAAGCGGATGTGCAAGGGCCCGTTAAAGTTGGCCCTACGCATGACGCTTAGGGTCTTGCCTACGCGAAATCCTAAGGCCGATAAGCGATGGTATAGCGACTCTTCGGCCTCGATGGCGAAGATGGTCGCGTGTTCACCTATTGCTAATTGGGATAAAAGGCGCATTGTTTTTTATGTAATTGATAACCATTCTTATTATTTCACGTATGCCAGTGAGTCGCAATTAACCGTGAAATGGGGCGACTGGAAAAGCAAGGGCCAGTTTGACTCGCCCTTGCTGGTTTGCTTCGCTTATTTGCTGATGTCGATTTTGGCTTTAGTGCGTAATTCAGCCATCATCTTTTCTAGGTCACGTTGCTGTAGATTTTTTTGTATGCCGTCTTTTACTTTCTCGTATGGCAAAGGTTGGGCAGTGCGGGTGTCAATTAACTTGATGACGTGCCAACCGAATTGTGTTTGCACTGGGTTGGTGGAAATACTGCCTTTTTGCAGATTAATTGCCACGTCGCTGAACGGTTTCACCATGGATGCCGGTGAGAACCAGCCTAAATCGCCGCCTTTTTCTTTAGAGCCAGGATCCAAGGATTTTTCCTTGGCTATCTTAGCGAAATCGCCGCCTTTGCCTAACAGCGCAATAATGTCTTTGGCTTCGCCTTCTGTTTTAACCAAGATGTGGCGTGCGCTATATTCTTTGTCGCCGTAAGCTTTTTTATATTCTTCGTAAGCAGCTTTGGTTTCGGATTCGCTAATCGGATTCTTTTTCACAAAATCCTGCAAATACATAGAGGTCAATAATTCGCGACGTGATAACTCTTCACGTGCAAGGTAATCCGCTTGTTTATCCAATCCCAGTTTTTGCGCTTCTTGGAAGACCAGTTCCGA
>CALQUO020000031.1 GCA_943333775.2 Methylotenera oryzisoli
GGCCAACAGCCAGTTTCAATTAGGCATGGTACCGGCAGCCAAAAAAACCTTGCGTGATTTATTGGCCAAATACCCAGACAGTGAGGTCATTCCTGCTGCTCAAAAACGCTTGAAAGCCTTGGACGCAATCAAATAGCCAAAGCGGTGTAGTCGATAATTAAAGGCGCGTGATCGCTAAAGCGCTGCTCTTTGAAGATACTGGCCTTGCTTGCCTTAGCGGCAGTGGCAGGGGTGGCAATTTGGTAGTCTATGCGCCAGCCGACATTCTTCGCCCAAGCCTGACCGCGATTGCTCCACCAGGTATAGCACTCATCTGTGGTTTCTGGATGTAATGAGCGGTAGACGTCGACCCAGCCCACTTGATCAAACAGCGTGCTTAACCAAGCCCGTTCTTCGGGTAAAAAGCCTGAATTCTTTTTATTACCTTTGTAATTTTTCAGATCCACTTCTTTGTGGGCAATATTCCAGTCCCCGCAAATCACGACCTCACGGCCACTTTTAATCAAGGATTGCATGTGCAACATAAAGCGTGCCATCACGCTGAATTTAAAGGCCTGCCTCTCTTCGCCACTGGAGCCCGATGGCAAATACAGTGACACCACGCTTAGGTTCCTAAATTGACATTCGATGTAGCGGCCTTCGCAGTCTATGTCGGCCACGTCTTGGTTGCTGCCGCCCATACCGATGATGACGGCGTCTGGTTTTATCTTTGAGTAGATTCCCACGCCGCTATAGCCTTTTTTCTCGGCATAATGAAAGTGCCCGACATAGCCATCAGGGCTAAGCATCTCTGCCGTCATGTCATTGGCTTGGGCTTTGAGTTCCTGCAAGCAGACGATGTCAGCGGACTGGGTTTTTAACCAACTCAGCATGCCTTTATTTGTTGCAGAACGAATGCCGTTTAGGTTTAGCGATATAATCTTCAAAACTTCATCCTTAAATTAATAAGATTAGAGTAACCATGTCATTGCACCCCAATAAAGTCACCAACAATCAAGCGGCTTCTAGTCAAGTAAGCCAGGATTTTATCGCATTTGCCCTAGAAAAAGAGGTATTGCGTTTCGGTGAATTTAAAACCAAAGCCGGCCGCCTCAGCCCGTATTTTTTTAATGCTGGTTTGTTCAATGACGGCGTCAGCTTGATGAAGTTGGGCGAGTTCTATGCCGCAGCGATTGATCATTCCGGCATCCAGTTTGATATGTTATTTGGCCCCGCTTATAAGGGCATTACCTTGGCGGCTACTATTGCCATTGCTTTTGCCAAACAAGGCCGTAATGTGCCGTTCGCTTACAACCGTAAAGAAGCCAAAGACCATGGCGAGGGCGGCACTATAGTCGGAAGACCCTTGCAAGGCCGCGTACTTATAATTGATGACGTGATTTCTGCCGGCACCTCGGTACGCGAGTCGGTAGCTTTGATTGCTGCCAATGGCGCAAGCGCTTGCGGCGTCGCCATTGCAATAGACCGGCAAGAAAAAGGCTTAGGCGAGTTGTCCGCCGTGCAAGAAGTAATCGCCAACAATCAAATCCCGGTTTGTGCCATCGCCAATCTAAGCGATTTGATGCGCTACCTAACTGGCCATCAAGCCTTGGCTGATCACCTGCAAGCGGTGAGCGCTTACAGGCAGCAATTCGGGGTGAATTAACTTAAACCCCGGCTTAAGCCTGCAGTTTTTTCTTAAGAATGTCGTTCACTTGCGCTGGGTTGGCCTTGCCTTTTGATGCTTTCATGGCTTGACCGACCAAGGCATTGAAGGCTTTTTCCTTACCCGCTTTAAACTCATCCACCATAGCAGCATTGGCCGCCAAAACTTCATCTATGATGGCTTCTATAGCGCCGTTGTCGGACTCTTGTTTTAAGCCTTTAGCGGCAATGATGCTGTCTACTTCGCCCTCACCCAGCCACATGGCCTCAAAGACTTGTTTGGCGGCATTGTTTGATATGGTGGCATCGCTGATGCGTTTGAGTAATTGAGCTAATTGTTGCGCGCTAATTGGGCTGCTGCTTAGGTATTTATCTTCGCTATTTAGTTTGGCACTTAAGCTGCCCATGACCCAGTTGGCGGTTTGTTTAGGTTCGGCCCCGGCATCAACCGCCACCATAAAGTAGTCGGCTAATTCGCGACTGGCGGTGAGGCTGCTGGCATCGTAACTGGATAAACCAAATTTCGCTTCCAAACGGGCTTTCATGGCGGCCGGCAATTCTGGCATGTCGGCCTGCACATGTGCTTTGTCTTGCTCGGTAATAACCAAGGGCAATAAATCCGGATCGGGGAAATAGCGGTAGTCGTTGGCTTCTTCCTTGCTCCTCATGGCGCGGGTTTCACCGGTCTCAGGGTTAAACAACACCGTGGCTTGCTGTATTTTGCCGCCATCTTCTAAGGTTTCAATTTGCCAGCGCGCTTCGTATTCGATGGCTTGCGTCATGAATTTAAATGAGTTGAGGTTTTTAATCTCACGCCGTGTGCCTAGTTTGTCTGAGCCTTTGGGGCGAACTGACACGTTGACATCGCAACGGAAGCTACCTTCTTGCATATTGCCATCGCAGATACCTATCCATTGTACCAACTCATGCAATTTTTTGGCATAAGCTACGGCTTCGGCAGCCGAACGCATGTCCGGTTCGGTAACTATTTCTAACAAAGGCGTCCCTGCCCGGTTCAAGTCTATGCCACTCATGCCTTCGACGGCACCGTGCACGGATTTGCCGGCGTCTTCCTCTAAATGGGCGCGGGTGATGTTCACCACTTTTTCGTAGGCGGCTTGTTTGCCTGCGGCAGGCACTTGTATGGTGATGGTGCCTTTGCCGACTACTGGCAGTTCAAACTGACTTATTTGGTAGCCTTTGGGTAAGTCTGGGTAAAAATAGTTTTTACGCGCAAACACCGAGCGCGGAGCAATCTCAGCGTTAATCGCTAGACCAAATTTAATGGCACAATGCACGGCTTGCTTGTTTAATACGGGTAAGACGCCGGGCAGCGCAAGGCTCACTTCGCAGGCTTGGGTATTCGGCTCGGCGCCGTATTTAACCGACGCACCGGAAAAAATTTTACTAACTGTTTGCAGTTGGGTGTGTGTTTCCAACCCAATAACGACTTCCCATTCCATTATGCTTTTCCTTCGGGCAAGTTGGGTGCAAGACTATGCCAATCGGTGACTTTTTGGTATTGATGAGCCACGTTTAACATGCGTGCTTCATCAAAATAATTACCGATAATTTGTAGGCCTACCGGCAAGACTGGCCCATCTTGGTTGGGGGCAAAACCAGCCGGCACGCTCATGCCTGGCAAGCCGGCCAAGTTGGTGGAGATGGTGTAGATGTCTTGTAAATACATGGCCACTGGATCGTCTACTTTTTCCCCGGCTTTAAACGCTGTGGACGGCGCAGCGGGCCCCATGATGACGTCGCATTGTTTGAATGCCTCGACAAAGTCTTGGGCAATCAAGCGACGAATTTGTTGGGCTTTTAGGTAGTAGGCGTCGTAATAGCCGGCGCTCAGTACATAGGTGCCAATCAAGATGCGGCGTTTTACTTCGTCACCAAAGCCCTCGGCACGGCTCTTGCTATACATGTCCATTAAGTCAGTGTATTCAGCTGCCCGGTGGCCGTAGCGTACGCCGTCGTAGCGGGATAAATTGCTGGAAGCTTCAGCCGGCGCCAGCACGTAGTAAACCGGTATGGATAAGCCAGTGTTGGGTAGGGAAATATTAACGATTTCTGCGCCCAATTTTTTGTATTCGGTGATGGCGTTTTCTATCACTTGGCCGACCTCAGCGGATAAGCCTTCGGCAAAAAACTCTTTAGGCAAGCCTATTTTTAAACCGGCCAGCGGTTTAGCTAAATCACGGCAGTAGTCTTCTTTTGCGCGGTCTAAACTGGTGGAATCACGTTCATCAAAGCCGGCCATGACGTTCATCATCAAGGCGCAATCTTCTGCGCTCTTTGCCATCGGGCCAGCTTGATCTAAGGACGATGCAAAGGCGATCATGCCAAAGCGCGACACCACACCGTAAGTCGGTTTCAATCCGGTAAAGCCACACAATGAAGCCGGTTGGCGTATCGATCCGCCGGTATCGGTGCCGGTGGCCGCTGCACACAACCTGGCGGCTACTGCAGCTGCACTGCCGCCACTGCTGCCGCCGGGCACGCGATCATAACTCCAAGGGTTTTTTACCCCACCAAAGTAGCTGGTTTCGTTGGACGAGCCCATGGCAAATTCATCCATATTGGTCTTGCCTAAGTTCACCGCACCGGCCGCATCAAATTGGCTGATTACATGAGCGTCATAGGGAGCAACAAAGTTAGCTAGCATCCTAGAGCCACAAGTGGTTGGCCAGCCTTTAGCGCAAAAAATATCTTTTTGGGCGATGGGGATGCCGGTTAAGGGTGCGGCTGAGCCGATCGCAATGCGTGCGTCAGCGGCGCGGGCTTGGGCCAGTGTTTTATCTTCATCCAAGGCAATGAAGGCATTGATACTGGGGTTGTATTGATTAATCCGTTGCAAAAATGCTTGGGTCAATTCTAAACTAGAGATTTGCTTGCTGTGCAAAAGTTGGGCGTAACTTTTTAGGCTGCCGTTGGTTAATTCGTTGTTGGCCATGATTATTCGATTACTTTAGGAACGAGGTATAAGCCACCGGCTAAGGCTGGCTGTTGGGAGCCATTGCCTAAAATCGGTGCATTTTTTTGGAATTCATCGCGAAGATTGGTTTTGCTTACGACGTCATCGCGTAAGCGTTGGCTTAAGTCTTGGGCGTGCGACATGGGGACTATGCCGCGGGTATCGACGGCTTGCATTTGCTCTATTAAAGCCAATATCCCACTTAGTTTGTTTAAGGTGGCGTTGGCATCATTTTCATTAATTTCGATGCGCGCCAAATGCGCCACTTTTTTGATGTCTTCTATGCTTAATGCCATGCTTCAATTATCCAAAATTTAAACGGTGCTAGAGCTGCATGCGCCTTAGTTTGTAGTGCTATATCGGGGTAGCGGCCTTGCAAATTGTCAAAACGATAGTCGGCTTGATTGCTTATTGCCTAGCTTGGCTATTTGTCGGCGGTTATTTGCAATTAAGTTGTAATTGCATCTTAATTTTAAACACGATATGCGGTATTATACCTTGATTTTACGGGCGCCTAAATCGCGCTTTTATTCAGTTGGCGTAACGACTGTTATTTTGCATCAAAGCACAGGAAAAACAAAATGTTCGGTTTTTTAACTAGTTACTTTTCAAATGACTTGGCGATTGACTTAGGTACCGCCAATACGCTTATCTACTTACGCGGAAAAGGCATTGTGTTAGATGAGCCGTCAGTGGTGGCTATTCGCCTTGACGGCGGACCAGGCGGCAAAAAAATATTGTTGGCCGTGGGTGCTGAAGCAAAAGGCATGTTGGGTCGCTCACCTTCAAATATTCAAGCTATACGCCCGATGAAAGATGGCGTGATTGCCGACTTCACCATCACCGAGCAAATGCTTAAGTACTTCATTCGACGCGTGCACGATGCGCGTTGGTTTTCACCCAGCCCACGCATCATTATTTGTGTACCCGTGGGCTCCACTCAGGTGGAACGCCGTGCGATTAAAGAATCAGCCGAGCGTGCTGGCGCCAAACAAGTTTTTTTGATTGAAGAGCCTATGGCCGCCGCAATCGGGGCCGGTATGCCGATTTCAGAAGCAACAGGTTCCATGGTCGTGGACATTGGCGGCGGTACCACTGAGGTGGGCGTGATTTCATTAGGCGGCATCGTTTACGCTAAATCGGAACGAGTAGGCGGCGATAAATTTGATCAGGCGATCATTGATTATATCCGTCGCAATTACGGTATGCAAATCTCTGAGCCAACTGCAGAAGCCATCAAGAAAAAAATTGGTTCGGCTTTTCCAGGCTCCAGTGTGTTGGAAATGGAAGTAACTGGTCGCAATTTAGCCGAAGGCTTGCCACGCAGATTTACCATTTCCAGTAATGAGGTTTTAGAAGCCTTGACGGAGCCACTTAACGCCATCGTGGGTGCAGTGAAATCGGCCTTGGAGCAAACGCCACCGGAATTGGGTGCGGATATTGCGGAAAAAGGCATGGTGTTAACCGGCGGCGGGGCTTTGTTGCGCGATTTAGACCGTTTGTTGGCAGAAGAAACCGGCTTGCCCGTAATCGTGGCTGAAGAGCCATTAACTTGCGTGGCTCGTGGTTGCGGCCGTGCATTAGAAGAGATTGATAAATTAGGCAATATTTTTGCCTATGAATAAACCCTTAAATTAAGCCGTTTTAGATTTTTTGTTAGCACCCAGTTAGTCCAGTATAGGCCGCCTAGTCGGCCTATACTTCTTCATAAATTAGAGAAACTTACAACTCAACACTAATGGCGCGCCATTTATACAATAAGATAGAGCAACAGCAAGCACCGGCATTTTTTGTGCGTGGCCCTAGCCCTTTTGCCCGCTTGGCTTTTTTCTCTGTTCTATCCCTGGCATTGATGGCGGCCGACACCCGCCTGCAATATTTAGTCAGCCTGCGACAAAGCCTGCAAACTTTATTGCATCCACTGCAGTTATTGGCTAATGCGCCCACGCAGCTTTATCTCAATACCAGTGAGTATTTTTCCGCGCGCAACATCTTGCTCAGCGAAAATCAACAATTAAAGAAGCGTGATTTAATGCAATCCATCGCCTTGCAAAAGCTCAATTTATTGGCGGTCGAAAATGCCCATTTGCATGTGTTGTTAGCAGCACAAAATTCCCTCAAAGAAAGCAGTGTGGCGGCCGAAATCATGTATGTTGGGCGCGACCCTTTTGCTAGAAAAGTCCAAATCAATCGCGGTCAAAATCATAAAATTTTGCCTGGCATGGCCGTGGTGGATGCTGCTGGTGTGATAGGTCAGGTGACCCGGGTTTATCCATTAAGCAGCGAGGTGACCCTCATCACCGACACCTCTTTAGCTATGCCCGTGCAAATTGAGCGAAACGGCTTGCGGGCTATTGCCTTTGGTCATGGTCGCGATAGCAATTTGGATTTGCCTTATTTGCCGACCAATGTTGACATCAAGCGTGGCGACCGATTAGTCACCTCTGGTATTGATGGGGTGTATCCAGCCGGCTTGGCCGTAGCCACCGTTAAGCAAATTGTCAGTGGCACTGACAAGCCTTATGCGCGCATAGTATGCGAACCTGCCGGTGGAGTGGAGAATCACAGGCAGGTGCTGGTGGTGAGCAAGCCACAGTTAGATAGCATCACCACGCCTAGCATAACGGAACCAGTGAAGTTAGGTTTGAATCAAGCGACGCGGTCCGATAAGATGCAAAAAATGACAAATAAGTCAGCTAAGCCGAGTGATGCCCATGCCCATTAATAAATTAAAAACGTTATACTTTTGGGTGTTGTTGGCCTTTATGAGCTTGCTCTTGCCTTGGTCGCAAGCAGCCCTGATAGTGCGCCCTGATTTCATGTTGTTGGTGCTGATTTTTTGGTTAATACGCGCGCCCAATCTCTGCAATGTGGGCACCGCTTGGATGCTAGGTTTGTTGGTGGACTTGGCGGCCGGCACGGTGTTTGGGCAATATGCCTTGACCTACACGGTCACGGTTTTTTTTGCCGTTACCTATCAGCGCCGTTTGGTTTTGTTTACGGGCGTGCAGCAATTGATATACGTGTTCTCTTTGTTGCTTATTTCGCAAGTCATGCTGCTGATCATTAAAACCTTTGCCGGCGGGCATTTTATCGGCTGGATGTATTTTCTTCCTAGTTTAAGTGGCCTGTTGGTGTGGTTGGTAACGATGGGCTTAGGCTTAAACACGGGTGGGCGCGGTCGTGCCAATTAGCCTTAGGATGAGTCAGGCGCATGTCCAGCAATTGGGTACTTAGACGTGCTTAGAGAAGTTAAAAATCCGCAACACGAGCAGTATTACTTTAGGCTGCGTTTGGGCTTCATGGCTTTTTTTGTGATGTCGTTATTTATCTTGTTGGCTTTACGCTTCATTTACCTGCAAATCACCCAATATACCCATTATCAAACCATGGCGGAAAACAACCGCATTTCGATGGTACCAATCGTGCCTAATCGCGGCTTGATACTGGATAAAAATGGGGTGGTGCTAGCGCATAATTTTTTCGTTTACACCTTGGAGATAACGCCTTCAAAAGTAGCCAACCTAAAAACCACGATTGCTGAATTGGGCCAATTGTTGGAAATCAGCAAAGCCGACATCAGGCGCTTTGTTAAATTAAAAAGTGAAAGCCGCAATTTTGAGAGCATCCCAATACGCACTAAGCTAAATGAAATTGAAGCGGCCCATTTTGCCGTGAACCACTACCGCTTTCCTGGGGTAGCGATTAAATCACGTTTGTATCGCCATTACCCTTTGGGCAAATTTGGCGCGCACATGATTGGTTACATCGGTCGCATCAACAACAAAGATTTAGTCGCGCTAGAAAAATCTGGAGACTTGTCTAATTACAAAGGCTCCTATCACATAGGCAAAAGCGGTGTGGAGCAGTTTTACGAAACGCAGTTGCATGGTCAGTCCGGCTTTGAGCAAGTGGAGACCGATGCCGATGGCCATGCTGTTCGGGTCATAGCAAGATCGGCACCGACGCCGGGGACCAATCTTGTCTTGTCTGTGGACAGCAAATTGCAGGAAATTGCTGAGACCGCTTTCGGCAATAGACGTGGCGCCTTGGTGGCGATTAATCCAAAAACCGGTGCGGTATTAAGCTACGTCAGCCAGCCCGGTTTTGATCCGAATTTGTTTGTCGATGGCATCGATGTGGACAATTGGAATTGGCTCAATGCGTCGCTGGATAAGCCATTGGTCAACCGTCCGATACGAGGCATTTACCCGCCTGGCTCTACCTTTAAGCCTTTTGTTGCCATGGCTGGATTGGAAAATGCTAATCGCTTGCCGCCTTACCGCATTAGCGACCCTGGTTACTATTCATTGGCCAATAGTCGCCACCGTTATCGGGATTGGAAGCCTGACGGCCACGGCTTTGTGGACATGCAAAAAGCCATTACCGTTTCTTGTGACACTTTCTTTTATGGATTGGCTTTGGATTTAGGCATAATCAGGCTGACAGATTTTGTTCGTCACTTTGGTTTTGGGGCTAAATCGGGTATCGACATCCGCGGTGAAAACGCCGGCTTGTTGCCCACCCCTGTGTGGAAAATGCGCCGTTTTAAACAGCCATGGTATCAAGGTGAAACGGTGATAGTCGGCATAGGTCAAGGCTATACTTTGGTGACGCCCATGCAGTTGGCCCAAGCCACCGCCACCTTGGCTAACAATGGTGTGAGCATGCGTCCGCACATGGTGGTGGCGATGCAATCACCTGTGACCGGCCGCACCGTTAGAGTGGCGCCAGTGGTGCAAGATCGCATCGCCTTGAAGGCGGAAAACATAGCTATTGTTAAGCAAGGCATGATGGACGTAACGTTGCCTGGCGGGACGGCTGCCAGTGTCGGCGCGAACGCAGGCTACAGCATTGCGGCAAAAACTGGTACTGCGCAGGTGATAGGCATTAAACAAAATGCCAAATACGATAGCAGAAGCATCAATGAGAGGCATAGAGACCATGCCTTGTTCATTGCCTATGCACCAGCCGACAACCCCAGCATCGCCTTGGCAGTGATAGTTGAAAACGGTGGCCATGGTGGCTCGGCAGCTGGCCCTATCGCAAGAAAAGTCATGGATTATTATCTATTAGGCAAATTGCCAAACGAGCCTGCCATTAATCCGGTAAAGGCTTCAGCGTTTCAACCTGCTGGTCACAACGAAAGCGAGCACGATGAATAAATTCTTAAAACCTTTGCTGGTGTACATTGATTCGTTTTTGATGGGCTGCTTGTTTTTTACCTTAATGGTGGGATTGTTTGTGTTGTACAGTGCCTCTGGCCAGGATTTTTCCAAGGTTTACTATCAAACCGTAAACATAGTATTGGCCTTTTCTGTCATGTGGTTGGCGGCCAATATCGCGCCGCATCAACTCGAACGAATAGCCATGCCGCTTTATGTATTGGGTGTGGTCTTGCTGGTAGCCGTTGAATTGGTAGGCTCTTCCAGTCATGGTGCGCAGCGTTGGCTTAATTTAGGGGTCACCAAGATACAGCCATCTGAAATCATGCGCATCGCCATGCCCATGATGTTGGCTTGGTACTTTACCAAACTGGAAGTTCGGCCTAGCGCCAAGCATTTTGCTCAAGCCGGCATGTTATTGTTGGTGCCGGTTGCCTTGGTCATGAAACAGCCGGATTTAGGCACGGCTTTGTTGATTGCCGCAGCGGGTTTTTATGTATTGTTTTTGGCCGGGTTGAGTTGGAAGTTGCTCTTAGGGGGCACCCTAAGTTTGGTCGCCGCCGCGCCATTTTTGTGGACGCTATTGCATGATTACCAGCGCCGCCGCATTGAAATTTTATTTGACCCCAGCCAAGATCCGCTCGGTTCAGGCTACCACACGATACAGGCAATGATCGCTATAGGCTCTGGTGGCTTTGCCGGCAAGGGCTGGTTAAATGGCACGCAAGCGCAACTAGATTTCATCCCGGAAAGGAC
>CALQUO020000032.1 GCA_943333775.2 Methylotenera oryzisoli
CTACAGCAAAAATGTCTCGGATTACCAAGCCGCTTTTGCCATGTTGAAAAAAGTACGGCCCGACATCAAGCGCTTTAATTCTGGCGGCCAAATTGAAGACTTAGCAAGCGGCCAAGTCTGCGTGGCGCTGGGCTGGGCCGGTGATTTCAACTTGGCCAGAAAACGCGCCAAGGAAAATAATTTGACCCAAAACATTGTGGCCTTGTTGCCTAAAACCGGCGGCCTGATGTTCATGGACACAATGGCTATTCCGGCCGATGCGCCCCACCCAAACAATGCCCATCTGTTTATCAATTACATACTACGCGCGCAAGTGCATGCCAGCTTGACCAACGCCTTGTCCTTTGCCAATCCGAATCAAGCTGCCAGCCCGTTTGTCGACGAATCCATTAGGCATAACCCCACTATTTTTTTAGCTCCCAGCGACGTGGCTAGGCTTATCCCACCCGGCACGGTGGACAATGGCACCAGACGCATCATGACCCGTTTATTTACTCGCTTTAAAACAGGATTGTAAGGATGGAAAACACTAGCACATCCGCATTAGCCAACGAGCCCTTATTGCGCATAGAGGGCGTCAGTAAAATTTACGACGGTCACATCAAGGCGGTGGATCAAATCACGCTGAACGTGGCCAGCGGGGAAATTTTCGCCTTATTGGGCGGCTCAGGCTGTGGCAAATCCACCTTATTGCGCATGCTAGCAGGCTTTGAGACGCCAAGCCAAGGCCGAATTTACTTAGGTGGGACAGACATCACTGACTTGGCCGCTTACCAACGGCCCATCAACATGATGTTTCAGTCTTATGCGCTGTTCCCGCATTTAAGCGTCAGCGACAATATCGCTTTTGGCTTGCGGCGTGACGGCATGGCTAAAGAGGCCATTGCTGAGCGGGTGGAGGCCATGTTGAAACTGGTGCAACTAAGCCAGTACACCAAACGCAAACCGCATCAGCTATCGGGCGGTCAGCAACAACGGGTGGCCTTGGCCCGCAGCATAGCCAAACAACCCAAGCTTTTATTACTGGATGAACCCTTAGGCGCCCTAGATAAAAAATTGCGTGTCAGCACGCAAATAGAATTAGTTAACATCATAAAAGAAGTCGGCGTGACCTGCGTGTTGGTGACCCATGATCAAGAAGAAGCCATGACCATGGCGACGCGCATGGCCGTCATGAGCGCAGGGTCGTTTTTACAAGTAGGTTCGCCCAAGGACATTTACCAACAGCCTAACAGCCGACAAGTGGCGGATTTTATTGGTAGCGTTAACATTTTTGACGGCCTAGTCAAACAAAGTCCGGCGAATTCAGCGCAAGCCCAATGCATAGACGTTGAATGTGCCGACGCCTTGCTGCGCGTCCCATCTAACCAAGCCTGTCATGTAGACATGGCGGTGGGCGTGGCCATACGGCCAGAAAAAATGCTGCTCAGCCACAAAAAACCTTCGGCTAAAATCAACCATGTTGGCGGCGTGATAACAGAGATGACCTACTTTGGCGCACACACCAACTACCATGTAAAACTGGCCAGTGGCAAAGTGCTGCAAGTGCAAGTACAAAGTCACGTCGATGAGGATAATGCCGATTTAAGCTGGGGTGACCAGGTATACGCCAGTTGGGGCGACAACGCGATGGTGCTGTTGACGCAATAATGGCCAGCCTCATGCAAACATTGAAGAACAGCATACCGTCATGGCTAACTGGGCGTCGCTTGGTCATAGGCCTGCCTTATGCTTGGTTCTTGATCTTGGCCTTCCTACCAGTATTAATCGTGCTTAAAATCAGCCTATCGGAAATGCAATCTACCGCGGTATCGGGCATGGTGAGCTGGCAAGGGGCTTGGCCTAGCATCAAATTAGACGTCAGCAGCTATTTGTTTTTAGCCTCAGACGAGCTGTATCTGGCCACCTATTTATCCTCCATAAGCTACGCCTTTTACACCACGGTGATTTGCTTAGGGCTGGGCTACCCGTTTGCTTACTTCATGGCGCGCGCGCCCAAACAATGGCAAGCCTTATTGGTCATGCTGATTATGTTGCCGTTTTGGACCTCTTTTTTACTGCGTATTTACGCCTGGAAAACCCTGTTGGTTAACAACGGTTTGATTAACAACGCCTTGCTGGCTATAGGCTGGATAGACAGCCCGATCGAGATACTCAATACGCCGTTCTCCTTGTTGATAGGCATGGTCTACTCTTACCTGCCCTTTATGATATTGCCGCTGTATGCCAACCTATCCAAACTGGATGCTCGCTACTTGGAAGCGGCAGCAGACTTAGGTTGCCATCCGTTTAAAACTTTTTGGCTGATTACCGTGCCCTTATCCAAAGCCGGCATAGTGGCTGGTTGCATGCTGGTGTTCATCCCCGCGGTCGGCGAATACGTGATCCCCGAACTACTGGGCGGCCCCAACACCTTAATGATAGGTCGCGTATTGTGGGACGAGTTTTTTAGCAACAATGATTGGCCCATGGCAGGCGCCGTGACCATAGTCATGCTGTTACTCATCATGCTACCTTTGGCTATTTACAACAAACTGCAATCCGAGGGGCGCGCATAAAACATGAATAGCACCGCGCTTAAATGGTTTGGCCGCAGTTGGATGTTGGTGGTCTATGCATTTTTATTTCTGCCCATCTTTACCCTGGTCGCCTACTCGTTTAATGACTCGCAATTGGTCACGGTATGGAGCCATACCAGCTTGCGTTGGTATAAAGCCTTAATGCAAGACAGCGACTTGATCGCCGCCGTCATGTTATCCCTTCAAATTGCTTTCTTATCGGCCTTGGTCTCGGTGTTTTTTGGGCTGTTCAGTGCGTTTGCCTTAAACCGTTATCGGCGCTTCACTGGTCGCGGTTTGCTGTCCTCTTTAGCTAGCACGCCCTTGGTGATGCCAGACGTGATTGTTGGCCTATCCTTATTGCTGATGCTTGTGTCCGTGCAACAAGCCCTAGGCTACCCTGAGCGCGGCTTATTCACCATATTGCTAGGCCACGCCTTACTTGGCACGGCTTACGCCACTGTAGTAGTGCGTTCGCGCTTAACGGAAATGGACAGCAAACTGGAGGAAGCCGCCATGGATTTAGGCTGCCGACCATGGCAAGTCTTTAGCTTGGTGACCTTACCATTGATCATGCCGGCTTTGCTATCGGCCTTCTTGCTCACCTTCACCTTGTCTTTTGATGACGTGGTCTTATCGTCCTTCTTGTCTGGGCCAGGCTACTCGACCATGCCCATGGTGATTTTTTCCCGCGCGCGCTTAGGCTTAAATCCCAGCATCAATGCGCTTGCCACGGTGACCATCGTCGTCGTCTCCATAGTCGTCATCGCCACCACACTTTACAGCCTCCGCCAGGAACGCCAGCGGAAACGGGACATGGCGCTAGCCCAGCGTGAATAAAACCCCTGTTTACTGCCCAAGCAGGCGAAGTCGCATAAGCCTATAGGCATGATTTATTCTAGGCCAATTTAAGGTAAAATGGCGCCCTTGTCTTAAATCAAAGATCCGCTTAACCCATGTCCACACTTGCGCCTATCGCCTTACAAGGTGAAATAAAACGCCGCCGCACCTTTGCCATTATTTCGCACCCGGATGCGGGTAAAACCACCTTAACTGAAAAGTTATTGTGGTTTGGGGGCGCCATACAAGTTGCCGGCGAAGTGCGTGGCCGCAAGGCTTCACGCCATGCCACGTCGGACTGGATGGAATTGGAAAAGCAACGCGGCATTTCTGTGACTTCATCAGTCATGCAGTTCCCCTACCGCGAACACATGATTAACTTACTAGACACCCCAGGCCACGACGACTTCTCTGAAGACACCTACCGCACCCTAACCGCGGTCGATTCAGCGGTCATGGTGATTGATGCGGTGAATGGTGTTGAAGCGCAAACCATCAAACTATTAAATGTGTGTCGCATGCGTGATACCCCCATCGTCACCTTCATCAACAAACTGGATCGCGAAAGCCGTGAACCCATAGAGTTGCTGGATGAGATAGAAACCACATTGGGCATGGAATGCGCGCCCATGACTTGGCCTATAGGGATGGGTAAAAGCTTTAGGGGCGTTTACAACCTCTATACCGACAGTATCGCCTTCTTTGACCCACGGGCCGAGAAAGGCACCTCTGAAATCATCCAAGGCCTCGACAACCCTCGCTTGGATGAAGTGCTGGGATCAGTCGCGGAAGAATTGCGTATCAACGTGGAATTGGTCCGCGGCGCATCGCACAGCTTTGATGCCGAACGCTATTTAAGCGGCAAGCAAACCCCAGTGTACTTTGGTTCAGCCATCAATAACTTTGGTGTGCAATCGTTATTGGATGCGGTGGTCGATCTATCGCCTGCGCCACTGGCGCGCAATGCGGCCAGTCGCAGCGTGGCGCCGGATGAGAATAAATTTTCTGGCTTTGTCTTTAAAATTCAAGCCAATATGGACCCAAAGCACCGCGATCGCATTGCCTTTTTAAGGGTGTGTTCCGGTCGCTTTGAACGTGGCATGAAAATCAAACAAGTCAGCACCGGCAAGTTGATGGCAGTAAACAATGCCATCACCTTTATGGCACAAGATCGCACCACCATGGATGAAGCTTACTCCGGTGACATCATAGGCATACCCAACCACGGCACCATCAAAGTGGGCGATACCTTTAGTGAAAATGAAAACCTCAAATTCACTGGCTTACCCTCTTTTGCCCCAGAATTTTTCCGTAAAGCAAGATTAAAAAATCCATTAAAAATGAAGCAATTGCAAAAGGGTCTTCAACAACTAGCTGAAGAAGGGGCGTCGCAATTGTTCCGTCCAATATTAAGCAATGATTTGATTTTGGGCGCAGTCGGCATGTTGCAATTTGAAGTTGTGGCCCATCGCTTAGAGCACGAATACGGCGTGGACATCGTGTTTGAAAATTACGATTGTTACACCGCGCGTTGGTTGCGCGGTAAAGACAGTGATTTAAGCGCGATAGCAGATAAATACGGGTTTAATGTGGCTATGGATGGTGCAAATGAATACGTCTACTTAGCGCCAAACCGCGTGAACTTACAAATGGCCCAAGAGCGCTACCCAGACATCGAATTTTTAGAAACTCGTGAGCTCACCTAAGTCCCTAAGCAAACCAACAGCCACGCCAACCTGCCCCTGCAAAAGCGGCTTAAACTACAGCGAGTGCTGTCAGCCCTATCATCATGGCCACCCTGCACCCAATGCGCTTACCTTGATGCGATCTCGTTACAGCGCCTACGCCTTAGAGTTGCCTGAGTATCTTTTAGCCACCTGGCACCCCGACAGCAGGCCGAGCAGCCTGGATCTCAGCAAGGAGCCGGCGATCAAATGGATAGGGCTTACCATTAAACTAGCCAAACCAGAGCAAGACAATAAGGCCACAGTGGAATTTATCGCACGATACAAGCTATCAGGCAAAGCCTACCACTTGCACGAACTCAGTGAATTCATCAAACTCGACCGGCGCTGGTATTACCTATCCGGCAACCAGCCGGACGGGCATTAGACGTTATTAAAAGCCTCGCATAACTGGCTTAATAACTGACCAAATATAGGCGTGATTTCAGCCATGCTGTGCGGGCTTTCATCATCGGTACCGGCAATCACAAAGGCCACCGTCAGCTTATCTAAATTTTCTCTGAATTCAGACCAGTGCGCCGCTTCGGCATCGCCTATCAACTGGAATTTATGAAACCCAGATTCAATGATTTCAATTAATTCGGCATCCGGCAAGCCTGCAAACAAGGTTTTTGCAATGGTGATCTGAGCCACGCCTAAATTGGGCGCGATGTCTTCTTGCGCCAATGGCGTGGTAAAAAACGCGTAGGCTAGCAAGGCATAAGCTTGGTAGACACTAAGCATGTCAAAGTTTTCACTGCGTTCGGCTATGGGCGAGCGTTCGGCCACCTGTATGGCCTTGAAGGTGACGTAGCAACTTAAATAATCGGCGGCGGCCAGCGCATCGTAATCGTTTAAATCGGTATTCGGCTTTTGCTCATCGTCAAGCAGGGTTTCCGCTAAGCACAAAGCATGCAAAAGCTTAATGCGTTTTGAATATTGAATTTCCATAGTGTGTCCTCGTATGTCTTTACAGATGTTATTAATGTTGCCTGATGCGGGCGTCGTTATCCAGCCAAAGTTAATTTAGCACGGGCAGTCCCTCTAAGCATTCGTGCAAATCCAACCAACGCTCTTCGGCCTGTTCGATTTGTTTAATGAGTTCGGCCTGCTTTTTCAGCAAATCCTGCAAGGCGGTTTTATCCGCGGCGCTGTATAAGTCGTTGTCGTTCAATCGCGCGTCGCATGCCAGCTTTTCTTCCTGCCAGACTGCGATGCGACTATCCAAATCGGCCACCTCTTTAAGTAAGGGCCGGCGCTCGGCTATTCTGGCTTGGCGTTCAGCCTTGTTCATGGCCCTATCTTGCTTAACCGGTTTGACTTCAAGTGCTGCCTGCACGCTTTGTTTTTCTTTTATGCGTTGTTCATTTAACCACAAGCTATAGGCTTCCAAGTCGCCATCAAAAGGCACAGCTTGTCCGTCGGCCACCAACAGAAATTCATCGCAAGTGGCTCGCAGTAAGGCCCTATCATGCGAGACCAACACCACCCCACCTTGGTAGTCTTGCAAGGCCATGGTCAAGGCATGGCGCATTTCCAGATCTAAATGATTGGTGGGCTCATCGAGCAGCAACAAATTCGGCCGCGTCCAGATCAGTAAAGCCAAGGCTAAGCGAGACTTTTCACCGCCGGAGAAATTCAAGCACGGCGATCTCGCCATATCACCTTTGAAGTCAAAGCCGCCTAAAAAATTCAAATGCTCTTGTTCGCGAGTCAAAGGATCCAACTGCATCATGTGCTGCAAAGGCGACTCATCAAGACGCAGTTGCTCCAATTGGTGCTGAGCAAAGTAACCTATTTTTAAATCCTTGCCTTCCACGCGCTTGCCGCATAAAGGCACCAGCTCTTTGGCAAGCAATTTTATTAAGGTTGTCTTACCGGCGCCGTTACGGCCCAATAAGCCTATGCGCTCGCCTGGCCTGATGGCTAGGACGATGTCCTTAATCAGCGGCACGCCCTGGTAACCCACTGCCATCTCATCCAACACCAAAAGTGGATCAGGCGCGGCCAAGGGCAACCTAAATTCAAAATTGAATTGGCTGTCCACGTGCGCGGCTGAAATCATTTCCATGCGCTCTAAAGCCTTAATGCGGCTTTGCGCTTGCCGTGCCTTAGTCGCCTGCACCCGAAAACGATCGATATAGCTTTGCAAATGGCTGACTTTACGCTGCTGCTTCTCAAACATGGCTTGTTGCAAGGCCAGTTTCTCTGCACGTTGCCGCTCAAAATCCGAGTAGCCGCCTCGGTATAGCGTCAAGTTCTGCTGCTCTATGTGGGCAATGTGATTAACGATGGCGTCTAAAAAATCCCTATCATGCGAAATCAATATCAGTGTGCCGCGGTAAGATTGCAGCCAGCCTTCTAACCAAATCACTGCATCTAAATCCAAATGGTTGGTTGGCTCGTCGAGCAACAGCAAATCGGAGCGGCACATTAAGGCCCGCGCCAAATTAAGACGCACCCGCCAACCACCGGAAAAGGTCGCTACCGCTTGCTGCAAATTGGCTTGACTAAAGCCTAAGCCACTAAGCAACTCGGCCGCTCGCGCCTTGGCGCTGTAGCCCTCAATATCGAGCAACCGGTGATGCAATTCAGCAATTAACTCGCCTTGATGGGAAGTTTCAGCCGCGGCCAGCGCCGCTTCAATTTGTCGCAACTCAGCGTCACCGTCTAATACAAACTCAATCGCAGGCATGGCCAGCGCCGGTGTTTCTTGCGCCACGTGCGCAATCACCCAACTGGAAGGCATGTCCAAATCACCCGCTTCCAACTGCATTTCACCGCGCAGCAAGGCAAATAAAGAAGATTTGCCGGCTCCGTTGGCGCCGGTTAAGCCCACTTTATGGCCGGGGTGCAGTTGCAATGTCGCCCCTTGAATCAGGATTTTTAAACCACGAACTAAAGTGAGTTGTTTTAATTGAATCAAGGGATCAGCGCTTAAATTAGGGAGGGCGTCAGGGTATCCGAGCCAGTCGATATTCTAAAGTACAAAGCCGCTATTTTTAAAATAATTTCACTTCGCAACCGACGGCTATCGAACACCCGACAATTTGTTTGTTATGATGGGTATTGAAGTAGAATGTAAGTTGCAACTTAATTCAATTAAAGCCCAAGCTCGCCAATATGGTCAAAAAGTCCCTGCTGTTGGTTTATCGTCTTGCCTTTTGGCTGATCAGCAGCATTGCCGTCATTTTAATTGCCGGCGCTTTATGCATCGAGTTTTGGCTATTCCCCAACATCAACCTCTACAAAAATGACATCGCACAATTTGCCAGCAAGCTCGCTCAGCAAAAAATAGTCATAGGCCAAATTCAAGTGGGTTGGCAAGGCATTAATCCCCACTTTGTCGTATCAGACATTGGTTTATACGACGCGCAAAATCGCCCTGCCCTGCAACTTAAAAATACCGACTTAAGCCTATCCTGGCTCAGCCTACCCTTACTTGAGCCGCGCCTAGCCAACTTTAGTTTACATTCACCCGAACTCACTATTAGGCGTAACGCTCAAGGTGAGCTTTTTGTGGCGGGCATCAGCATGCAGGGCCCAGCCAAACCGAAATTGGCCAATTGGCTCCTGCGCCAGAGCGCGTTGAATGTCAGCGACGCCAAGGTGGTCTGGGTAGACGAGTTGCGTGGCGCCCCAGCCTTAAGTTTAGATAAGCTCAATTTGTCGGTGCAAAGTCCACCTTGGAAACGCTTGCTTAAAAGCCATCAAATCAGCCTCAACGCCCTACCTTCGAGCGGCACCAGTTCGCCGATATATTTGCAAGCCAACCTTTATGGCAGCGACGTCAGTCAGCTTGCCAATTGGCACGGCCAACTGGAGTTGAACATTAAAAACGTTGACTTAATGGCATACCAAGCTTGGGTCGATTACCGCTTACTCAGCCCTAGCGTAGCCCTAAAAAATGGCCGTGGCGACGTCAAGCTGGTCATGGCGTTTGAAAACCAGCAATGGCATAGCATCACCAGCAAACTGGCCTTAAGCGACCTGCAATTAGATCTTCCCGCACAAAACACCGCCTTAATCATGCGGAGCTTTAGCGGTGAACTAGGGTGGGCTAAGACCAATACCGATGAAAGCTATAGCGCCATGCATTTGACTGTGCAGAACAATCAGGACTTAATTTTGCAAGATGCCACGGTGCATTACCTTAAAAGCAACTCGGCTAAGAAGACCCTTAAAGTGCAATTGGATAAATTGGATTTGGCCATGCTACAAGCGCACGTCGCACAACTACCCATCACGCAGGCATGGCAAGATACAATCAAGCAGCTTGCCCCCAGCGGGCAGCTCAGCATGCTGAACTTAAACTGGCAAACCAGCTTAGGCAAAACCATTGGCTACCAAGTGCAAACCAAGTTTCAAAATTTAAATCTGGCTGCACATGAAAACCTGCCTGGCTTTAGCAACTTAAGCGGCACCCTCAGCGCTAATCAAAAGGCTGGTAAACTTCAATTGAGCACGACCCATGCTAAGTTAGACTTGACCTCCATATTGCGCTACCCAACTGCGGTGGACAGCATCAATGGCAGCATCAGTTGGAGCCACAAAGAGCAGGCTACTAACATCCATGTCGACCAATTAAGCATAAGCAACCCCGATTTGTCTGCCTCAGTCAACGCAAACTTCTTGATGGACAGCACCAAAGGCGATTATTTAGATTTAAAAGCCCACATAGCTAAAGCCGATGCTAAATACGCATTGCGCTATTATCCTAAGGCACTGGGCGAGACCACCCTGCATTGGTTGGACACGTCCATACTAAGCGGTCAAATAGAAGACGTGAACGTGGTCATCAAAGGCCGCTTGGCAGACTTTCCTTTTGTCGACAAACAAAATAGCCCTCTACCAAATCTGGGCCAATTTCGCGTCACGGCTAAATTGAACCATTCGCTCATGGAGTACGGCACCGGCTGGCCGGTCATAGAAGACCTAGGCCTAGACATGCTGTTTGAGGGAAAACGCATGGAATTGAATGC